>CAZETW010000122.1:0-7278 GCA_964515295.1 uncultured bacterium | reverse complement strand
ATGATTGTGGAAAATTTTACTGATACATTTTCATTTTATTCCACAAATGATAACACCATCAGAGAACAGGCAATATACAACAACTTCCTGAAAGTTTATAATTGGCTGCCGGATTCCATTCCCAAAAGGTTTTTCGGACAATGGGGTGGCTTCCATATATGTCAGATATCATCTAACAGTAATCCCTATGGTGGTCGAAGTTTTGCTACTATGCTGGAACAGGGGTGTGATATACCTGTTAAAGGAAAAATATTAAGTATTAATTATTTTTATACAAATTCTTATTATTTAACTGCTAACGGTAATACAAAACCTATTACCTATGGAGTGAGGAGCAGTACATTTCTATTAGAAGCAGCTTTAGGAGATGTAACACTGTTTAATTTACAAGGTGAAAACTCACCCTTTGAACAAACTCATTATCTCCTCACATCCGAAGTGGTGGTAGAGGATCATCCCACCACTGATTATTTTCAATATGCTGTTCTTATAAAAAATTCACCTGCTGTAACTTTTTGGGAATAAAATAGAATTAAATGAAAGTAATCGTTCAAAGTAAAAGTACAAAAAATATATTCAAAACGCCAATCTTACAGCAGACAGCATTCTGGTCCGAGGTAAAACGGAAGCAGGGTATCATTCCCAAAGCATTTAACCTAAAAATTGAAGCATCAGATATATATACTGATTCAGAAGATCAAAAAAATATCATCGATGATATGTTAGTCCTGCTTGAGCACGTTGGAGATGATTTTAAGATTGCATATATTCCTTACGGACCTAAAATAAAACCAAGTAATGATAATAAAGGTTTATTTCTGGAAAAGTTATCTGAATCACTCCGACCATATTTACCCACAAAATGCATACTCTTACGATATGATCTGTTATGGAAATCTCTCTGGGCAGAAGATGATTCATATTTTGATGATAATGACAATTGGACCGGACCTCCCAGAAAGGCAAACCAGGAAATTCGTCTGAATTTTGACACTCAGAAATGGAATTTAAAAAAATCCAACACAAATATACTGCCCCAAGACACAATCTTTGTAGATTTGACCAAAGGTGAAAGTACACTGCTGAAAGAGATGAAATCCAAAACCAGATATAATATACGATTATCAGGACGAAAAGGGATCAGCGTAAGACGAACTGATCTCAAAGAGCTGGATGTCTGGTATACACTCTACAAACAGACGTGTAAGAGAAACAAAATGTATCTTCATAAGAAAAAATACTTTAAATCTGTACTTAATACCAATGCCACTAATACTTCATCACCTGCTGAGGTTGAATTACTGATAGCAGAACATAATCAAACTCCGCTGGCGGCAATGTTTTTGGTTTTCTCGGGTCAAAGAGCAACCTATCTTTACGGAGCCTCATCTGCAGTCAAAAAAAACTTTATGGCAACCTATGCTTTGCAGTGGGAAGCCATGAAAAGAGCAAAAAAAAGGGGGTGTACTGAATATGATATGTTTGGGGTAGCTCCCTCTCCTGATCCCTCCCACCCCCTGTATGGATTATACAAATTTAAATCCGGTTTCGGCGGAAATCTGTTTCACAGAATGGGATGCTGGGATTATCCGCTAAACAACAGTATATATAAAATGTATTTGACTGCAGAAATGCACAGTAAGGGATTTCATTTATATTAATACATGTAAACAATTTCCAATTCTTTTTATGACCAACTTCCTTTATATAATATTATAGTTTTTTATTTTAAGAATTATAAGTATTGTAAATCCATAAGAAACTGATAAGATATCAATAAAAAAGGTAATAAATATAATTAATACTGAAGAAGATCTGATTGGATATACGATCTACAGATCTGATACACAAAACGGAATTTATGCAGCAGTGAACAGCGTTATACATACAGTGCATCTTTACAGTGACTACATTGATGAAAACGATAAAACCTATTTTTATTATGTGACTGCAGAAAATGAGAATCACCAGATGTCGGAACCTTCAGATACAGTATCTGCAAGCTCATATGCCATGACCGAAGATGAACTCTTAACCTCAGTTCAGGAGGCGACATTCCGGTATTTCTATGATTATGGCCATCCGGTCAGCGGTCTGGCCCGGGAACGCAAAGGTTCAGGGGTAACCTGCGCCAGCGGTGGAACCGGCTTTGGATTAATGGCTCTGGTTATCGGAGCTGAGAGAGGATTTGTCTCCAGGGATTCTGCTGCAGCCCGGGTACAGAAAATCCTTACCTTTCTTCAGGAAAAAGCCACTACCTATCATGGAGCCTGGGCTCACTGGATAAACGGTGCCACCGGAGAGGCCATTCCCTTCAGTCAGTATGATGACGGCGGGGATCTGGTGGAAACAGCATATCTCATCCAGGGAGTGTTAACTGTTCGGAAGTATTTTAATCTTGATGATCCGGTGGAGAATGATATCCGGCAGCGTGCCACCGCCATGTGGGAAGGTGTGGAATGGGATTGGTACCGCCGAACTGAAGACGGCTTAGTTCTTTACTGGCACTGGTCACCAAACTATGGATGGCAGATGAATATGCCAATAATCGGGTGGAACGAATGTATGATAGTCTATTTGCTGGCTATTGCCTCTCCCACCCACTCGGTTCCTGCTTCTCTTTATACCAACGGATGGGCTGGTTCACCGTATTATACAAATGGCAAAACCTTCTATGGCTATAAGCAGTATGTGGGCAAAGACTATGGCGGTCCTCTGTTCTTTACACATTACTCTTTTCTGGGATTTGATCCCAGAAACAAACAGGATCAATTCTGCAACTATTTTGTAAACAATCGAAACACATCTCTGATCCACCGGGCTTACTGTATGGAAAATCCTCTGAATAAAACCGGATATGATTCCCTAACCTGGGGTCTAACCGCCAGCGACAACCCCTGGGGGTACAGTGCTCATGAACCCATGACCAATGATAACGGCACTATTACACCTACTGCTGCCCTGAGCGCCATGCCGTATACTCCTGAAGCATCAAAGGCCGCTTTAAAGAATTTCTACTACACCTATGGACAGCAGCTTTGGGGTGAATTTGGATTCAAAGATTCCTTTAACCTGGGAGAAAACTGGTTTGCTCAGAGTTATATCGCTATTGATCAGGGACCTATTGTCATTATGATCGAAAACTACCGCACGCAGCTTTGCTGGGATCTGTTTATGTCCAATCAGGAAATTCAGCAGATGCTGGATGATATCGGATTCACAACAAATATTATAAATAATGAAAATCATAACATTAAATCATTTAGATTATATCAGAATTTTCCGAATCCATTCAATGCTCTTACCGTTATTCAGTTTTCTTTGACAGATTTATCTACTGTCACTTTGGAAATCTATAATATCCGGGGAATAAAGGTAAACACACTTTTAAAAAATGAGAAGCTGAGCCCTGGTCGTTTTCAAGTTGTTTTTTATGGGAAAAGTTTAGCATCTGGTATCTACTTTTATACATTGCAAACAGAAGATTTTGCTATAATTAAAAAAATGGTATTGGTACGTTAATGTTTAAAGCGTTTTATTTGAAACGTTTAAATTAATACTTTCGTTACATTATGGATATAGATTGGAATAGCAGTATTTGCGATTGAATTCTTAATTTCTTACCTTCAAAAAAAGATATTTATACATACATCCGGTGTAACAATGAAAGAAAAAATCAGTAAAAAACAGATTGAATACATTGCTGAACTCGCAGGACTGAGAATAGAAAATAAAGAAATCGATTCTTTCAGCAAAGAACTGAGATCTATTCTGGAATATGTCAGCACTCTGCACGAACTGGATACAGACAGCATTGAGCCTCTCTCAGGGTTAAAAAAACATAAAAATAAATGGCGTAATGATATACCAGGTGGTGGAGATAATATTAAAACTATTCTAAAAAACGCTCCGGAAAAAGAAAAAAACTATTTCAAAGTACCCAAAATCAAGGAAGACTGAAAATATTGGAATTGTGTGATCATACAGCTGCTCAGCTCAGCACCCTGCTGAAAAACGGGGAGATCAGTTCGCAGGAGATAACAAAATCTGTGTTCCGGCGAATTGATCAGAGAGAAAAAGATATCAATGCCTATATCTCTGTATTGAGAGAAAAGGCTGTGCAGCAGGCAAAAGCAGCCGATAAAAAATTCAGTAAAAAAGAACAAACTTCTCTGTTGAACGGTATACCTATAGCTTTGAAGGATAATGTATGCACCCGGGATCTGACCACAACCTGTGGATCAAAAATTCTGAAAAATTATCTTCCCCCCTATGATGCAACCGCAGTAAAAAAAGTATTTCAGGAAGGGATGATCGGGATCGGTAAAACCAATATGGATGAATTCGGCATGGGTTCTTCAACTGAAAACAGTATCTTCGGCCCTACCAGAAATCCAGTCAATACAGAATATGTCACAGGCGGATCAAGCGGAGGATCAGCTGCTGCAGTTGCTGCCGGAGAAACCATCCTGGCACTGGGTACCGATACCGGCGGATCCGTACGCCAGCCCGCTGCCTTCTGCGGAGTAGTTGGCATCAAACCAACCTATGGTAGAGTTTCCAGATACGGTCTTATATCCTACGCATCCTCCCTGGATCAGATCGGAGTACTGGGACGGACGGTGGAAGACTGTGCCATGTTATTACAGACAATATGCGGACCTGACCAAAAAGATCCCACCTCAGCCGATACAGAGGATAATAATTTTCTCTCTTCCCTGAACAACAATATCAAAGGACTCAAAATCGGTCTGCCAAAAGAGTATTTTAATACACGTCTGGACGAGAGGATTAAAAATAACATTTTAAAGGCAGTGCAGTTACTTGAAGAAAATGGAGCTGAAATTATTGACATCTCTCTTCCACATGCTGATTATGCCATCAGCGCTTACTATCTCATTGCAACTGCCGAAGCCAGCAGTAATCTGGCCCGGTATGACGGTGTCCGGTACGGACTGCGAGCAAACAACAATTATACTGACATAAAAGCAATGTATGAAAACACCCGGTATCAGGGGTTCAGCAAGGAAGTCAAACGAAGAATTATGCTGGGCACCTATGTGCTGTCAGCCGGACACTATCAGGCATATTACCTGAAGGCTCAGAAAGTAAGAACCTTGATAAAGCAGGATTTTGACCAGGCTTTTAAAAAAATGGATGTTATCATTTCTCCTGTCACTCCCAACCTCCCTTTTAAGCTGGGAGAAAATAGAGATGATCCTTTGAAAATGTATCTTATGGATATGTATACTGTTTCTCTGAATATGGCCGGCCTGCCCGGCATGAGTGTACCCTGCGGTACAATTGACGGACTCCCTGCAGGATTTCAGATTATCGGCAAACCATTTGATGAAAAGACTGTATTGAAGACCGGACATTCCTACCAGCAAATCACAGCTGAATAAAGGAATTGTTTTATATGTACTATGAGACAATTATTTGCTTTGAAACACACGTTGCTCTGAACACCAGGACAAAACTTTTCTGTGACTGTCCGGTGAAATACGGAGCTGTTCCCAATACTCATATCTGTCCGGTCTGTACCGGACAGCCAGGTGTTCTTCCGGTAATAAATAAAAAAGCAGTGGAATACTGTATCCGGGCCGGACTTGCTCTGAATTGTACAGTAAACCTGAAATCAGGATTTGCCCGTAAAAACTATTTTTATCCGGACCTTCCTAAAGGATATCAAATAACCCAATATGAATTTCCTCTGTGTGAAAACGGCTATCTGGAGATAACCGACCGGGATAATTGGACCCATCAGATAGGCATAAAACGCATTCATCTGGAAGAAGACGCCGGGAAACTGGTGCATACGCTGCATAATACTGATTCTGAAGAACACAGCTATGTGGACTACAACCGTTCCGGAATTCCTTTACTCGAAATTGTCGCAGACCATACCCGCAACCCCATACGGACACTGGACCAGGCACATACCTATCTAAAAACACTGCAGCAGATACTCCGCTATATAGGCATCAGTGACTGCAGCATTGAAAAAGGGCAGTTCCGCTGCGATGTGAATGTATCAATCCGACCTAAAGGTGCAAAGCACTTCGGCAATCGTACAGAAATAAAAAATATGACTTCATTTAAATTTATCCTGAAAGCAGTGGAATATGAGATAAAAAGGCAGACACAGATACTTAAATCCGGCAGAAAGGTGGAACAGGAAACCCGCTGGTTTGATGAAGATAAAAAGATCACCTGCCTTCTCCGGACCAAAGAGGATGCACCTGACTACCGGTATTTTCCGGAACCTGACCTTCCAGATATCGAAATTGATCCGGATTTTATTGCAAATATTCAAGACACTCTGCCTGAGTTACCGGATAAAAAACAGAATCGGTTCATGGATCAATACCATCTTAGAAAAGATGAAGCCTTATTGTTAACCAGGGATAAAGATATTTCTGAATTTTTTGAAGCCTGTTCGATCCGTTGTAAAGATCTTAAAAAGTTAATTAGGTGGATTATCAAAGACCTCTTTACCCTGCTCAATGAAACCTCGCAAAACTTAAAAGATTCTGCTCTGTCACCTGAACATTTTGCGGAACTGATCAATTATATTTCTCAGGGTACGATAACAGAAAAAATTGCACGGTCTGTTTTAAAAGACATGTTTGAGTCCGGAGAAAGTCCTGAGGCTCTAATAAAAAGAAAAAATCTGAAAATCATACAGGACACTGCCTTGCTGGAAAAATTATGCAGCCAGGTAATAACTGAAAACCAGGAAGCAGCAGAAAAGATAAGACAGGGAAACACCAGACCTCTTAACTATCTTGTGGGTCAGGTAATGAAAAAAACTTCAAGCAAAGCCGACCCGGGGAGTGTGAGGAAACTGATACAGGAGAAGCTGAAGGCTCTTTAAGCAGAATGACCAATGGTCAGAATCCTTATATAGTATCGGGGTAACGGAGTATCGGTGTATCGGGGATTTATGTAAACGGCTGATTGTTTCCTTTTTTCGATGGGATTGTAAATTATATAAGGGAGAAGGGAGAAGGGAGAAAAGGAAAAGGGAAAGAAGAAGTGCCTAAAGTGCCTAAAGTTGGAAGTGTCTAAAGTTGTAAGTACTCCGGTGGCTTTAAGTACTTTAGGCACTTTAAGTACTTAAATTCCCAAATCCCAGACACCACATAACAAATAATACCCAAATTCCAATAACCAAACTTATTAACATACAGACCTGATCAGAAATATATAACCACAGATTTACCCCGTCGGATAAAATTGATTCTAATATAAATTTTGAGACTGTTTAAAATATCC
>CAZETW010000121.1:0-7335 GCA_964515295.1 uncultured bacterium | reverse complement strand
TAGTTGTTTTACCCATAAGTAATTTTTATAATTTATCAAGTGATTAAATTTATTTTTAAAATAACACTCAGTAGGTAGAAAATCAAATGTTTTTTTGGTAGTTTTAAGAATGTTTTTTACTGAACGTGTCAGTCTTCCACGAGTTCAGACTGATACGTTATTGACTTTAGTGAACAGCTTCACTGAAAGACAAAATTGTTTTTAATAAATCAATGTAGTCTCTATTTAATCAGTAAATAATGTGTTTCATCCTCTATTTTTGCTGTTTTATCGGTTTTTTCTAAGTCTTTTGGGTAATGATTGTATCTTGTAAGAGAATTCGGGATTGTTATTGGTAGCTGTTCAAAATGTAAGGAAAAAATTTTAAACGCAGAGTTCACTGAGATTAACGTAAGGGCTGTAAATATTTAATAATTAGAAATAAAAAAGGAGAAAAATTATGAACAAGACACAATATATACTTTTAGTTGTTTTTATTTTAAAAATGTGCTTAACCAACAATCTGGTGATGGGCCAGGTGGAGAGATGGGAAGAGCAGCTTAAACAAGATCCGGAAAATGAAAAGATACTATTGAATCTGGGGAAATATTATCATGATAGAGGCGGCAGTCAACATGATAAACAAGCAGTGAAAAAAGCAGAAGAGTATTTTTTACAAGTACTCAGTATCGATTCTACTCATGGACTGGCCCTGGTGTATTACGGATCTCTTTTAACCATGAAAGCCCGGGATGCATCCCTACCCTGGAATAAATTGAAATATGTAAAAAAGGGCTTAGCCCGAATGGATAAAGCGGTTTATTTTGAGCCGGACAATCCGGAAGTGAGACTGATCAGAGGAATTAATTCCGTTTCTCTTCCTTCCAGATTCAATCGTCTCTCGTGTGGTCTGGAGGATTTCGAGCATATCCAGAAAATTCACCAAGAACATACTTTACAACTGACAGAAAATTTCTGGTTGCCTTGCTATTTTAATTATGGTTTAGCTCTCTGGAAAGCGGAGAATTATACCCAGGCCCGGGAGAAGTTTTTAAACACCATCGAAATCTATCCGGAGTCTGATTATGCTGCCAAGGCCAGAGAGTATGTGGAAAGAATAGAGGAGAAAACCGGTGAAAAATAATTGCCTTATCAAAGTTGAAAATCTTTCCAAAGAATATGTTTTAGGAAAAACTCCTATACCTGCTCTCCGGAATATCAGCCTTAGCATACGAAAGCAAGACTTTCTGGTCATTGCCGGCTCTTCTGGAAGCGGTAAGACTACTCTGCTGAATATCATTGGATTGATCGATAATCCCACCTCGGGTGAAGTCTGGTTTGGAACTGATGAGGTGTCCTCGGTGAGTTTAAACTCGCTTTTCTCTTATCGCAGAGACCGGCTGGGATACATTTTTCAGACCTTTAATCTGATTCCGGTAATGAGCGTGTATGAAAATGTGGAGTATCCTCTGGTATTACAGAAAGTACAGAAAAAATGCAGACAAAAAAGAGTCCAACAAGTTCTGGATAAAGTAGGATTGGAGGACAGAAAAAACCATAAGCCCCGGGAACTTTCCGGAGGCCAGCGTCAAAGAGTATCCATCGCCCGGGCTATGGTCAAGAATCCGGATATTGTATTAGCTGATGAACCCACTGCCAATCTGGATTCCAGAACCGGCAGGGAGATTGTAGAACTCATGCAGACGCTTAATCAGGAGGAAGGCGTTACCTTTATTTTTTCTTCCCATGATCCTGGTATAATTGATCAGGGACAAAAGATACTATTTTTACAGGATGGAAAAATAGTGGACAGCCAAGACAGGAGGATAGAACCATGACCTTCATGAAATTAGGCTTCAGAAGTTTATTTCGACAAAAGCGGAGAACCCTGATCACTTTAATGGTCATTACTTTTGGTATTGGCTGTCTGCTTCTCACCACCGGTCATTCCGTGTACATAGAATGGGCTTTGCGGGAGAGTACTATTCATTCCGAGACTGGGCATCTGCAGTTATTCAACCCGGAATATTTCCAGCAGGAGGAGGAAACAATTCTCCAATACGGACTGGATCATTATGAAATGATCAGTGATGATTTAATGCGAAACAGGGAAGTAATGCTGGTACAGGCACGCATTGATTTTATGGGGCTGGTTTCCAACGGAGATAAATCAGTAGCCTTTATGGGAAAGGGGGTAGAACCGAATAAAGAAAAGAAACTCAGAAATTTATTTGGTAACTCAGGAGCGGACTATGATTCCCTTATTGCTAATCAGCCGGATACGGATATTATTATTTTAGGGCAAGGGTTAGCTGCTTCCCTGGATGTCGAGAGGGAAGACTGGCTGACCCTGATGTCTACCACTGCCGATGGTGCTCTTAATGCAGTAGATGTGAAAGTTGTGGATACCTTTGACGGGGGAATGGCAGAATATGATAAAAGAGCACTTATCATTCCTTTGAAAACAGCTCAGATACTTTTGAACAGTCAAAAAGTTGAGAAACTGCTAGTAACATTGGATGACACTGAAAACACAGACCAGATGTATAATAGAATTATATTTATGACTGCAAATCAGGATAAACAGGTCAGTATCAGGAAATGGCATGAGCAGGCTGCTTATTATAAGCAAGTTCGCCAGTTTTACAAGCAGATTACCGGTTTTCTCTCTTTAGTGCTTTTCATTATTGTTTTTTTCAGCACTTCCAATACTGTGGTGATGTCAATTGTGGAACGCACTCCGGAAATTGGTACACTTCTTTCTCTGGGTACTTCCCGCTGGCAAACTCTGAAGATGTTCTTTTTTGAGGGATTGTTGATAGGTCTCATAGGCGGATTATTGAGTTGTGTGTTTGCACTTGGTTTTTCTTTTATCATTAATCATTTTAATATTGTATTATCCCCACCACCTGGTTTTGCAGAAGGTTATCCGCTTTCCGTCCGTAATCAGGCTGATTTTTACTTACAGATTTTTATTATTACGGTGATCATTGCCACCCTTTCTTCTCTGGCACCGGCATTTAGAGTAACCAGAATGAAGATTGTGGATGCTTTGGGACATATCTAAAGGAAAAAGGATAAAGTAAAAAGATGAAAAAAATAATACTCAGTAATAAATAATATAAAATGCAAATTGAAAAATTAAAAATGAAAAGTAGAGAATAGTACATGCTAATAGTCAACCAGCCAATTCCCATAGGCCAACAGGCTAAAGGCTAACTAGCCAATTGCTAAAGGAGACTACCATGATTAAAAAAATAATGGTAATGACTTTGTTTCTTTCTGGTGTAATTTATTCAGAACGGGGAGAGGAATCAAATATCCTTCAAAAAATTGACCGTTACCGGGTGCCGTATGAACAATTTCTAATCCGGACAAAACTAACATCCTATGAAGGGAATACAGTCAAAGAATCCGCTGTCTTTGATGCCTATATCAACGGTGAGGACAGGAGTCTGGTTATAGAGAAAAAAGGAAAAAATAAAGACATGAAAATTCTCTATGTGGATGAGAAAATGTGGGTGCAACTTCCCGGTTCAAGAAGACCGATACGGATTACTCCCATACAGAGACTGATGGGACAGGCATCCAACGGGGATGTAGCCAAAGTGGGTTTTGTGTCAGATTACAGTGTGGTAAGTCTTGACACAGTTAGATTGGAAGATCAGACTTGTTATAAATTATTGCTTAAAGCAAAACGGACATCTTCAACATATAACAAAATTATTCTTTTTGTTCTTAAAGAAAACTGTCAGCCGGTAAAAGCAGAGTTTTTTCTTATTTCAGGTAAACATTTTAAAACTGCAGAGTATGTACAATTCGGATTATTCCAGGGTAAATTGCTTCTGGAAAAAATGATAATTTATGATGAATTAAGAACTGATCGTAAGACTGTCTTTGAATATACTGTTATAAAAGAAAAAGAACTGCCTGTACGGTACTACAACAAAAACTATCTTATTCATGTACAGGGGCTGTAACCAGTGAATATAAAAAAAATCATGATAGTTTTTTTGTTCCTTTTGCCCGGAATTTTATGGGGCAAAAAATGGAGATTTCTCACTCTGTACAAAAATTATTACACTTGTTTTAGAGAATCAGGGTTTAATCCTGCAAATCGGGCAATGAAGGCCTTGGGATATACCAATGGCCCTCATGGCTTTTTATTTCAGCACCTGAGTCTTCAGACAGAGGTTCTTTCTCTGCAGTGGCAAATTGATATCCTGGGGAGTCTGAAATATGAGAATAATAAATGGGATAACACTGTGGATATCAAACAGTTTTATTTTCAGAAAGATCTTTCTTCCAATCTGATGTTCATGACAGGTAGAACAATTCTCCGCTGGGGTACAGGATATGCTTTTAATCCTACAGATGTGGTGGCTCCGAATAAAAGATTGATTGATCCTGAAAATAGAGAAAAACTTGCTAAAGGAAACGATCTGGTCAAACTGGAATACTTTGGAGAATCTTTTTCTCTTGCGTTTTGCTATTTGACAACCATAGTTATGGAATCATCCCCCGGTAAATGGGAATCAAGATTGGCCTTCCGGTTTTATCAGAATTTGTATGGCATGGATGTTTCTTTGATTGGTTGTCTGAATAAAGAGGAGTCGCCTATCTGGGGTGCTAACTTTTCTGCTGTCACCGGTGATCGGTTGGAAGTGCACGGAGAATTATCTGCCCAGCAAGGAAGCTATACCTGTTATCACCAGACTATTGGCCACGACAACAGGCTTTTTACTGAAAATCCTTTATCTGATTTTCGCCGGAATGACAATAATTACTACTGCAGGTATCTGGCCGGATTTCAGTACACATTGCCCGGAAATATACTCTGGATAGCAGAGTATTATCATCAGGATCAGGGATACAGCAAGGGAGAATGGAAGTCAATTATGGAACAGCAAGAATTTACCCGGTCCTACTTAAAATCATCCTGGGATGAATTAGCAGAAGGGAATCTTCTTTGGAGCTTGAATGTATTTTCAACCAAAGGAGCCATGAGAGACTATTTTATGAATTATGTACAGATTCCAGTTAACAGAAAACTGGATTTACGATCAACCTGGCTTTTAAATCTAATTGACGGTAGTTTTGTCTTGATTCCGGAGGTGAATATGCAGATAGGAAATCACTTTACTTTTTACGCAAGAAACTATATCTTTCAGGGTGGGGGAAAGACCGAATTCGGTGAATTTTTTCAATCCTTTAGTGTGGAAATAGGAATACAGGTGAAATGAAAATATCTCTTAACTATAGATTTATCTTCAGGATGACCATCTTTGTGGTTGTTGCAACAGTTCTACTGTTTACTATAAGTACCTTTGTTTCCGGAAAACTGTGGTGGCCTAATTTAAAGGAAATTTTTGTTTACACCGCCTGCTGTACTTTTTTTTGTTCCCTGCTGCTTAGCAGTTTGTATGAAAACATTTCTTTGCTTTCTCGGATATTATTTTTTGTAGCCTTTACTTTTCTTGCCAGCCTGGGAGTCGGTATGGGTTTACTTACCAGTTCTCTGATTCTGCATGGAAGAGTGAGTGTTACTAACAGTTATTTTCTGGTAATAATAATTGGGGTGGTATTCAGTGGAGCAATAACCTTGTTTGAAGTTTATAAATCGCAGCTAAAAGATAAAATCGTCCGACTTAAAGCAGCTGAACTGGAAAATGAACAACTTCGGCGGCTGGAATCAGAGGCCCGCTGTAACAGCCTGCAGGCCAAACTTAATCCTCATTTTCTTTTCAATACTCTGAATTCTCTGGCAGCCCTGGTGTATGATGATCCTCGGAAGGTAGAAAAAAGTATTGTACGTCTTTCTGAATTGTATCGGAGTGTACTGTCCATTTCCAATCAAACCTTCATCCCGGTTGAAGAAGAACTGGCTCTGATCAGAGACTATCTTGAATTAGAGAAACTCAGATTTCAGAATAAAATGAATTATTCTATCCACTCTCCAGAACCTAACAAAAATTTAAAAGTTCCAGGTCTTTTAATTGAACCATTGGTGGGAAATGTGGTAAAACATGTTCTTGAAAAGCAGAAAGAAACAGTTATTATTGATATATCTGTTCAGGTGGATAAAAAATATGTTAAAATCTCGGTTTCAGACAATGGTCCAGGTTTTAAAACCGGCAATATATCCTCAGGGTATGGGCTTAACAGCATAAGGGAGCGATTAACACTCCTTTATGGCGAAGATTATGATTTTGATATAGATACAAAATCTGGAAAGGGGACTTCAATTTCAATTCGAATTCCTTTAGATAATAATTATTAAATTTGAAAATGGAGAGAATGATGAATATACATCGTCCTGTTACATTTGTACTTGGTTGTATGATGTTATTAGGAGCAATTTTGTTTTTTGTAAGAAATCTGTATATTGGTTTCTTGATAATGATTTTATATTGTGGTGCGCTTTTATATGTCAGTGTTTCCAGAAATCGAAAGGCAGTTATTGTATTTGGCCATGTCAGTATCGCAGTGGGTTGTATGCTGGTAACCTGGGGAATATATCTCATTCCCTATTCTAAACCCATCTTGGCACATATTTTCTTACGACCTTTTTTCTGGGGTCTTATTGCCATTTTTGGTGGAATATGTGCTAATTACCATGGATTTTGCAGTTGTATCCAAAAAAATTAATATTTTATTTTGAGAGTAGAAGTTAATGAAAGCTTTAATTATTGATGATGAAAAATTAGCCTGTATCCGTTTAAGACGACTACTGGAAAAATTCGATCAGATTGAGGTTGTGGGAGAAGCCTATAATGGAAAAGAAGCCCTGGAAATAATAAAAAAGATCAATCCTGATGTTATTTTCCTGGATATCAAAATGCCCCTGCTCTCCGGATTTGAAATGCTCCGGCGTCTCCAGCAGCCTCCGGCGGTAATTTTTACTACCGCTTTTGATCAGTATGCATTACAGGCATTCGAAGAAAATGCGGTTGACTACCTGGTGAAACCTGTTTCGGAAGAAAAGCTGGACAGGGCAGTTACTAAGCTTTTTAAGCTTCTTCAAGAGAATACAGTTCAATCGGTGGATTTGGAAAAACTGTTGAATTCCGTTCAGAAGAAAGAGGGTACCATTCGTCGGTTTTCTGTCAGAGTTGGGGACAGGATGTTTATCATACCGGGCAATGAGGTGGTTTATTTTGAGGCGCAGGATAAGTGCACTTTTCTTCATACTATAAGTGACAGCCATATTATCCCTTTTACTCTTCGGGAACTGGAAGAGCGGCTGGATGGGGATTCATTTATCCGTGTACATAGATCTGCTATTGTTAATATTGATCATGTCCTGTCCATTCACCGCTGGTTTGCCGGTAAGCTGAAGTTAAAAATGAAGAATAG
>CAZETW010000120.1:0-7487 GCA_964515295.1 uncultured bacterium | reverse complement strand
ACAAAGCTTCAGCTACTGTTAACCCGAATCCTTCCCGAAGTGATTTTTGCAGCACTACTGCTGCCCGGCTTTGCAGAGCATTGACCAGAGCTGTATCTTCCTGACTGATAAGGATAATACGCTCTTCCTTATGCTCGAGGAGAGACTGATATACATCCGCTCCTTCCGGATCATCAGTGGCCACATTTCCCAGAAGCACCAGAGTTGCATCCACTTCTTTACGCGCTTGTTTGAAGGCTTTTATAACTCCCAGTGGATCTTTCCAGCGGTCAAAACGGGAAACCTGTACTACCAGAGGCAAATCATCAGGAATATTATAATGTTCCAGCCTTTCTTTAATTTCTTCTTCTGACATTTTTTTGTTTTTGATAGAAAATGGATTTATGGCCGGCATAAAAAACAATTGGGGCGGCTTAATTTTCTTCTTATATGCTTGTATACTCATAATAACAGCATCATACTGATTTATAAAAGGAGTTATATAATTCCAGATTTTCCGGTTGGGCTCGGATAAATCCACATGACATCGCCAGATCCAGGGACCGTGCTTTTTATAATGATTAATCATGAACAGAGGCTGTGGATCATGAATGATCACCATATTATGATCCAGATGATTTCGAATAACATTTTCATATATCACCTCTTCATATATGTTCTTTTTTAACTCGGATAAATTAATTTCACCGCCCTGCAAAGCATTGTGCATTTTCTTGGTAATACTAAAAAAATCCGGAGAACCCTGAATAATTCTCCAGCCGGTCTTTACCCCTGCACTGTTCATCAGCAGCGTCAGAGAATCAAGTAATTCTGATACACCACCGCCGTAATAAGTGGAATTAATATTGGCAACGTGCAGATGCTTTAGCGTTTTTGCCTTCTTATAAACCCGGTCAATAACTTCAGAACCAACAATAGGTTCAAAATCATCTACATTAATAAGGTTATGTGAATTCACATGCATCTCCTTTCCTTAAAAATAATAATTAAAAAATTATTACTCATTCTCCTTGAAATTTTACCCTGTTTGCATAACCAATATTTATAAGATCATCAGGATAATTTCTTTACTGTATAAATTGTACCTAGTAAAATATAATAACTGTTAAAATAAAACTTTTAATCCTCCTCCCCATTCAAACCGATTATCATATCCCACAGATAATATAAAATTTTTATTCAGTATGTATTCAAGATTCACATTCCAGACCAGTTCTTCTTCATGGTTCACACCTTCAGGTAATTCATTGATCCATCCGAAATCATTTTTCCATTCCAGATGCCCTGCAGACATCAAGCGTTTAGTAAATGGCAGATGAGCTTCCAGAGAAATCTCTGGTCTCAGTTGATTATCAATGTTGATATCGGTATCTAGTATATACAGCAGCAAATATCGGATACCGGCTCTTCCGGCTGTATGGGGATCATCCCAGTTATCAGCTTCTTCGGTTTCGGCTTTCAGACCGGTGTATACTCTGAAATAATTTCCTATAAAACGTTCATAATCTAATTTAGTTTCATATATCTCCTGCCGCCAACCATATTCTGCTTTTAAGTTAAATTTATTATAAGTGTTGGATAAAACCAGTTCCAGCTTTCCCATATGACTTAATCCGCTGAAATCACCCCAGAAAAACCATTCTCTGTCGTGTTTTAGGAGATTCTTAAGTGGATACTTGTTGAGCCTTTGATCTCTGATACTTTTGACATAACTGAAAATCCGCGCCATTCCTGCAGACATATGATACAGTATATGACAGTGAAAAAACCAGTCTTTTTCTTCATTGGCTGCAAATTCAATAGTCATTCTGCTCATAGGAGGTATATCTACTGTATGTTTTAAAGGAGAATAATCTCCGTTTCCATTCAAAACTCTGAAAAAATGTCCGTGTAAATGCATGGGATGATGCATCATAGTAGTATTGTTCAAAGTAACCTGTACTATTTCTCCTTTGTTGATTTTAATCTTATCCGCTTTTGAGAGTGGTTGTCCGTTGATATTCCAGTTATACCGCCACATATCCCCGGTTAGGTTTAAAACCAGGTGTCTTACCGGAGCATCATGGGAAAATGTTGTCACTTCAACTGATTTTAACAGTGCATTGCTATACCCAGCATCCCACATAATCATGGGATCGGTTATTTTCATATCATGTACTTCCTGCATAGTATGCTGCATCTCGGAGTCCATATTTTTTTGCATAGTCCCGCCGGAATGATCACTGTGCATTTTCATATCATTATTATGTGTTTTTAACTGACCTATTTCATTACCCTCAAGTTCCATATTGTGTTCACCACCGCCATGCAATTCTGCCATCTTTTTCCCCAGGATCTGATAATGAGGGAAAGGGATCCTGGGCGCTTCTGTTCTGTCCCCTCTTCCCAAAAAAACAGATGCGCTACCTGTAACATCCTGAGCAGTAGCCCTGAATTCAAGACTTTTACCAGCTTTAATGGTAAGGAGAAAATCATAGGTCTCCGCTATCCCTATTAATACTTTTTCAGTTCTAACCGGTTGTACATCCAGACCATCTGCTGAGATAATCTCTAAATCCCCACCTCCCCGGGTGAGCCAGAAATATGTGGAAGCAGCAGCATTTATGACCCGTACTCTGACCTTTTCTCCTGGTGTAAAATCCTGATATACCTGTTCCTGCTTTCCGTTGATTAAAAAGGCATCGTAATAAATATCAGATATATGCATACCAGGCATCTGATCAGCCCATAATTTCAACTGCGGCACCAGAGTTTTATGTTTTATTGCATCCAACAGTGAAGGGGCACTCCCGATTTTTACTCCATACCATTCATTATGCCGTTTCAAATTTTTAAGTACACTGTGAGGATTCTGATCTGTCCAGTCCGAAAGCACCAGTACCAGATCTCTGCCGTACTTAATCGTATTTTCATGAGGTTCAATGATAATTCCTCCGTATAAACCTTTTTGTTCCTGCAGTCCGGTATGGGAGTGATACCAGTAAGTGCCTGAATGCCTGAGAGGAAATTTGTAAGTGAAGGTTTTACCTGAACGGATAGGTGGTGTGGTAAGATAGGGAACGCCGTCCTGAAAATTAGGCAGAATCAATCCATGCCAGTGAATGGAAGTTTCTTCCTGCATCCTGTTTGTAACTTTTATTACAGCAATTTTACCTTCCTTAAAACGAAGTACCGGAGCCGGAATTAAATTGTTCACTGCTATGGCCTTGGTTTCTTTTCCGGTGAAGTTAACAATTTTATAATCAATAATAAGCTCATAAATAATTGAATCCCCTTTAACTTCTGAAGTTAACTCATTATCAGCAAAGGCCATATTACATAATAGCAAAACCAGTAATCCCACTGTAATTTTCATCATTTTGTTATCCTCTTAAAATATGACACATTCCACTTAAGCTGTCTAAGGTCCCAGATTGATTTAAATTTATTTAATTATTTTTTACATTTGTAATAACAATCAGTTTTACAATATCCAGCCACAAATCCCTGACCTCTATATCCCGGAAACCTGCCAGTTTTAAATTCTGAATTGTATCCCGGTTGATATTTGCTCCATACATGTGAAAAGGTACAGGATTCAAAATATCCATTAAAGGACCTAACACTGCTTTCTGACTGCGCACATGCTCCAGCATAACTACCTTTCCCCCTGGTTTACACACCCGCCGGATCTCTTTCAACCCCTTTACCGGATCCGGTACTGAGCAGAACACACAGGAAGTAACCACTGTATCAAAACTGTTATCTCGAAAACTCATATCCTGAACATCCATTACTCGTAAATCGGAGTGTCGTTCAAGTTCTCGAACTTTTTGCCCGGCTTTGTCAATCATGCGGGGACTGAAGTCTATGGCTGTGATTTTCACCTCCCGGGGATAGTATTCCAGGTTTTTCCCTGTACCCACTCCCACCTCCAGCACATTTCCGGATACTTCTTTCATCAACTCTCGCCGCCATTTAGCTAATATGAACTCCATGGGCTTTTCCATAAAATCATATATCCCGGCAATGCGGCTGTACCGCTTTTGTATCTTTCTGGTTTGTTTATTCACTGTTAATACTTGTATTCCTCAAATTTTACTTTAACATCAACTGTGAAATGAAAAACCGGAGGTGCCCAAAAATTAATTTATTATCACTCTAAGTACAATCAAAGGGGGACAATTCAGATAAATAAAAATTATATGCCTATTATTTCTGTATAAATCTCCCATTCTGAACAACCCCGATCTCTAATCGATTTTATTCCTCTTCTTTTTCTTTATACACCTGATCTTTCATTTTGGACATCATCTTGGTCATTTCCTGTAAATTCTGGGAAGTCTTGAACATCATTTCATGCATATTGTTCATTTGTTCCTTGAATTTGTCATCAACGGTCATTTCCTCACTGTTCATCATTATTTCCATATGTTCACTCATGTTTTTCATCTGATAAGCCATCCTCTCTAAGTTCAAACTCATTCCTGTCATAGAATTCATACCCATTTTACCACCTCGCATATGATGATAATCCATTCCTTTCATGTGTTGTCTCATCATTTTACTCCAATTCATAGTAGAATCCATCAAAACCTTCATTTGATGCATATTCATCATATGTTTCTGTCCTTTAATCATAATATGATGATGCTGTTGAGCAAAAACCGGTAAAGTAAACAAAGCCATTACCGCTATACTTATTAGCAAACAGAACACTTTTTTCTTCATGATTAGCACTCCTTATTTAGATGTAAAGCTACGGTTAAATTATACTACTTACATTCATTCATTTTTTCTTACCACCCTTTTTGATGACTGATGAAAAAGTATCTTCCTGGTCATCACCTGAATTTTTTTTAAAATAACCACTTGAATTTTCACTCTTCGGGTTGTACAAAAAGTCATAAAATTGACAGTCTGAGCTTGTCGAAGACTGACAATTCCAATAAAAACAATATAACTTGATTATGGTCAGTTTAATATTTAAAAAAATGGACTTTTTAGTCATCCCCTTTGTGTTTCTCGCAAGCACCTTAAACATTTAAAACAGTACTCACTAAAAATAATCCGATTCCTCAATGAATACATTTTTCATGCCGTCAGATCTTTTTTCTTTTCTTCATACTCTTCCTTATCAATCTCACCCTTTGCATAACGTTTATTCAGAATATCCAACGCTGAATCTTCCTGAGAAGAAGATTTATCTCTGGGCTGGGATTCTGTGATTTTTTTTGCAATCCAAACAATAACCAGTATGATTGCTACCCAGAAAATGATCTGTACAATAAACCCAAACCAGCCCCAGTGCATAAATTCCCATCCATGCATAATTTGTTCACCTCCTCACTTGCAATAATAATCAAAATTACTTAACCTTCAAGAATCTTGCATTAATGGCTACAATCACTGTACTCAACGACATTAAAACAGCTCCTGCTGCCGGGCTCAAAAGTATGCCGTATTTGAACAAAATCCCGGCAGCCAAAGGAATGGCAAAAGCATTATAACCGGTTGCCCAGCCCAGATTCTGTAACATCTTCCGGTACGTAGCCCGGGAAAGGGTTAAGATTGCGACAGCATCCAGAGGATTACTGTGAACCAAAATGATATCAGCTGTTTGGACCGCAACATCCGTCCCCGCACCGATAGCAATACCGACGTCCGCCTGGGCCAGAGCCGGGGCATCATTTACCCCATCTCCAGTCATTGCTACAATCAATCCCCGAGACTGAACTTCCTTGACCTTCTCTGCTTTATCCTGGGGCAAAACTTCAGCAAAATACTCATCCATACCAATCTCCTCTGCAACCCACCTGGCTACCAGTTTGTTATCACCGGTAAGCATCATGCACTGTATTCCCATCCCTTTGAGTCTGGAGATAGCCTCTTTGGATTCCTCTCTGATAATATCCGCCAATGCAACCGCACCCTTGAGATCTCCATCAATTATCACGAAAACCACAGTTTTCCCCTCGGAATTGATTTTATCAATCCTCTCATCTTTCATGGAAATACTATTTTCTCTGAGAAAACCCGGGCTGACCACTTTTATCTGCTTTCCTTCTACCCGACCCTGAGCACCTTTTCCAGGTATAGCCTTGAAATCCTCTACATCGGGTGGTTTTTCGACTGTAGCAGCAATCCCTTTTGCAATGGGATGCTCTGAATGGGTTTCAACCGCGGCAGCAAACCTGAGTAATTTCTTTTCATCCATTGTATCAAAAAATGAAATCGTATCAGTTACACCAAATTCGCCTTTGGTCAGAGTACCGGTTTTGTCAAAGATGATTGCCTGGATATTGCGTCCTCTCTCAAAGGATGCCCGGTTCCGGATAAGAAGACCATTTTTTGCAGAAAGCGCGGTTGAAACAGCAACTACAAGAGGGACAGCGAGTCCCAGGGCATGGGGACAGGTAATTACCATAACGGTCACTGTCCGTTCCAGGGCAAATGCAAACTTCCTTTCCAGGATAACCAGCCATACCGCCAAAGTGATCACTCCCACTGTAAGGGCAATGATAGTAAGCCAGAAAGCAGCCCGATTGGCCAGATCCTGGCTTCTGGATTTACTTTTCTGTGCCTGTTCCACCAGATCGATCATCTGGGAGAGAAAAGAATCTTTCCCAGTTTTCTGTACTTCCGTAGTAATAGCACCTTCACCGTTAATAGAACCGCCGATCACCCTGGACCCGACCTGTTTTTCCACTGGTTTTGATTCTCCGGTCAGCATGGCCTCATTGACGGAACTTTCTCCATCCACAACTTCACCATCCACCGGTACTTTTTCACCTGGTTTTATGAGCACTCTGTCTCCTGGTTTAAGCTCATCAATGGGAACATCCTCAGTGCTTGCATCTCTTTTGAGTTTATGAGCCTTGGCAGGCATGAGTTTGGCCAGCTCTTCCAGAGCCCGGGAAGCTCCCATTACCGACTTCATTTCAATCCAGTGCCCCAGAAGCATGATATCAATAAGGGTAGCCAATTCCCAGAAAAAAACCTTGCCACTCAAACCGAAAACAACAATACTGCTGTATCCATAAGCAGTAGTAATAGCCACCGCAATCAAGGTCATCATTCCGGGTTGTTTCTTTTGCAGTTCATCAAAAAGCCCTTTAAGAAAGGGCCAGCCCCCGTAAAAGAAAACAAAGGAGGAACAACCCCATAACAGATACATGTCCCCGGCGAAGTCAAAAATCCGGGTAAAACCCAAAAATCCCTGAATCATGGGTGATAAGACCAAAACAGGGACGGTTGCCCCCATGGAAATCCAAAACCGTTTACGAAAATCAGCCACCATGTGGGCGTGGTGATTCCCGGACTGGTGATTTTCATACATCTTTTGGTTATTCTTATTTTCAGATTTTTCAGAATATTCAGGGAATTTTTGAGTTTTCTCATCATTATGTACATTCATTATCTTTCTCCTCCTGATATTCTGTAACTAATATTTTAAAACAGCCAGTTGGCCAGCATACCCAGTAAGATCACTTGAGGAACTGTGATCA
>CAZETW010000119.1:0-7576 GCA_964515295.1 uncultured bacterium | reverse complement strand
AGAAATTATAATAAATCTTAATGATTTTTGCAAGCATTTTTTTCAGACTCAAATCCGAATATAGCTTTAGGATACAGGGAGGTAACCATGCTGAAGAGCGTATAAAATCCCCCTGCTGCATTGTTTTACACCGTTTTTATTGCCTGCCGGTCATAATACACCTTCCTGTTTTTCCGTAATAGACATACTGGCCTTTTTCATTAAAGACACCTGATTGTCAGTACAGCCTTTCAATAATGTTATGACCAACAAAGAATTATTCCACCAGCCAGATTGGGCTTCCCGATATTAATATGTCTGATATCATGAATTTTTTGAAGATTTGATCTCAGCTGCTAAAGATTTAATCTGTTTTACGATTGCAGCTAATCCGTTTGCCCTGGAAGGGGAGAGGTTGGATTTTAATCCGATCTTATCTAAGAAGTATAAATCAGCATGTATTATATCATCAGCAGTCTGATTGCTCAGTACTCTGAGCAGTAAAGAAATAATGCCCCTGGTAATAAGAGCTTCGCTGTCTGCTGTAAACAAAATTTTATTATTTTTTATTTCTGTTTTCAGCCATACATTGGATTGACATCCTGATATTAGGTGTTCGTCAGTCTTCAGTTGCTCATCAGAAACATAATAGGATTTTCCCAGTTTGATCAGATATTCATATTTATCAAGCCAGTCATCCAGCCCGGAAAATTCCTTAATGATCTGATCCTGAATATCATTTATTGTCATTTTGCATCCAGTATTTTCTGTACTTTCTTGATCCCGTTTAGGAGGGCATCTGCATCTTCTATACTGTTATATATGGCAAAGCTGGCACGAATAGTACCTTGTATGCCGTATCTGTTCATTAAAGGTTCTGCACAGTGTTTTCCTGTCCGTACAGCAATACCCATTTTATCAAGTAAAGCTCCGGCATCGTAATGATGAATGCTATCCAGATTAAATGATAGTGCTCCGCACACGTCTGCAATATTCCCATATACTGTTACTCCCGGCAGCTTTCGGATTTTTTCGGCTGCATAACCATAAACTTTTTTTTCATGTGAGGAAATCGTTTCAAAACCAATTTTATTTATGTACTCAACAGCTGCTTTAAGACTGACAGCACCAGCAATGTTAACTGTGCCTGCTTCAAATTTATGTGGCGGATCCAAAAATGATGTTTTTTCAAAGCTCACCTCTGAAATCATACCACCTCCGTATCTGTGGGGGGGCATGGCTTCCAGCCATTTCTGTTTGGCATATAAGATGCCGATTCCGGTCCCGGCGTACATTTTATGTCCGGAAAAGACAAAAAAATCACAGTCCAGAGACTGAACATCAGTTGGAATATGCTGTACAGCCTGGGCACCGTCAATGATAACCGGTATATTGTGTTTATGGGCCTGTTTTATAATTTTTTTAACCGGATTTATAGTTCCCAGCACATTTGATACATAGGTTAATGATATAAGTCTGGTCTTATCAGTAATGAGTTCTTTTAGTTTTTCCAGGAAAAGAGTTCCGTTATCATCTACAGGAATCGTTTTCAAAACAGCGTCCTTCTGATCACAGAGTATCTGCCAGGGAATAATATTTGAATGATGTTCCATCTCAGTAATAATGATTTCATCACCCTGTTTCAGTAATGATTTTCCAAAAGTATCGGCTATGAAATTAAGTGAATCTGTTGTCCCCTGTGTAAATATAATTTCAGAGGATTTCTCTGCATTAATATACTCTTTTACTGTTTTTCTTGCTTTTTCATATTCTGAATCTGCCTCTTCACTCAAGTAATGTACTCCCCGGTGAATATTACTGTTTTTATTGGAATAAAATTCGGATATAGAATCAATAACCTGTTTTGGTTTCTGAGTAGTTGCAGCATTATCAAGATATACCAGTGGTTTATTGTAAATTTTTCTTTTCAGTATGGGAAAGTCATCACGTATTTTATCTATATTAAACATCTATCACATCAATTTTTGATTATTTGTATTATTGAAAACCAATTATCCTTATCAGTAAAAATCTTATCGATCGTAAACTGACCAGCTTTAATTAGATTTCGGATTGATGTATAAGTAAACTTATAGGAATTCTCGGTATGTATGGTTTCTCCTTTTTTTAAGGTAATGTCCTGATCTAAATAAGGTGAACTGATATTGATATTTTTTTTTGCCTTAAGATGCATTTCAATTCTGGACTTTTTGTGATTGTAGTAAGCAACGTGTTGAAAGTCATCTGTTTTAAAATTAGTTTTTGCAAGTTTGTTGGCTACTTTCAATATGTTCAGATTAAATTGTGCAGTAACACCTTTGCTGTCATTATATGCTTTTTCCATAATGTTTTTATCTTTTACCAGGTCAAAACTAAGTAAGAGCATTTCTCCAGTATTCATGGTTGAATTTAATTCATTAATAAATTGTACAGCCCTTTCTCTGGAAAAATTTCCAATTGTACTGCCAAAAAAACAGAATATCCTTTTCCTGCTGTTCGGAATCAGATGCAACTGGGTTAGAAAGTCTGCTACTATACCGTGAACCTTGATATTGGGGAATTTCTCTATTAGAATTGATAATGATTTTTCAATAACTTCCTGACAAACATCTAAAGGGAGATATTTGATAGTCTTTTGGTGTTTCTGAGAAACCGAATCCAGCAGTATGGAAATTTTTGTGCAGTCTCCACTTCCAAGTTCAACGATATCTACTCCTTTTAATTCATTTTTGATTAGAGCAGATATTTTTTTCAGTAAAGTAAATTCGATTTCTGGCGGATAGTACTCAGGAAGGGCGGTTATTTTTTCAAAGAGTTTGGAACCATAATCATCATAGAAAAACATACTGGATATATATTTTGGGGAAGAGGTAAGACCTTTGAGAATTTTTTTCTTATGATCGTTAATCCTCAATTGTTTTAAAAAATTATCAAAAATATATTTTTGTTTATTCTCAGAAATATTTTTACTCCTTTTTAACCAGGAATCCCGGTTTCAAAAGGATAATTGTTATTGCTCCACTCAAACCATCCGCCGTCAAATAATGCTATAGAAGGCCAGCCCATAAACCAGGCATTAAAGAAAGCTTCACTGCCTCTCCATCCGGTTCCGCAGTAAAATGCATTGAATTTATCAGGAGTGATACCAGCTTCTGCCCAGTTTTCTTCTATCTCATGATATTCCCGGGTTGTGTGGTCGAGATTCCTGTAGTTTTCCAGATGATATGGGTCACTGCCGCAATTGGCAAAAACTGATCCGGGGATACGACCTTTTTTCTCTATATAATTGTAACCACTTACTTCTCCGATATATTCTCTCCAGCTCCGCATACACACCAGATTTTTATTTTTATTTTTTAGGATTGCTTCTGCCTCTTCGAGATCTACTGCAATATCAGGTTTGGCAGGAATTTTGACACCGAATTCATCAACCGGATTTTTTACAGTTGTCTCAGTAGTAAGATCAAATCCTTCATCTATCCATGATTGTAATCCGCCGTTAAGAATTCTTACATCCTCAACTCCCGCATAGAGCATAATGAATGCACAGCGGAAAGCTCCCAGGTGACCCGAACTGCTCCCCGGATAAGGATTTTTACTGTCAGGAAATGAGAATCTGCCATAGAGGATCACTGTGGTATCATGGGTAATTCCCAGGTTTTCCAGAACTGTTTTGAGTTCTTCCGGAGAACGGCGGTTCCAGGTCTCGGTTGATTCCAGAGTATTAGTATCTACATCAACTGCACCTGGTATATGCCCTTTTTCATAGTCCACTTTATTCCGGTAATGTGCATGACATATAACATATTTTGTATTATCATATTCAGGTGCTTTTCCGGTGGCGATGAGTTTTTTCAGCCAGTCAGGGGATACTAAATGGTGGTAGCGATTTAAATTCTGCATAGGACATTGCTTTTGTGAACTCCATTCTTCAATAAAATTATAATATGCCTGTATTTCCGGATAACCTGCCCGGATGAACCGGTCCGCCACCTTTTTTATCATATTTTTATCATAACCGTACAGAATTAAGGTATTATCAGGTTTTATTTCTTTTGAACGGACAATGTCGAGCCAGTCGATATACTGAGCCCATTTAACAGGCAGACTCTTTGCTCCCTTAATATGTCCGCCTCTTTTTTCTCTGTTTTCTTTCCATCCGTTATAAGCATTAACAGACCGTGTATCAATAACAGTTACATCCGGATTATCTATTGTATTTAATAATTCTTCTGTGGAAATTTTCTTCATAGGTATGTTTTCCCAATTTTTTTATGATATTTTTGTCTTTTATCATTTCGATTATTTTTAATATACAAATAACACAGAGTATATTCAAATTTGATTATCAGTTTAATTATCAGCATAAATTTTTAATACCAGATACATGAGACATAATGATTTGTGTTCTTATCTCAGAATATACTAATTAAATATGAATGTGTGAATAAATCAATCAGAGTATTTCTGATATTTTGTTACTGAAATTCTTACATACGCGGCTAAAAATACAGACAAAAATTTATATGATGAGGAGAAATGTTCATATGTATCCGGTCTTCCGTATTTTTTTTATGTAAAGAGGTTACCAAATATCCAATGGTAATACCGACAACAGCTCCGGTAATAACATCAGATGGGTAGTGCATTCCGGCTTTATACCGGGCATATCCTGTAAGTGACGCTAAAGTCATACTGGTTCCCCAGAGAATTTTTGTTTCCATGGAATCTCCGTAAATATCAGTTATAACCTTGGAAAGGAACGTAGCTGCTAAAAAAGCAGCCGAAGTATGCCCTGAATAGAAGGAAAAAGAGGTATGTTCTTTGTAAAATTCATACCGTTTCTCAGCACCGAGTGCGGTATTATAAAGGTAAGGACGTTTTCTGTGAGTTAAAGTTTTTGTTACATACGTTACATTTCTCAGTAAAAGTAATGATTCCACCATCATAGTTCCCAGAGTAATGCTGTGAGAGAATTTTCCCTGAAATGCAGATGGAACAGATGAAAGAAGTGCAGAAACTATCAGAATGTTCCGGGACAGATCACTTCTATCAGCCCATCTGGTGGACCAGTTATAGGTTGCACAGCGGTCAAATCTATTAATATTTTTTCTTTTCAGTGATTCTATTGTACTGACATCGGGATGATTCACTTGTCCGGCAAGATATTCACTCCATATGGACAATCCCGCTCCCAGAGGAAGCAATAAAAGATCCCGGTTTTTAAGTTCATAAGGGAATTTCTGATCCTGCGCATATAGAATATTTATTAAAAAAACAAGAAAGAAAAATACTGTGTATACTTTTTTTATATACATGATATATAATAATCACTCAATAATAACTTCAGCATTTTCTATTACTCTTCTCACTTCCTGATATCCTTCTGTTTTTTCTCCTTTACGCAGAAAAATAAAATCAAAACGGGTATCTGTCTCCAGCAATTTCACAGCTTCCTCTACTGCTGCTGCGAGTACATCTTTATATCTGACCCCATGACCGTTATCGTCATTTAACTTCATTCTTGTGCTCCACCACATCCTTCCCTGAGTAAAGGTTGAGTCAACACTTGTATAATGCTTCATCTGATAATGATCACAGAGATATCCCCAGGGAAGATGATCAAGTGGGACACGAAAAATATTCATTCCGGCATCCATCATTGTAAGGTAGTCCTCCTGAGTAAGAGGTACATAGGTATAATCTTTTTCCAGTCCGGACCAGTCGGAACGAGGTGCGTATATTCGTCCGCTTCTGTCATCTCTGAAACTCCTGCTGGTTCCGATAAGAATCTCCGAATCCAGTGTAAGTTTTTTAACCTGTTCAAAAGAGAATAATTGAGCCCCCTTTCCTTTTTCCAGCCTGCGGAGCGCCTGACCCAGGTATGACCCTTTGGTAAAAAACGGCATTTCCGGATCATTCACTTTCTCTGCAGAGGGGAAGCTTATTTTCATCCGGGTTAAGCCCGGAATGGGCTGTTCTTCTGTCAGTTCATATATTGCCCACTGACCTTCCACATCCGCAAATTCCATCGCAGATGCACAGGAGATGATAATAAATATGAGAATTATGGAAATAAAAAGATTTCTCATAACCATGTCTCCGGATATTTTTTATGTGTTGAAATTAATCGTGCGTAAGATTATTTAATTTATAAGTGAGATAAAAAAAGACATAGGTGAAGGTTTACTCAATAGCAGACATATTCTGTTCATAATTATGAGCTGAATCAGCAGGTAAGTCTGTTAAAACGGATTCATTTGTTGATTCTTCGGTATCCTCATCCTTATATTCAGGATCGAGAGGATTTGAGTGCTTAAGATTGACACATGAGCTTAATACAAGAAACATGCACATCATGATAAAAATTATATATCTTTTAAACATCTGCATACCTCACGGTTATAAGAAATTATATTAGAAATTAATGGCGATACTTACCGATCTGTTCAAAACATTCGGATGAATGCTAACCTGCTGTTCTTGATAAGTTAAAGGTGCAATAAATTCATTTATTAATGCGAATACAAAAAGACCGCTGCCTATTCCAAAGGAAATTTTGGACAGGTTGTTATATCGATCTGCATTTCTGTATAAACGAACAGCGTCACTGGGAGTATCTGCCGTTTTATAATTATCATAGGTTTTTGAAGCTTTATGATAAAAAGTATACCCTAATCCGGAGGCAATGACACCTGCACCAGCAGCCATATAGGTAATAATACGATTTCTTTTTGATTCTGTAATGCTCAGTTTGCTGTAGTAAGAATTATAGAGTTTGTCCACTATTGTAGTTTCTGATGATTTAGCAAAATCACCGATTTTAATTTCCGGATCTTCATTCATGATTTTCATGGCGCATTTTGAGTCCCGGAATTGAACAATTTGAGCTTTACCAATATATTGCGTTGTATCATTAATTAAACGATATATTTCAACTATATTACTGATTTTATATCCTGAAGATTCATCCATATTGACAAGAATATAATCATCAACTCTTTCGATGACCTTTTGTGAATACGCAATACCGGCCACTAAAATTATAAGAAGGATGGAAATAATTTTACTGCATTTCATAACCCCTCCAATTAAATATTGTAAAATAATCTTTGTTTTTTGAACAAACATAAAGAGTCAGCAGGGTATTAATATACTCAGTCTGTTTCAATATAGAATTATACATATACTTAATAGTTTTCCTTTAACTACCTTATATTTTAATAATTTATTGGTAGAATGTCAAGGGAAAAATGTGGTTTTTTGTAAAATTATTAGTAAAAAGCAAAACTTATACATTAAAACAAAAAAACACAGAGTAAACAGAAGAAGATATGAGTGCACAGAAAATAACATATTATGTTAATTAATAATGATGTATAAGTAATGGAATTATGTAGTTTGCAAAAATAAATAAATATTTAATTGTATGATAATTTGTTACTTAAAATAAAGTAGTTTTTTGGTGTCGACATAATCACCGGCTTCCAGACAATAGAAGTAGATCCCGCTTGACACTGTCAGTCCTCTATCATTCTGACCATTCCAGATAGATGTATATCTTCCCGGTTCCTTCATTCCATTAATTAATGAACAT
>CAZETW010000118.1:0-7666 GCA_964515295.1 uncultured bacterium | reverse complement strand
TGTTTTTTTTGAATAAAAAAAATTGTATATTATACGATATTACAAGAATAGAATAATATTACAGGAATAAAAGTTACCAGTTATCATTTAAGAATATTTCTTTATAAAATTAGAGGATTATTATGGAAAAAGATAATGAATTAAAAAATACCATTGTTAATACTATTCGGACACTATCCATGGATGCAATACAGAAAGCAAATTCCGGACATCCGGGAGCACCTATGGCGCTGGCACCAGTAGCTTTTACTGTTTATGATGAATTTTTAACATTCAATCCCAGTAATCCGGAGTGGCCTAACCGGGACCGGTTTGTGCTTTCTGCAGGGCATGCTTCTATGCTGCTTTATGGGATTCTTCATGTAATGGGATATGATGTCAGTATGGAGGATATTAAGAATTTCCGTCAGTTAAACAGTAATACTCCCGGACATCCGGAAATAGGTCCCACCCCAGGTGTGGAAATGACCACAGGTCCTTTGGGACAGGGGATTGGTACCAGTGTGGGAATGGCTGTGGCAGAAAAATGGCTGCAGCAGTATTTTAACCGCACCGGATATGAAATTATTGATTACAATGTATATGCTGTTGCCAGTGACGGCTGCATGATGGAGGGCATATCTCATGAGAGTGCGTCTCTGGCAGGACATCTGGGGCTGGATAATCTGATCTGGTTTTTTGATAACAACTGTATTACCATTGAAGGTAAGACTGGGTTAGCGTGCTCAGATAATGTTGAGTCTCGTTTTAAGGCATATAACTGGTATGTTCAGCATGTTGATGACGCAAATGATCTGGATGCTCTGGCTGTTTCGATTAAAAATGCCATAAAAGAGCCGCAGAAACCATCCCTGATAATTGTTGACAGTCATATTGCTTTTGGCGCTCCTACCAAACAGGACACTGCTGGTGCTCACGGCGCACCCTTGGGTGAAGAAGAAATTCAGGCTACTAAAAAAAAATACGGCTGGGATCCTGATAAAGTTTTTTTTGTTCCTGAAGAAGTAAAACAATATACAACTCAGATGATTGAGAAAGGGAAAAAATTGGAAGATGAATGGAATCAGCAATTTGCTGCATACAGGAAAAAATATCCTGAACTGGCTGATCAGTTTCACATGATACAGAACCGGGAATTACCCCGGAACTGGCATGAAATATTACCGGTTTTTTCTGCTGATGAAAAAGGTGTTGCTACCCGTAAATCAAATGGTAAAGTACTGAATGCAGTAGCAGAAAAAATTCCCTGGCTTTTGGGCGGTTCTGCGGATCTGATGCCTTCAACCAAGACCGAAATCACTGCATCGGATGATTTTGAAAAAAATAATTATTCCGGAAGAAATTTTCATTTTGGTATACGGGAACATGCAATGGCTGCTGTAGTGAACGGAATGGCCTTGAGTAAATTGCGTGCCTTTGGTGCTACTTTTTTTGTTTTTACTGATTATATGAGGCCGGCTCTTCGTCTGGCAGCTCTAATGAAGCAGCCTGCAATCTATATATTTACCCATGACAGCATTGGTTTAGGTGAGGACGGTCCTACTCATCAGCCAATTGAACATCTGGCAATGCTGAGAGCTACTCCTCAGCTGGATGTCATCCGTCCGGCTGATGCCAATGAGTTGTCAGTTCTCTGGCAGTATATTATGGAAGTGAACGATCATCCTGTAGCACTGGTGTTAACCCGACAGTCAATACCCACAATCGATCGGGATAGATATTCTTCAGCTGAAGGAGCATTGAAAGGAGCCTATATACTGGAAGATTCAGAAACACCTGAAGTTATTTTTATGGGAACCGGATCAGAAGTGCATATATGTCTTGATGCTGCCCGGCAGTTAAAAAAAGAAGGTGTTCATGCGCGGGTTGTGAGCATGCCCTGCTGGGAACTGTTTGATCTGCAGTCAGATGAGTATAAAGAATCTGTTTTACCTGGTTCAGTTAAAGTTCGTATTGCAGTGGAAGCTGCTTCAAAGCTGGGATGGGAAAAATATGCAGGTGATCAGGGTATTATTGTGGGCATGGAAAGCTTTGGTGCATCAGCTCCCTATCAGGAGTTATATCAAAAATTCGGATTTACAGCAGAGAATATTATTACATTAGTAAAAAAACAATTGAAAAAATAGTACTATCATTTCATGTACGAAATAAAAAATTAAGGATGATATGACTGAAAATAAGAACAAGCCTGAGGAAAATAAAACTGATTTTATGACCTTTCTTCACGGATATCAAAAAATTGTTGATGCAGGTCTTAAACAATTAGAGAATGAAAAAATTGTAAACCGGATCTGGCAGCACGATCACACTGTGTGGAAGTCAGAGCCTACAGAAATAAGCAACAGATTGGGTTGGCTCCATACTCCAGAGACCATGATGAATGCAGTAGAGGAAATACAGACATTTGCAGAAGAGATAAAAGCAGAAGGATTTACTCAGGTTCTGCTGTTGGGTATGGGAGGATCCAGCCTGGCATCTGAAGTCCTACGGTCAATTTTTAAAGTAAAAAAAGGATATCCTGATTTACATGTACTGGACAGCACCAATCCCAAAGCAGTCCTGCATTTTGACAAAATGATTAATCCGGAAAAAACATTGTTCATTGTTTCAACTAAATCAGGAAGTACAACTGAAACGCTTTCATTCATGAGATATTTTTATAATCAGACCGTGCAGAAAGTTGGTGAACAGAAGGTCGGCAGTCATTTCATAGCCATAACAGATCCTGGAAGCAAACTGGAGTCTCCCGCGAAACAGCTGGGTTTTCGAAAAGTATTTTTGAATGATCCCAATATAGGAGGACGATATTCAGCTTTGTCCTGTTTTGGTCTGGTTCCTGCTGGTTTAATCGGAGCTGATCTGAAACAATTGCTGAACACTGCTCAGGATATGGCCGGCACTGCAGATACTGATTATTCTCTGACCGAGCAAGACAATACACCTGCTGTATTGGGTACAGTAATGGGGATGCTGGCCCGGCATGGCCGTGATAAGCTTACTTTTATCACCTCGCCGGAGATCCAGTCTTTTGGAATCTGGGTGGAGCAGCTTATTGCAGAAAGTACCGGAAAACAAGGTAAAGGAATTCTTCCTGTTGTTAATGAGTCTGTTCTGGAACCAGATAAGTATGAAGATGACCGGATATTCGTTTATCTGAAATTAAGTGATGATGCAACCTTTGATCAAAAAGTGAAATCATTACACCAGTCCGGATATCCATTGATCCAGATACATCTGAATGATAGATATGAATTAGGAAGCGAGTTCTTTCGCTGGGAACTGGCTACTGCTGTTGCAGGATATTTTCTGGAGATTAATCCCTTTGATCAGCCCAATGTAGAAGCAACCAAAAAATTAACCAAAAAAATGGTAAACACTTTTTATGATAAGGGGAAACTGCCGGAAACAGAACCTTCACTGAGGACTGATAAACTGTCTGTATTTACAGATAAAACAGTAAACAATATTGAGCAAGCCTTACAGAATTTTTTTGCTCACGTCAGCCCAGGTCAGGAAGGCAAGGGGAGGAGTTATGTGGCCATCCAGGCATTTATTCAGCCTGAGCCGGCAACCGATAAAGCCCTGCAGCAATTACGGACAAAAATTCAGAAAACATATAGAGTGGCAACTACTATTGGATACGGCCCCAGATTTCTGCATTCTACCGGTCAGCTGCATAAAGGGGATGGAGGTCAAGGGTTATTTATTCAGATTACTGCAGAGAATCCAAAAGATGTTTCTATTCCGGATGAGGCCGGCAATACGAAAAGTTCTATAAGTTTTGGTGTACTGGCATTAGCTCAGGCCCTGGGCGACCGACAGGCACTGCTTGATGCTGAACGTACCGTCATACGGTTTCACTTAAAGACAGAAAATACCGAGGGAATCTCTTTATTAACCAAGGCAGTAAAATAATATTTTTATATTCTAAAATCATCAGATAATTCAATTAATTCTGTTTTATATTTTCAATTTCAGTAGCTATACTTCATTTCTTGATATTGTTTTAATACTCATAAATTTTCCAAAGGATATATATGACATTTTCTCATCATAAATTAAGTAAAATATTGAACCGGATTGACGGGAGAGAATTTGCGGTCACTTAAAGTCACTCAGGAATAATATATGTATCAGATTCCTGAACCGGCCAGTGTTTTAAGAAATTGATGTTAACGAATACATATTTTATTAAATAATGAGGTGAACAGATGAAAACAAAATGTGCACTGAAAGTATGGATGTATCTTTTTGTTATATTACTGTTTCTGCTTAGTGTTTTTTCCTGTGCTTCCAATCAGCTCAGTGATAATGGCTGGAAAATAAAAGTAGACGAAAAAAAGGAGAACCTTACAATTGTCCATCAGAACCTTGATATTCTCCTGGATACTATTCGTCTTGGTTTAATTAGAGATAATACGGTAGATTATTGTTCCCAATGGGAAAGTGAAATTGTTCAAAATGTTATAACGGTTACTGCAATGAAACCGCAAAAGACCACCTGGGAATTTCATGTTAGAGACAATGTTATGTGGGTCAAGTGTTCTTCACAGAATGGTGTCTTGGAAGCCCAGGCTCCGGCTGATAAAAACAGAATTCCAGCCCGAATTGAGGAACAGGATAATGGTGTTTTATATACCTCCCTGGGACAGGTATCAGCGTTTAATATTTTTTGTCTTTTTGACAGGGTTACAGATACAATGATCAAATTTCCTCAGCACAGCTTGTTATCCAGAAATGCTGATGATGAAAATAAAATGGAGGTGGCATTTTCAGTAAAAGATATGGTTGAGGTCACTCTTGTTCCTGATTATTATATTAATGTTCTGGGATTAAAATACTATCAGCCTAAAAGAGAATTCTTTAAAACCGCACCTGTTGCCTGGAGCAGCTGGTATTGCTATTATATGGGAACTACTGAACAGGATGTAATGAATGAGACAGATGTGCTTGCAGAACATCTCAAACCGTATGGATTAGAATATATTCAATTAGATGCCTGTTATACCCGGGGTGCTGAAGCAAATTATCTGGAATGGACAAAAGAAACCTTTCCCAGTGGAGGAAAACAGCTGTTTCAGTATGTCCAGGATAAAGGATTAAAACCTGCCTTATGGGTAAATGTATATGGTTCAAATTATCACAATGCTGAAATGTCAGAAAAATATCCGGATAATTATTATCTCCGGGATAAAAATGGCAAACTGTCCAGCGCCTGCTGCACAGCTGACACTACTGTGGTAAGACTGGACTATTCCAATCCGGAAGTAATAGACACTCATCTTAAACCCATGTTCAGAATCCTGAAGGATGACTGGGGTATAAAATATCTGAAAGATGCAGGATGGGGAACCTGGATTGATTATTTCAATGAAAATAAAGTCTGGGCCTTTGATTCAACCAAAACCGGCCGGGAGTTATATCTTGAAGTACAAAAGGCTCTGAGGGAAACAGTAGGAAATGATTTTTATATTGGCGGCTGTGCCATGCACGAAGTCGGACTGGGGTTCGGTATCTTTGACGGATCCCGTATCGGGGGTGATGACAGGGCTATCTGGTATCCGAAAAGAGAAGGCGGTATGTCAATGCAGACATATTTTCATTCTTTGTTCGGAGGAAATTATCTGAATAATATTGTCTGGCACTGTGATCCGGATGCTGCCATGGTACGTAGTCCCTTAACGCTCGAAGAAGGAAGAACTGTCGTTACAGCCATTGGTCTTACCGGTCAGCTCTATATGGCAAGTGATTTTATGGGTAAATTGTCGCAGCGTAAATTAGAACTGTATCAGAAAACCATTCCCACCACACCTATTGTGCCCATTGATCTTTATCCCTATAAAATTGAATCCAATAAAAGGAACGGAGCTGTATGGTCCTGTCCCCGGGTAAAAGAATTTCCCAGGGCAATTGATTTAAAGGTAAATCATGTAGCCGGTATTTACGATGTGGTATCGATATTCAACTGGAAGGATAAACAGGAGACAAAAGAGCTTTCTTTTTCCCAAGATTTAGGTCTTGATCCTGACAGAAAATATATTGTATTTGATTTCTGGAATCAAAAGCTGGAAGGGGTATATACTGATAATATTACAGTTTCTGTTCCTGTACACGGAACCCGGGTATTAATTATTAAACCAGTATCAGAAACTCCTCAGTTATTATCCGTTTCTCGTCATATTACTACTACTGTCAGTTTAAAGACATTACAGTGGGATCAGGAAGAAAAACAAATATCCGGCACTTCACAACTAGTGGAAGGCGGCCACTATTCACTGTTTTTCTTTGTTCCGGATGGATTTGAAGTCAGAGAAGTACAGGCAGAGAATGAGGTTTTATATCATAAAATGACCGGAAAGTTACTGGAAGTTGCCCTGTCCGGGAATATTAAAAAAAATGATGATAACAATATTTCATGGTCAGTGCAGTTTTGAACTGACTGATTAAAAAACTACAGTTAAAGGAAGTGTAAATGAAAAGTAACATTGGTCTATTGCTGATTTCAGGCTGTATTATTTTTATTACTGCAGTTACAGTTAAGGCACAGTCAGAAATTTCTGCAGATAACAAAGTGTATGATTTTGGAATAATCAGAGAAGGAAAGAATACTCCGGCTGTGTTTATCGGGGATGAAGCATTTCAGGGTTTCAGTAAGGTAGTGCAGCATGGTATTGAACAGGCAGTCCGTACAGCTTTACGTGAGGGAGCTGTTTCTCCCTTAAGTAAAATATTTGATGAAAAGGAAAAAATACAATCATCACAAAAACTGACCTTGGCAGCAGTAGTTAGTGCAGCAGCTGTTGATGCTATCAACCCCTGCGCCTGTGTTGTACTGGTATTGCTTTTAGGAACGATTTTATTATCTGCAAAACACAAACGGAACAAAATTCTGGGAGCCGGGTTTGTTTTTACAACAGCCTGTTTTGTCTCATATTTTCTGATGGGATTGGGTTTATTTCATGCAGTACAGATTGTTGGTATTGAGCAGTATATATACATTTTTGTTTCAGTACTGGCCATAGTTATAGGTTCGTGGAATATAAAGGATTATTTCTGGCGGGGCCGCTGGTTCAGTATTGCGGTGCCGAAATCCTGGCACCCCACAGTGAAACGCATTACTTCTAATATTACTTCAGTTCCGGGTGCTTTTGTCTCGGGATTAGCAGTAAGTTTTTTGCTCTTACCCTGTACTTCCGGTCCCTATGTTGTGATCATTGGTATGTTAAGCAAAACAGCTACCAGAATTCAGGCTATTACATATTTGCTCTTATATAATTTTATTTTCATATTACCGTTTCTGGTAATTACCATCGGGGTTGGTCTGGGATTCACCACAACAGCTAAAGTAGAAACATGGCGTCAGAAAAAGTCAGCTGTACTTCATTTAATAACCGGTATAATAATGCTGGGGTTGGGTGTAGTTATGATAGGGATGGTTTTGTTAGGTTATATATAAAAAAATATTCATGAGGTAATGGATGGTTAATTGTAAGAGAAGATTAGTATATACAGTTTCTCAGTACATATTCAGCACAAATATCATCTTCCGAAAAAAATAAAAAAAATAACTCGGACTCCAAACACATTAAAGCTCGATTCCTTTTATAAAAAATATATTTGTGCAAATGGCATTCATATTATAAGTTCCGGAAAAGTCCCTGATTAG
>CAZETW010000117.1:0-7806 GCA_964515295.1 uncultured bacterium | reverse complement strand
GATTCCTCCTCACCAATCAAGCAACCTCCGTTCCCCTTCCAGCTTCTGAATATCAGATACTTCCTGTGAAACTTCAATCACTCCTTTGTAATTCCCATCCTCATCATACACCGGAAAGTAACGGATATAAACAAACTTATCACCCAGGTGTATCCAGAAATCAGCATGATCCTTTTTCTTATCCTTGAAATTCTGTACAATTTTGTTGACAATATGTACACTCTTGGGTGGATGACAATTCTGCACTTTCCTGCCGATGATGGCCGGACTCCGGGGGAATATGCGGTCTTCTGTATCAGAATAATACCGTACCGTATCATTCTCATCCACAAAGGTAAGATCAAAAGGCACATTCTTAAGTAATAAATCGATTTGCTGAGTGGTGAGCTTTCCCTGAGAGAGTTTTATGGTATCTTTATCTTTTGGTTTCATTGTTTTCATCTCCTCTGTATTTTTTCCTTTAGTTTTTAGAGATTTCTCCAGCTGAGCTTCCCAGAGATTGGACGGGGTGACCCAGGCATATCCGATTTCCGGCCCTCCCTGTTTGATATCCGCCCATTCTTTGGTATTCAGTTTTTTCATAGAGGTAGGATACAGTATTTTTTCTTCCAGAAAAATCAGCTTTTTAATAGCTGAAGATAGTGACTTGATCTGCTTGTATAATGAGCTCCATTGCTCTTTATCAATGAGCTTTTGAATATTTCTGATCATCTCTCTTATTTCATCATGCTTGCCCCACATAACTTTAGTGGGACCGGTAAACTTTTTGGCCTCCAGCTCAGGAAAAAGCTGATTTTCCTTTCTTTGAAAGTGTTTTTCAAATTCCTTTAATTGTTGGAAATGATCTTTAAAAATCTGAATGTCTTTTGCCTGGGGAGTTGCTTTTTTAATTTTCTTAGCAGCTTTGATAAGTTTTTTAAGGATGCGTTTAGCTTCTCTGTTTTCTTGAATAAAGGTATACACCGGATGACCAGGTATTTTACTTGATTTACCTGCCTTTTTCAAAGACTGTTCAAACACCTGGGCATGCACATCACACAGCCGCTGGATTTCTTCCGGCGGAAATCCTTCTTCTATCAAAGCATTTTCCATATCTGCGATTTCTGTGGGAGAAGTATTTTTGATAATATCAGCAAAATCCTTTTGCAATTTCTCCACTGGTATTCCTTTATGCAGTTTGTTTATGATGTTTTTCAAGGCCTGCTGTTTTTGTTTTTTACTATTATTAATAATATCACTCATAATCGCACTCCTTGTTGTATCATAAAATTAAAATATTATCTATATTAATATATAATTATTATTTCATCTAAAGTCAAGCTTTAATTTATTATCCGGCACCTTGAAAAAATTTCCCGTAATAAAAAGATTATTTTGCAATTCCTCTTTCATAGATAATATAAGCAGGATTGAGAAATTTTCTTGATCCGGATCAAATTGCTATCTTAATTTTATAAAATCAAAGACGTAATAAGGTGGGGGTTAACATGTATTTCAGGCAGTACAATTACTGCTTTGACAGTGCTTGCTCAACAGCTCCCAATATATCAAAATCAGCGAAAGGTTTGGTTAATACGGCAAAAGGATGAATGGTTTTTATATTTTTTCCATCTAACAGATGTACATTACCTGTAAGATAAATTATGGGAGTAGGTTTCTTTTCACTTATCTCCCGGGCCGCATCGAAACCGGTTTTTTCACCCTCAAGCAGAATATCCATTAAAATAACCTGAGGATGATATTTGGTTGTATAGCTCACCGCTTTCACTGCATTATCAGCAATGGGGGGCTGACTAAAAATAAAATTTCAACGCAAAGTTCGCAGAGAGCGCAAATTGATAAATTTATAATTATTAATTATTTACATTCTTTGCGATATTCTCAGCGATCTCTGCGTTTAAAGTATTTTCATACTTTTTAGACAACTTCAAGACAAAATTTTAAGTCAAAAGCAATAAGTTTCTCATCTTCAACTATGAGTATGGTGCGTTTTTTCATGAAATATCCTTGGGAATAATCAAAGTAAAGCGAGTTCCATTTTTATTTTCAATCTCCAGTTCGGCATTGATTTGCTCAGCTAAGAGATTAATGATTTTGAACCCTAAGGATTTATCAATATCAACATCGTCAGGCAATCCTCTGCCGTCATCCTCCACCCATAGTTTGTAAACACTGTCATCAACCGGCTGAAAACCAATCCTTACCGTTCCTTTTTTATTATTGGGAAAAGCATGTTTAAAACTGTTGGTAATTAATTCATTGATGATCAAACCGCAGGGTATACTTTTATTAATATCCAGAAATACATCTTTGATCTGTACATCAATACTGATCCTCTTTCTCACCCCATAGGCATTGCACAGTTCACTTACCATAGTTGCAACATAATCTTTCATATCTATATGAGAAAAATCTTCGGATTGATACAGCTTGTTATGGATCAAGGCCATGGAATAAACCCGATCCCTGCTTTTCTTAATAGCATCCAGGGCTTCTTCTTTGGAGGTGATCTGTTTACTCTGCAGACGAAGTAGACTGGTGATGACATTAAGATTGTTTTTTACCCGGTGGTGGATTTCCTGAAGCATTACCTCTTTTTCCTGAAGATCCTTTTGTACCTGTTCCTGTGCCTTTTTTCGTTCAGTGATATCCAGAAAAGTGGAATACACCTGATAGGGTTTTTTATCTCCTTGTCTGAACTGGGGAATGGCATTGACCATAATCCAGACATAATCATTTTTTATTGGATTGAAAATACCCTGGATGAAATTCTCTACTGATTTTCCGGTTTTAAGAGCCTGCATAGCCGGGTGTTCCTCACCCGGGAGCTCTGATCCGTCTTCTCTTATTGCTTTCCATCCGGGGTCCAGGGAGGTTCTGCCCTGCATGTGAGTCGGGGAGAGCCCTAATATCTTTTCTGCGGCAGGATTAGCTGAGATAATAGTGCCTTCTGCACTCTGATATACCACTCCCTGGGCCATGGTCTCGAACAGAGTGCGGTATTTCTTCTCGCTTTCTCTTAGTTTTTCTTCTGCTTGTTTACGAAGGCTAACATCCTGAGCAGTTCCGAAAATATTAACAACTTTTCCCTTCTTGTCCTTGGTTGTGGTACCAATAGCATGCATCCACCTGATCTCCCCATCTGGTCGGATAATACGAAACTCGATATCAAAGGAATTACCATCGGTGCCGGCTTTGGTAACGGATTCATTGAGCAAGGGCCAGTCATCCGGATGTACATGGGTTTCATGGTCGGTAAAGGAAGGTTCTCCTTTTTCCGGATCCAGACCAAAGATACGGAATATCTCTTCAGACCAGACCGGGGTACCCACCTCGGGATCCAGTTTCCAATGTCCAATGTGAGCAACATTTTGAGCTTCTTTATAAAGACGCTCACTGTCTTCCAATGCTCTCTGGGCTTTTCTTTCCTCAGTCTGATCCCTGAAGACCAGAACTACTCCTATGGTGTTTCCCTTTTTATCTTTTATGGGTGCTCCGGTATCTGCAATCGGAATTTCTTTCCCTTCTTTGGAAATCAGCAGGGAATGATTTGCTAACCCTACTATCAATCCTTCTCTCAATACTTTTTCTACCGGATTTTCTACCCTGCTGCGGGTAATTTCATTAATAATTATGAACACCTTCTCCAGTTTTTCACCCCTGGCTTTTGATTCCTTCCAGCCGGTTAATTGTTGTGCTATATGATTCATATGTTTGATATTTCCCTGTCTATCAGTAGTGATCACCGCATCACCAATACTGTACAGAGTGGTCTTGAATTCTTGCTGAGACTGCCATAAATTTCTATAAATATTTTTTTGACGTGAATTGTATATTAAAGATATTCCCGAAGCCAGAGACAAAATCAGAAGGAGAGTAAATCCTCCTATGTACATACTTTTTACATACAGGTTCTTGTAGATCTCTTTTTTATCAACTTTTGCAATCATATACCAGGGAGTGTTGGGTATGGATCGTATATCTGCCAGCACCTTTTCTCCCCGATAGTCTATTCCCTCCATAATACCACCATAGCCTAAAACTGCCTGTACCGCCGGCATCTGCTTTTGGCTTAAGGGGATCTGCAGCTGTAAGGCTGTGTTTTGCATATATCGCAGATCATTCAAAAAAACCACACTGTCGCCCTTCTGACGGACAATCAGGGTTTCCGCAGATTTGCTGGGAGTGGGCCAGGACTGGATCATCGGAAAAAAATAATCCTGAGGATTCATTCTTAAAACCAAGAAAGCAATGGTTTGTTTTTTATTATTCAGTAAAGGAGCAATAACATCATAGTGAATTTCATTCTCCAGAGTACAATAGTAAAAATCCGTACTGGTAATGTGCTGCCGGCTGACTGCCTCCCTGATTTTATGGGAAGCCTCCAGACCGAAATGATTCAATCCATAACCAGATGATAAAAGTAATTTCCCTTCCACAGATGAAAGCAAAACAGCCTGATAATTATAAGGGCTGACAATGGAACTTAGATCATGAATAATGCTTCTTTGGAGTTCACCTTTCCTTTGATCAGCCAGCCATTGCTGCACTCTCTGAATAAAAAATGGTCTTTCAGTGATCACAGTTGCATCTGCAATTCTTTCTTTTCTCCAGCGGTTGATGTGGCTGACCTTTAAGGAAGCAATGGCCCTAAGCTCATTCTGTTTATCCTGCCGGATAGCTCCTGCTTCCTGTTGGTAATACAAAAAACCGGCTAACAGAATAAATAAACTCAAGACTGCCGTTACCATAATAATATGTGATTTCTTAATTATTTTCGGCTTTTTAGACATATACCTTACTCCCCTGAGGGTATCTTTTTTATCTTATCCTGTTAAATAGAATTTTCAAACCCTTCTCTCCATTCACTGTAGACTAAACAACCTTCCAATACAATATTCTTTTAATATAATTTAATAAATTTATAGGAGAAAATCAAATCCATATTTTTTATATCAATATTCACTTTTTAAAATTTAAAGAATTGCTAACTGCTGTATAAAGAATGACTAGTAAACTGAGGATCACTGGTCAGATCAACACCTAATTTTCTCAATCCGGCCTCATCTCCGGGAGTAGGAATATGGGTCAAATGGACATTACATCCTTTCAGTTCCTTTAACTTTTTCACTGCAACCTCTGCAGTCGGATTAGTGGTAGCACCAATACTCAGGGCAATGAGGGTTTCTTCCAGATTTAAACTTACATGATTTGAACGCAACGATTCTTTTTTCAGATTTCCGATAGATTCAATTATATTAGTTGAAAGAAGATCTATTTTATCAGGTATTTCACCCATATATTTTATGGCATTCAATATTAAACTTGAAGGAGCATGCAGTAATTCTGAATTTTTGCCGGTAATAATTGTTCCGTCAGTTAGTTCGATTGCAGCTCCGCAATAAATCCCTTTATTCCCCTTGCCTGAAGTTTCTGCATCCTGAGCAGCATTTCTGGCCGGTTCTACAATGATCCTGTCCTCCGGATTTAAATTGAGCTCACTTAAAAGAAGTTCTGATCTTTCAATGTTTTCCTTATCAACTAATCCCATAACATATTCACATTTATATCTGAAAGACCGGCGGATAACCTCCTGTTTGGCAGCTTCTCTTACAATATCATCATTAACAATACCGAACCCTGCCCGGTTTACTCCCATATCGGTGGGTGACTTGTACATGGATTCTGCACCGGTTATCTTTTCCAGAATTCTTTTAAGAATAGGAAACACTTCAATATCCCTGTTATAATTCACAGCAGTCTTGCCATATACTTCCAGATGAAAAGGATCAATCTGATTGTAATCAAGAATATCAGCAGTTGCAGCCTCATAAGCGATGTTTACCGGATGTTTTAAGGGAAGATTCCATATAGGGAAGGTCTCAAACTTTGCATATCCTGCCTGGATTCCATTTTTATAATCATGATACAGCTGTGAAAGACAGGTCGCTAATTTCCCGCTGCCCGGTCCCGGACCCGTTACCACCACCAGGGGTTTGGTGGTTTCAATGTATTCATTGGCTCCGTACCCTTCATCACTGACAATTAAATCGACCTTAGTTGGATATCCTTTGGTAAAATTATGGGTGTATACCCGAATATTTCGACGTTCCAGACGGTTCTTGAATGATTTAGCTGCCGGCTGTTCTTCATATCGGGTAATTACCACACCACAGATATCAAGTCCCCATTCTTTCAAATCATCGATCAGTTTCAGTGCATCCACATCATAGGTGATACCAAAATCTGCTCTTACTTTTTTTCTTTCTATATCGCCTGCATAAATACATAATATAATATCTGCTTTATCTTTCAGCTTCTGCAAGAGCTGTATTTTTACATTAGGATCGAACCCGGGGAGGACCCTTGAAGCATGATAATCATATAGTAACTTCCCGCCAAATTCAAGATACAGTTTATTATTAAAAATATCGACTTTTTCTAATATAGCATTACTCTGATCTTTTAAATATTTTTCATTATCAAATCCAATCGTATGTTTCATGCTGTTTTCCCGTTCTAATGACTTGGAAATTTTGGTAGTAATATACAAAAGAATCAGTACAGTCACAAGATAGAATAGTGTAAAAAATTCAAAAAAATCAACAGTAATAACATTAAATGTGCATAGAAAAAAAGAGTCATAGCATCCATTATTTTATTTCAGCATGACCAAGGATAATACCATGACTCTTAAACTATAGACCACAAAAATTTTGTATACTATAATGAATCTTAACAATAAAGATCACTTTTTTATTCTATCCAATAAGCGTATTATTCCATCAGTACCATCTTTTTGACTGCAGTAAAATCATTCATACTGATTCGGTACATATAAATACCTGAAGATAATCCGGACGCATTAAAACCAACCTCATAATCGCCGGGCTGATAATAAGCATCAATTAGCGTATGGACTTCTTCACCCAACAGATTATACACATTTAGATGTACAGGTCCTGCTTTTCTTACTCTAAACTGAATAATAGTAACAGGATTAAACGGATTAGGATGATTTTGCAGCAATGCATACTTTTCAGGAACATCAGACTGCATATGATCCGGATCCACCCCTGTTCCATCGGAAACCACATACGCATTGATGCAGAGATCAAATGCACGGCTGCTGTTATTTTCATACCAGGTGCCTAAACCTAACTTCAACCAGCGTGACTCAATAGAGCCCAGAGAAGCAAAAGCCCAGCAGGTTCCGCAGTTGCCCTGATTTTTTACACTGGTCACCAGATTCAGATCTTGAAGATCATAAACTGAAGGTAAAGGACCCGTCTTTTTAAAATCCTCAGGAATTTCCGCCTTATACGTAACAGAATGGGGAACATACCCTGTATTATAATCTGATGGTGCGGTTTTCTTGATTATGCTCCTGCTGTATAACCGAGCATATCGTATAAATTCCGGATTTAAAGACTGCTGCTGTGGTTCGGTTGATTGTGCCTGTATGCTCACTGCCCCAAACCAATAAAACATGAAAATAAATATTTTTTTCATTGTGTTCTCCTGTTATATTATTATCTGACTTTTATTTCAATAACAAAGGTCTTAACCGGTTCCTTATCTTTTTCAAAAGGCCGATGATATATAAGTTTAACCTGGGTACTCCCTTTGTCTAAGGCTGTAAAATAAAAGATCGTCTTTCCTCCGGCACCTGCAGTATGTGGCGGCACTTTATCGGGAATATAGCGTTTTCTGGTCATCTTTATTACAGTTCTGTCAAGTGAATCTATTTTCCATTCATACCCGGTTGTAGGATTGGATCTGAGCTTAATTTGAAGAGTGTCTTTG
>CAZETW010000116.1:3055-7926 GCA_964515295.1 uncultured bacterium | reverse complement strand
AGAATCTTCCTGAAAAACATTATACAGATATGAAAAAGCTGCCTTAAGTGTATCTTTATTGTTTGATACCGGTTTTCCGTATTTGTCCACATAACTCATACCGTAATTAAAAATATCCTGCAACCCTTGAATCACTGTGCTTATTTCTTTATCTGGCACATATATTTTCTGATTCCAGGCTTCATCCTTGAGCAGTTGGTATAAACGATGTCCATAAGCATAGAGATTCCCCCCTTCCAAATTATAAGCAAGTGCTACAGCCATATGCTGGGTTGGAAATCGCAACAGCAGCGTTCGAGTTTCAGGCTGTCCGCCGGTATGATAGGCCAGAAAATGTCCGTTAACCGGAGAGATACGCCAGCCCATACCATAATCAGTATAGTGTCCGTCACTTGTGACCATTGATGTCTCCATAAGATCAGTACTCTCCTGACTGATAACTTTATATTCTTCTAAACCTCTGGCATACTTTAAAAGATCCAGAACTGTAGATCTGGTTCCGCCGGCAGCAAATCTGCTGCTGATATCCACGAATTCAGAATTTTTCACTGTCCCGAACTCCAGTCTATACCCTTCTACCCGGTTCGGGATTAATTTCTGTGGTTCATCCATATAGGTTTCCTGCATTCTCAAAGGATCCCAGAGATGTTCCTGCATATACTCCCCGAACGGCTGTTTTGCAGCAGCTTCAACCACAGCACCTAACAGATTATATCCGTAGCTGGAATAGTGATACTCAGTACCCGGTTCTGAAACTAAATCAAAATCATCAAAAATATCCATTGATTCCCGGGTATCTTTGTGAACTTTAATATGACCTTCGACATCATAATTTTTATAATGACTGATACCTCCCAGATGTCCTAAAACCTGCTTTATGGTAATAGGCCATTTCTTTCTGGAAAAATATGGTACATATTTACGTACATTATCATCTAATGAAAGCTTACCCTGTTCTGCTAATTGCAGAATTGCCACTGCAACCATAGATTTTGTATTGGAAGCCAGTCTGTAGCTGGAAAGAGCAGTAGCAGAAACTTTATTTTCCAGATCAACATATCCAAATCCCCTGGCCCATTCTGTCTCACCCAAATAAAAACCAATAGATAATCCCGGTATCTGATCCCGCTCCATTTGAACGGTTACGAATTTCTCAAATTCTTTTAACTCATCCTGATATCCTTCAGGAATCTGAGCAAATAATGAGCAAACGATTATAACACAAAAAAGCGTTATTATAAAATATTTATTTCTCATCATATCCTCCCTAATTTAAATGGATTTCTCCTTCATCACGAAAATAATATTTAAAAAAATAAAAATACTACGTGGACTTCTTGTCCTTCGTAGTTTTTATACTATATTTCCCTTGTCAGGGGAGTCTTTCTTGTGATATTATTTTTGAAAATCACTCTACGCACAAATAATATTTGCTGGCTTCTAAACACTAAGCTTCTTAAGTTCTAAAGTTCTCAAGCTCTCACGTTCTCAATATTGTCCGCTGAGCGCAGACCGCTGACCGCTTTTCAACACGCTGTCTGCCGTCCGCCGTCCGCGGTCTTCTCTTACCTCTGGCCACTGTTTTCTGGCTTCTAAAGTTCTCGCGTTCTATAGTTCTGTTTTTTCCTTTATCCTTTTTCCTTTAGTTTTTAGTTTTTAGTTTTTAGTCTTTATTCTTTAGTCTTTAGTCTTGACTCCTGCATCTTGCTTACTGAATTGTCTCCTGTTCCCTATTCACCATCTCTCCACAAAAATCTGTCAAAAAACTCCGCTGCCGCTGAATAGGCTCTGATCCAGCTTTCGTGCTGTAGAAATCCATGTACTTCATCAGGAAAAACAAGTAATTCTATATGTGCTTTTCCAAGTTTTCGTAACCTCTGTACCAGATCGGTGGTTTGAATAAAATCCACATTCCGGTCATCGTCTCCATGGATGAAGAGTACAGGTGATGTCCAGAAACCTACATCTGCTACTGGTGAAGATTGAAAAGCCTCTTCCATCAGCTTTTCCCCGTGTATAGCCCATCCGCCACCATTTCTCCGTTTTGCCCGCAAAGCCCAGTCATGTACTCCGTGAAGATCTACTCCTGCTGCAAACAGATCCGAATCCCGGGCCAGACCCATAGCAGTCAGGTATCCTCCGTATGATCCTCCCCATAATCCGATATACTCCGGATCTACTTCGGGAAGTGACTGTAGATATTCAGCTGCTGCAACAATATCCTGATATTCAGAAGCTCCTCTGGGTCCTTGTTCAGGTGCGGTACGGAACGTTCTTCCGTATCCGATTCCGGACCGATAGTTTACAGAAAGTACTACATATCCTTTGTAAGCTAAAAACTGATTCAAGGCATAGGCATTGTGATAGTAACCCCGCATATGCCATCCTAACAGCATCTGGCGGATAGGACCGCCGTGCATGAATATAACCGCTGGTCTTTTTTCTTTTTGAGAACTATGCGGAGAGAGGAAAAGCTGACCGTGGATCTTTAACCCGTCTGCTGCTTTGAAAATGCATTGTTCAGGCTCTATAAGCTGTTCCAAGGGAAAAATGTCCGGCATATAATCTTCAGCAATCAGTTTTTGTTCTGATCCGTCAATATTCATCACAGCCGGAGCTGCAGGATGAACACCAGTTGAACGTAGAAAAGCAATATAGTTTTCTCCCAAAGGAACAGGACTCCATTCCAATCCTTTTCCAGAAGTTAACTGATGAGTATTCCCTCCAGATACCGGAACTGACCAGAGATGACGCCGGTCGATATCATCCTGATTGCTGTTGTAGATCACCTTACTGCGGTCAGGTACAAACGCAGCATCCTCCACTTCATAATTCCCCGGAGTCAGGCACACTACTTTTCTATCATCAACAGAAAAAGAATAGAGATGCATCCACCCTTCATGTTCAGAATAAAATATTAGCTGATCATTTTCTCCCCACATAAGTGGCTGTGAGGGATATGTTTGCGCAAATCCGCCACTGGAATCCGGTGTTGTCCATAAGGTTTCTGCTATTCCCTTCTCAACCCAGGCAAGGCGTATAGAAAAAGGCTGTTTTAGAGGTCGTGTGGTAACAGGCTCACCTTTTTGTCCGGGAAACCGCAGATACGCTATCCTCTTTCCATCTGGAGACCAGACCGGATAAAAATCTCTGTCCACTCCCGGAGCAATCCAGGTGATCTTCTCTGTTTCTCTGTTGAATATTCCAATAAAACTATGATCCTCTCTGCGGGAGACAAATGCTATCTGCTTTGCATCCGGAGACCAGGTTGGCGAAGTATTATACCCGCGGGCAATAAACAGTTTCTTCGGATCAGGTGTTTCACTGGCAGAAGCAATAAACAAAGAACCCTTTTCCTCAAAAATTATCCAGTTACCATCCGGTGAAATTACCGGAGAATGACCATCTCCCACTTTCCATTGTTTACCGGTTTTCAAGTCTAATCCACATACTGCCCGCTCAGCACCATGAATATTACTGGTAGGATTTGGATGAACACCTTTATTATTGGGCGCTCCGCCGCGGACATAAAAAATATAGTTACCCTGAGGCTGATAGCATATATTAGACAAAACCTGACCGTCGTCTGAATTGTAGTTGGTAACTTTTTTCAGCTCAAACAAAGGGGACCAAGCCACATAAATATTTCTCACCCCTTGATCATTAAAAACCCAGGCGATTTTTCCTGCTTCTAAATCAGCACTCATACTGCTCGGAAAAGGAGCACTCATTATATTTTCAAGAGTAACTGACTGAGCCTGAACCTGAATAAACACAAGAATACATATAAAAGAAACAAACCAGCTTATAATAAACGTCTTCTGATACTTTTTTGTGCTTAACATGATGCAACCCCCGTATTTTATAATTCAAAATTTTAACTTTCTGAAAACAGTTATTTATTAATAATTACATACCTTTAAAAAATCAATTTTTTATTGAGAAGACACAGAACTAACATAAAAGCATTTTATTACTTATTGCAGGAATAAATGTTCATACAAAATTTTAATACCAATTCCGATTAAAATCAATCCGCCCGCAATATCGACTCTTTTACCAAAGATCTTTCCGAAATATTTTCCTAAAAATAAACCAATTAAAGAAAACCCAAAAGTAACAGCTCCGATGATCAAAACCGGTGTAACTAAAGACAACTGCAGCAAGGAAAAACTTATTCCTATTGCAAAAGCATCAATACTGGTGGCAATTGACTGACCAATGAGCCTTTTTCCTTTTAACTCTGACAACTCGCAATTATTATTTTTTTTTACACCTTCAATTATCATCTTGAGACCGATAAAAGACAATAAAATAAATACAACCCAATGGTCAAGTTCTCTGATATATCTTTCTATACTCAATCCTGCCAGCCATCCAATAACAGGCATGAATGCCTGGAACAGTGAAAGAGACAAAGCAATTAAAATAATCTTCTTTGCATCCAATTCTTTGATTGTACATCCATTTACTATGGAAACACCAAATGAATCCATAGATAATCCCACTGCAATAAATATAATTGAAATAATATCCATGATAGTTGTTTATAAATATAAAGACTTCCGGATAAAATTGCAAATGAGCAATAATTCTATAAATTCCTTTAATACTTTTAATTTTTTCATGAAATTCTAATAATTATTTTTTATATTGTATAAATTAAAAGGAGGCATATCAATGAAAAAGAATAAAAAAATCAGGATGATTCTGTTTTCTATTATCTTACTGCTGCTTAATCATTCTTGTACTGATGAACCAGAAAATTCTTTCCGTTTTGTTTTCATGACTGATATTCATATTATTAACCAACGCAATATTGTAGAAGAGCTCATTTGGGAAAATACCCATTTTATAACTGCAGGAGCAGT
>CAZETW010000116.1:0-2955 GCA_964515295.1 uncultured bacterium | reverse complement strand
ATATTGTAGAAGAGCTCATTTGGGAAAATACCCATTTTATAACTGCAGGAGCAGTGAGTGGTGCCTGGTGGAGAGGCCCCTATCATGGTTTTGAAGAAGGGTTTGCTGTGATTGATGTTAAGGGAGATGAATTTACCTGGGAATATGTAGATTACGGATGGAACGCTGAGGAAGAGTGAGTATTCTAAGCTGCCAAGACTGTCAGGTGACTAACTACTGACTATTTTAAAGATTCTTTTAAAATTTTGACAATACTTAGTGGTATTAATAAAAATTATGAGGATATATCATGGCAAAAATCACAATTGATGACCGGGAATTTGATGTAGATGGAGATGGATTCCTGAACAATCCGGATGAATGGAACCAAGAAGTAGCAAAATTACTGGCCAAACACGACGGGACCGGCGAGTTAAATGAAAAACACTGGGCAGTAATAAATTATATCCGGGAATACTGGGAAGAACATGATATGGCACCTATGGTGCGGAAACTGTGCCAGGCTGCAAATTTAAAATTGCGGGAAGTGTATGAACTCTTTCCTATGGGACCAGCCAAAGGAGCCTGTAAAATAGCTGGTTTACCCAAACCGGATGGATGTGTGTAACATAAAGGCTGAAAAATGCAATTACCGGAAACAGTTTTTCTGATAAGTTTTTGTATCTCCACTTTTATACTCCTTTTAATGTTCATTAAAGCAATAAGCGGAAACCCCATCGATCCTTCAGAAGCTAAGGGCAGTACAATAAAAGGGATAGTATATTCTTTTACTGCTGGTATGTCACCTCTGAAAAAAGAAACTGCCAATAAACACTGGTCAACCTATATTGCCGGCATTTGTTATCACTCAGGAATTTTCCTCGGATTCTTCTGGCTTTTTATTCATGTATCAAACATATCTCTTGTTTCAATTATATATTCTTTCAGCCGGTTTATATTTATCATTTCTATAATCAGCGGATTCGGTATTCTTCTGAAACGTACTATAAATAAAAAATTGCGTTATCTGTCTAATCCGGATGATTATATCAGTAATGCCCTGGTAACAGGTTTTCTGACAGTTTCGCTGTTGAATTTGTATACAATTAGCTTGAGACCTGTGTTATGGTATTATTCCGCCTTTCTTTTTCTGTATATACCAGTTGGAAAACTAAAACATGCTGCCTATTTTATCCTAGCCAGAATATATCTTGGACTTTTTTATGGGAAAAGAGGTGTATGGCCTTTAGCAAAAAACAAATAAAACCAGATAAGTGTCTGACTGAAAATCAGAAAAAAGGGCTTGACCTGCTTGATGAAAAATTAAACGGCAAATTGCTGACCCACCTGAACAGCTGTGTGCATTGCGGGTTATGTGGTGAATCATGTCTGTATTACCTTCATTACGGTGAAGATAAATATCTTCCTGGTCATAAAGTGGATCTGATTTCCAGAATTTACAGACGATACCATACTGTAACCGGAAAAGTCATTCCGGGATTGGTTGGTGCAAAAGATTTTGATGATGATACTATTCAGGAAATGATCGATGTGATCTATGGCGGATGCACTATGTGCGGACGTTGTTCAATGCACTGTTCTGTGGGTATTGATATTGCTTTTCTGGTCCGGACTGCCCGTTCTATGCTGGCAGAAATGGATCTGGTTCCCAAGGGACTGCAGTCCACGGTCGATACTGCAGTTAAAACCGGCAATAATATGGGTATTCCCCAAAAAGATTACATTGATACAATAGAATGGCTGGAGGAAGATCTTCAGATGGAGGTTGATGATCCCAATGCATCAATTCCATTGGATAAAAAAGGCAGTAAAATTTTTTACACTCTTAATCCCCGGGAACCAAAATTTTTTCCTCTCTCAATCAGTGCAGCAGCTATGATATTCTATGCTGCAAAGGAGTCCTGGACATTATCTTCACATTTTTATGATGTCACCAACTATGCCTACTATTCCGGAGATGATAAAATCGGTGCATTGATTACAGATAGATTACGGGAAGAAGTTGAAAAAATCGGGGCGGAAACTCTGGTCCTGGCTGAATGCGGTCACGGTCCCAGAGCGATTCGCTGGGAAGGCCCCCGCTGGACACAGAAAAAATACCCTTTTACTACCATAACACTGGTAGAACTAATTACAGAATATATCTGTACCAGACGAATAAAACTTGATCCCAGGAAAAATAAAGAGACTGTCACTCTGCATGATCCTTGTAATCTGGTTCGCTCCGGCGGAGTCATTGAGGAACAGCGTTATATCCTGAAACACGCAGTTACTGATTTTGTTGAGATGTATCCAAACCGGGAAAATAATTTCTGCTGCGGTGGCGGAGGGGGACAGCTGTCCATGGGAGAATATGCTGAAAGACGCATGGATATAGCTCAATTAAAAGCAGATCAGATCCGAGAAACCGGAGCTGATATTGTGGTTACCCCCTGTCACAACTGTATTGATCAGCTTATGGAAGTAAATAAAGATTATAAACTGGGGGTGAAGATCAAAACCATGGCTGAAATAGTGGCAGATGCTCTGGTAATTGAGTAATCCCTCACTCTGACAGAGGTCAAAAGTAATGGATGTAAGACCAACGATTAACGATTTCTGATTTTAGAAGTTATTCCGGGACTGTGCTTTATACTTCTTTCTATGAGACAACTATATGCTGCAAATGTGTTATCGATGTTTCCGAACAGTATTAAATCGTATTTTCTTCAATGACTTATATGAAGGAGGTGTGTTCGGAGGGGCATCCCCCTGACAAGGGGGACAAAGGGGGTTACTTTCCGACAACGACCATTAATTCCACATACAAAAAAATATAGCTAAATATCCCTAATCAGGGGGATTTTGGTTTGGTCATTTCTTCAAAATATTATAAGAATTAATAGATATCCAGTCACCCTGTCAGAGTGGTTTAACCTCGACTATCGTTTTATTGCAGCGATATCCTCAACAGCA
>CAZETW010000115.1:0-8084 GCA_964515295.1 uncultured bacterium | reverse complement strand
AAAAATTATTTAAATCATGAACAAAGCTGCTGATCACCTGATTAATAAATGCTGCCCGTTCAGTTTTTGATATCTCTTCTTTGTGTTTTTTGGTATCTTTACCATTATTCCCGGATTTAATTTTTTGCTTCATTGATGTACAGTATTGGTTTAAAATCCAAATTCTTTTTCTCTGCTTAAAATTATTTTTTGCTGCGAATAGATTAATAATGTACACCAACAGAATAAAACATATAAGACCTGGTAAAATAAAGGGATAATTAATTAAATTGTTTTTATTTACAATAAAATCATATAAAAAGGTAACAAAAAGAAAAGCACATACAGTAATACACAACTGATTAACAGCTTTCTGCATACAAATATTTCTGTGCATAATAAATTTTTTCTGATTGTTCATGTTCATGACTTTCCCATCTTTTAATGATTATATTATTGTTTCCTGCCCCTATTTAGACTATGGCTGCAGGTGCAAAAATCTTTCATGATTTTCAAAAATTTCTATCAATATTGATAATCATAAATGAAAAAGTCAGAAATGTTAAAAATTAGTTATGAGTATAATTAAGTAGAGATAATTGCAGAGTCGACCTCAACGAATATAACTGTCAAAAAAATCTATGCTTTTATAGTAGGCCGCCTGCAAATATAAAAAAATTATTTTCTGGCATGAAAAAATACTAAATCACCATCTTCAACCTTATAGTCTTTTCCATGAACAACTATAAGACCCTTTTCATGCAGTATCCTGGTTGATTTATATTTTAGCAGATCCGGATATTTGATGACTTCTGCCTTGATAAACCCTTTGGCAAAATCAGTATGCACTTTTTCAGCAGCCTGCACAACCGTAGCACCTTTCCTGATAGTCCAGGCATGGGCTTCATTCTCATTAGCGGTAAAAAAGGTGATCAGATACAGAAGATCATATCCTGTCCTGACGATTTTCTGAAGACCGGTTTCATCAAGACCCATTGCCTGGAGAAACTCCAGCTGCTCATCATGGTCAAGTTCTGCAATTTCTTCCTGAACTTTACCGCAAAACGGAATACAGGGAGAATGTATCGACTCTGCATATTCATTCAAATCCTTTACCAAAGGACTTTCAGAAAGATGATTCTCATCTACATTGGCAATGTACATAACTGGCTTGGCTGACAACAAATTTAATTCTTTCACCACCTCTGCCTGTGATGATGACAAATGCAAGGTGCGGATTTCCTTTTCTGCATTAAGGTGATCAAGAAATTGGTTTAGTATTTCAATTTTCTTCTTCGCTTCAGTATCCCCGCTTCTCGCTGCCTGCTGATACTTATGCAGATGAGATACAATTATTTCAATATCTTTTAGTATTATCTCTATAGTTACTGATTTTACATCCTGTACAGGATCTATTTTTTCATACGGGTGAGAAACATTTTCATCTTCAAAACAGCGCACTACATGAGCTATGGCATCGCACCGGGTTATATGAGATAAAAACTGGTTACCTAGTCCCTCGCCCTGATGAGCGCCTTTGATAAGACCTGCAATATCGATAAATTCCAGATTCGTGGGTGACTTCTTTGCTGAATCAATAATTGAATGAATCATGTCCAGCCTTTTATCCTCAAGCACTATGATGCCGAAATGTGGATCTATGGTACAGAAAGGATAAGCCGAAGCATCAACACCCAGGTTTGTCAGAGCATTAAAGATTGTGGATTTCCCTGCATTGGGGAGTCCGACCAGCCCACAGTTAAAACCCATAATATTATCCTGTTATTAAGAATTAATTACTTGAAATTCTTCTAAAATATATAACAGATCAAGATAAATGTCAATAAAGAATAACCTACCCCTATAGACAACATTACATCAGGTACTGAACCTTTCTAATCATGCCGTAACGCTTCCACCGGATTTATACGTGCTGCCCGTATGGCAGGATAAATTCCTGCGATCAGACTGATGACAATTGAAAAGATCAATGCGATTATAATAAGCCAGCCCGGGATATAAAACAGATCAACTGTTTCTCCTCCTTGCCTGAGCATATAGTAGGTGGCAACAGCTCCTGCAATTTTTGTCACCACCCACCCAAGTGCAAGGCCAAAAAGTCCCCCTAAAAGACCAATGCTTCCGGCTTCAAAGAAAAAGATGCTTTTTATCTGAAATTCACTGCCTCCGACAGCTTTCATTATACCGATTTCTCGGGTCCTTTCCAGAATTGACATCACCATGGTATTAATTATACCAAGTCCGGCAACGATCAAAGCTATGGTGCCTATTGCACCCAGGGCAGTATCCATAATAATAAATCCTTTTTGAAATTCTTCCAGCTTATCTGCAATGGAGATAGTGCCGAACCCCAGTTCTTCGATTTTATTCCGTACTGATTTCAGATAATCCAGGGATTGTACTCTGACCAGTAATGCCCCGTATTCACTTTCATTATCCATACTGTTTAACAGGCTCCAGACACTGTTAAAGGGAAGTCTGGGCATTTTTTCAGCAGTCTTTATAGGAGCTATAATTCCGCCTCTGTAATACCCAAAATTGAATTGTAATTCTCCCTTTCTGATACCAATAATAGTAAATTGTCTTTGCTCTTTTTTAAATAAAGAATTATCTGTTTTCCCCCTTCCTATTATACCGGTAACAGAAGCGGGATCAATGACAGAAGTAAAAATTGTTATTTTTTTACCGATCACTGAATCAGAGGGGATATAGGTTATTTCCTGTGTGTCCAGTACAGCTGAATCTATTACTGTATCTGTTGATTTAGATTTAATACCCAGCGACTCAAGAGTTTCTGTATCAATAATAATACACTCCTGATCGTCATCCTGATAAAAATCACCGTACAATAGTTCATTAAACGGTTTATGTTTTCCCAATTCAGCCGGAATTCCTTTCAGGTATGTTCTTGTCTCACGGTCATTAAAACGCACCATAACCGGAAATGAAATTTCCGGAAAGGCTATATCAACTCCCCGGATAGAACGGATATCTTCTAGAGCTTCAGTATTAAGAGGAGGAATATTCTTTTTATTTGATTTTCTGCCGCTTTCCAGCCTAAATGTTACTTCATTGATATCAATTTTCTGAGGAATAACCTGGATACTGGTGAACAGGTCATTTTTCTTAAAATAGTCAGTTACATTTTTCTGCATACCGGTTCCGAACGATACCATAGAAACCAGAGCACCGATCCCTATGGTTACTCCCAAGACAGTAAGAAAAGCCCGGAGCTTGGTTTTCCATAAATTTGATAGACCTAACTGAAGTAAATCATTAATCTGCATAGTTATTCCCGGGTTACATGTTCTACAATGTTACCATCTAAAAGTGTATAGGTGTGATGCGATATTTGTTTGGCAGTTATTTCATCATGGGTGACCATAATAACAGTAATGCCTGTTTTATGGTTCAGATGCTGCAGCAGTGCCATAATCTCACCGGCAGTAATACTGTCCAGATTGCCGGTGGGTTCATCAGCCAGTAAAATAGCCGGGTTATTTATCAGGGCACGGGCAATTGCCACTCTCTGTGCTTCACCGCCGGAAAGTTCAGAAGGAGTATGATCTACCCTTTCTCCCAGACCTACAGTATGCAGGATATTTGTTGCCATGGTTTTTCTTTTTTTCCGGGATACGTTTGCAAACATGGAAGCCAGTGCAACATTCTCAAGAGCAGTCAAGGAAGCAATGAGATTAAATGATTGAAAGATCATTCCTACAGTGAATCGTCGGTGATAGGTTAATTCCCGTTTATTCATTTGTGCCAGATCTTTGCCGGAAATTTCCACTGCTCCGGATGTAGGAGTATCAAGACCGCCTATGAGATTCAACAGAGTTGATTTGCCGGACCCTGAACGTCCCACTACAGATATAAAATGCCTCTCTGCAACCTCAAAATTGACATCGCATAAAGCATACACAGGTGTTTTAGTCTTCCTGTACACTTTTCCCAGATTACGAACTTTTAGAATGTTATTTTTATTTACCAACATTTACAATACATATTATAATTAATATTATTACGGAAAGCAAATATATTTGTTCCGTATAAACATTTTTCTTGATCAATCCCCTCTTCAGGAGGGCAAGGATGATGTGTCAGGAATGTAACTTCATGCTTTTAGTGCACCTCTTAGTTATATTCATTTCTTAATTTATCACGAAAAATTTCCAGAGTTTATCCCCTTAAATCCGCCTGCGTGAGATTCTTCGCTCCCTCCGGTCGCTCAGGATAACGTCTTCGCTCGCGTTACTCGCTCAGAATGAAATTTTGAAATGACTGACTTGGCAAACTGTAAACTTTTTTCAGGACGACACCCGACACCCCATTCTCCATATTCCATATTCCATTTTCCATTCTCCCTTACCGGCTTTCCGAAAATGTTTTTAACTTGACAATATAAACTATGATAAGTATATTATGCAATCAAACAATCTAAAATCGGGGCATATTTGGATCCAAGCAATAATCTAAAGAATACAAAAAAAATAATCGGTTACGTTTCAAAGCAGGAAGCTTCTCCTGAAATATATCAAAAGTTAGGATTTAAAAGCGGTTTAGAAATCCATCAGCAGATCACTACTGAGAAAAAACTGTTCTGTAACTGTCCGGCCGGCATTTATCATGATAAAAACGATTATGATGCCGAAGTTGTCCGTCACATGCGACCTACTTTAAGTGAACTGGGGGAATATGACGGCACCGCATTGATGGAATTCAAAACCAAAAAAAATATCTACTATCACATAAACAACAAAACAGCCTGTACCTATGAAATTGATGATACACCCCCTTTTTTAGTAAATAAAGAGGCACTCGAGATCGCTATCCGTATTGCTCTTCTGTTAAAACTCAACATTGTGGGTGAATATCATATAACCCGTAAGCAGTATCTGGACGGCAGTATTCCCACCGGATTTCAGCGCACAGGGTTAGTGGGGATTGAAGGGGAAATACCGCTGAACTCTAAAAAGATAAGGGTTATACAGCTGGGTCTGGAAGAAGATGCCTGCCGTGAAGTCTCTGATACAGGTCATGACCGGGTGTATGTTACAGACAGGCTGGGGATGCCGCTGGTGGAAGTTGTCACCTACCCGGACATGAAAACTCCGGATGAAGTAGCTGAGGCAGCAAACTATATACGATATCTGACCAGAAGCACTGGCATGGTTAATACAGGCATTGGTGCTGCCAGAGAAGATGTTAATGTAAGTATTACCGGAGGCACCAGGGTGGAGATCAAAGGTGTGGCACACATCAAATTAATCCCCTTTTTAACTCATAATGAAGCCTTCCGGCAAAAAGCGCTGCTTGAAATAAAAAACAGGCTGAATCAGCAAATACAATCTGCAGATGACTGGAACATTAATTATACTGAAATCAATTCACTGCTTGCAGAAACTGATCCTCCGGTGATAAAAGATATACTGGACAAAGAATATACAATAATGGCAGTAAACCTGCCGGATTTCAAAAATATATTATCTTTTTTCACCTCTCCGGGACGTATGTTTGCTGATGAAATAAGTGACAGAATTGAAGTTATTGCCTGTATTCACAAACCTAATATGACCCATTCCGAATCCCTTAATCCTCTTCTCTCTGAAAGAGATTTTGAAAAAATCCGTTCAGAATTGAAGAGCGGACCCGAAGATGCTCAGATCATTTTCTGGGGTCCTCAGGAAGATATCGTCACCGGTATAGATGCCATTGAGGAAAGATGCAGACTAACTTTTAACGGAGTACCCAATGAAACCAGGAAATCCATACCGGATGGGACAACTGTCTTTGAGCGGGTTCTTCCCGGGCCGGACCGTATGTATCCGGATACAGATTCCGCACCTATTCCCATTAATGAAACCATGATAAAAGAAGCCGGAAAAAATCTGCCGGAAGAAATTCATACCTGTATAGAAAAAATGAAGGAGTGGGATATTCCCTCTGACTGTTTCGGCTATATTCTCAAGAATAACCTTTTTTCTCTCCTTAAGAATATAATTGACTCTACTGATTTTCCTCCCTCCTTTGTCGGCAGCATCATAGGACATTATATAAAACATTATGATAAAAAACTCAAGGAACAGTATAATACAATTGAACCAATAACAGAAAAGCTTTTTATCACAGTATATAAAAAAGGGCTGCAAAGAGACATCCTCAAGGAACTCATTGCTGCGGCAGCTGAAAATTCCCCTGATTCTGTAGACAATCTGCTGAAGACCATTGGTTATACAAAGATGAATAAAAAAGAAATAGTTTCAAAGATCGGGATTCTGAAAAAAAAGTTCAGAAAAATTGCTAAAACCAATAATACAAAAGCTGAAGAGGACTGGATCATGGGACAATTGAGAGAAAAAGCTCTCGGTAACATAAGCCTTTCAGAACTTAGACCTATAGTTGAAGGACAGGTACATGAATGAGGAAGATTTCAAAGGATACAAAGGCAGAGGATTAGTCGTCCTTAAAAAATTCAGTGTAAAAGTCTGGAACGAAGTAAACATTCATACCACCAGGGGGAAATTTAAAGGGATAATACTGCCCCGTTCAGCTTTTGATGATGATAAGCATTTGGTATTAAAACTTGATACCGGATATAATATTGGTATTGATACAGATACCATTAATAATATTGAGGAATTAGGATATAAGAAAGCAAACTACAGAATCCCCGAAAAAGAATTCCCCACTTCTCCGGATAAACCCAATATTAAACTGTTCGGAACCGGAGGCACTATAGCTTCCAGGCTTGACTACAGAACCGGAGCTGTTATCCCAGCCTTTTCTCCTGGTGAACTGTACGGTTCTGTACCGGAACTTGCTGATATCTGTAATTTATCTACTGAAGAACTGTTTGCGGTTTTCAGTGAAAACATGGGGCCTCCGCAGTATATAACACTTGCCAAGGCCATAGGGGAAGAAATTAAAAACGGAATTGACGGTATTGTGGTTGGACACGGCACTGATACCATGCATCATACTGCTTCTGCTTTAACCTTTATGATTCAAAACAATCCTGTTCCTATAGTACTGGTCGGATCTCAACGTTCTTCTGATCGTCCCTCTTCGGATGCAGCTCTGAACCTTATTCATGCCTGCTATACAGCTGCTCATTCAGATATTGCAGAGGTAATGGTCTGTATGTTCGGTCCAACATCCGACGAATACGGACTCCTTCACAGCGGCTGTCGGGTACGTAAAATGCATTCTTCCTACAGATCCACCTTCCGGACACTGGGTGACATTCCCATTGCCATGGTGGAAAAGAATAATATAACTCCCTTAAAGAAAACCTATAATAAACGCAGAAATGATAAAAAAGTTAATATATATCCTTTTTTTGAAGAAAAAGTAACCCTGCTTTACTACTACCCCAATATGCAGCCGGACATTATTGATTCTATTGTAGATAACGGGTACCGGGGTATTGTCATTGCCGGAACCGGACTGGGGCATGTGAATAAACCTGTCTATCCTGCTATTGAACGGGCGGCTAAAAAAGGGGTAACTATTTTTATGACCGTTCAGACCCTCTGGGGATATGTACATATGTTTGTGTATGATACTGGGAGGGACCTGATGAGTAAAGGGATTATTCCCGCAAAGAACATGCTTCCGGAAGTTGCCTATGTAAAGCTGGGCTGGGCTCTGGGTCAGACCGATGATCTGGAACGTGTGAAGCAAATCATGCTCACTCCCATCCGGGATGAAATTACCGAGCGAGAGCCCTATAACGGATACCTGGTTTTTCAGGGAGGAATTCCTGAGATGGAGGATTTTTTGAAGAGAGTACATAAATAAGACTCTCTTATTTCGATGAATATTAAGGAAGAAGGCATACAGTTCAAACAGAATATTAGAACTATAGAACTTGAGAGCTTGAGAATGTTATCATTCAGAGACCAGAGATCAGTGGACAGAAGCCATTTTGGTGGAAAATGGAGAAGGGAGGGAAGGAGAAGGGAGAAAGGAAAAAGGATAAAGGAAAAAGGATAAAGGATAAAACAAAATACAAAAGACAAAAGACTATAAGATCAAAGACTAAAGACCAAAGAATCAAGATGCAGAAATCAAGAAGTAAGAAC
>CAZETW010000114.1:6560-8115 GCA_964515295.1 uncultured bacterium | reverse complement strand
AAATAAATTAATATCTCTTTTTATGTCATCAATGTTGAAAGCTATCCAGTTAACAACTGCATCCCAGGTATGCGTTTGAAGTTTTGCTGATAAGACGCCGGGCTGATTAATATCTCCGGTTATAGTTTCTGCTTCCTCAATCTTCATTTTAATTATATCCCGATTAAGCAAATAGAGGTCAATACCCTGTTCTATACATAATCTGCTCACCGCAGCGCTGATATTCCCGGTCCCGCCGATAAATAATACTTTCATTGCAGTAATCCTCTTATTTAGCCGTGTTCATGTATTTATTATACATTACCCTTTGCAAATTTATTTTTTACAAGATAGTTATAACTCTTCTGAATGCCTTCAAATATATTATGTTCATATTCATCAAATTCCACTATCATCCATTTAATATCCTGACCGCCAGCTTTAACTATTTTTTGAAAATCAACTGTTCCTTCCCCCACAGCAACCTGTTCATAGGCCAAGTCTCCTTTCACCGCCGGACCGTCTTTTATATGCAACAGAGGTGCACGATCACCAAAATCATTCACTACTTTAGCCGGATCCAGTCCTGCTGTCTTTACCCAGTAGATATCAATCTCAAAAAAAATATCCAGTTCAAGATTTTCGAGCAGGTAATAAAAAGGATACACCGATGCAGATCTCTCAAACTCCCACCAATGGCTATGCAGACCAAAATGCAGTCCTTCGGTCTTTAAAGACAGAGAAATTTCATTGTATAGTTCCACTGTGAATTTAAGAGCATCCATATCTTTATATTTCCCATTCTGAGGCCAGCCGTGATAGACCATTCTGTCAGTGTTATAGGCTTCCGCCATTTCAAAAACCATGTCTCTGTCAGGACCAACAGGTAGTTCACAATGACAGCCCAAAACATTTAAACCAGTTTCTTTTAATGCTTTACTAGCTGATTTCAAGGAAATATGTTCCGGCAGAAAATATGTTTCCACACCAACATACCCTATATCAGCAATTTCTTGAATGGTATGTTTAAAATTTTTCTCAATTTCTTTTCGGACTGAATAAAGTTGGAGGCCAATATTTGCTGTATATCCCTTTTTCTGAAAGATGGTGCACCCCGGAACAGTCAGCGCCGCTCCGCTTAAAACTGATAATTGAATAAAGCCACGTCCTAAATAGTTTGAAGTCAACATAATGTACTCCATATCTATAATACTATATTTTTTTTACTGTTATGGCGAAACTAATCTGTAACTTACAAAAGCTACCCTCCTGCTGTCCGGAGACCAGGAAGGAACATTCAGGAGAGTAATCAGGACCGTCATCAAGACCCGGAAAATCCGTCAATTTTTTTTCCTCCTTCAGCCGGAATTGGGTAAATATCATATTCTCCACTCCAGTTTTTTTGTCTCCGCTGTCTTCGATGAACCGAATCGTTTCTATTGCCCGACAGTATTCAATCATTTTCTTGACTATTTCAGGATTAAAATTTGCAGGAGCACCTTGAGATTCAAGAAAGCCCTTAATAGTTATTTCTTCCGGTGCTGTAAAAATTATATACATAAAAAGTAAATAGACA
>CAZETW010000114.1:0-6460 GCA_964515295.1 uncultured bacterium | reverse complement strand
AGATGTTATTTCTTTTTCTTTATAAGACCTACAATCCACAATAATATAATTGCACCAACTAATGCTGCGATTAATGACCCGATTAAACTGCCGGTAGCTATTCCCAGAACTCCAAATAAATATCCACCCAATATAGCGCCAACACAGCCAACCAATAAATTAATCCATATACCGAAACCTTTCCCTTTCATAATCAGTCCTGCGAGCCAGCCTGCAACTAAACCTATAATTAAAAACCATATTATACTCATATTCTCCTCCTCTCATAATTTAATTAAATGTCTGGGGTCTTTCAAAATTCTGTATTGAGTGTTTACATTAATAGAATATAATAGTATGAACAGATTTAACTGTCGAGAGTTCAGTAACTATTGGATTTTAATTAATAAAACATATTATAAAATAAAATATACAGAAAATTTACAATATTCAAGTATTTATTCTAAAAAAAAATAATATTATCTTATTACAATATATTATTCATACCCTGTCGTTTCAATCCTTTCTTCACCAGCACAGTTAAAGAAGAATATTATGAACTGCCAGAATAAATTGTTTTGCCGGCAGTCCGTGTCTCCCTATTATCACTGCTGCTGTGTATAATTATATTTATGTTTTTATTACTTTTTAAGTCAGCACAAGATTCTACCCGTTCATCAACAGCAGCAATCAGAGTTCCGTCAGATGCGGTAATTAATGCCGGAATACGATAGCATGATATTTCAGTACTCATCTCATCAGTAAATAGTTTGGAATATGTAATGACGACAATGGATATCTTTGGAGTATTATCGTGTTTACAGAATACTGTTAATATTGAGATTATTAAAACTGCAATTATTTTCTGTTTCATCCTTGAACCTTTTTATAGTACGTTTACCCTTACTATCAGGGATTCCAATGTTATTCATCCAACCACGATTTTAATATTACTGACTGTAAAGAATCCGGCTTTTCCAGTTTGTCAATTACATATCTATCTGTTTGCTTCTTACTGTCTGGGATATCGGCTTTAGTAAGTTTTAATCCTGCATAGTGTAAGTATTTGTTATAATCAAGTTCTTTGGTAGTATAAACATATTCAAATATTTGTGTTAAAGAAGTTGCGGCAACGGATTCGCATTCTTGTTGAAACTCTGCTGCTGTAAATCCTCTTTGAAATTTCTTATAATATTTACTGTATAATATCCGCATTACATCATCAAGTGATTTTTTATTTTGAGTTGCATTTCGGATGGTAAAGTCTAACAGCAACCCGACAACCGGTCCTTTATTATAGTAAGAAATTGTTTTATTTCTATTTTCCCCCTGCCCTCCGAACGGACCCTCATCCCAGGTATTATAGCTGGACTGTGATAAGGTCTGGATAAAACGCCCGGGATTGTTTTCAAGAGTATTGATATGTCTTTCAAAATTGTTTAAAAAGACTTCTTCATCTGCAATCCCAGCTCTTCTTACAATCAAATATTCATAGTACACAGTCAGTCCTTCACTTACCCAGAGCTGATATGTTCTGTTTTCTTTATCATAGTCAAACGGTCCCAGTTCAAAAGGTCTGATGCGTTTTACATTATAGTGATGAAAATATTCATGACCCAGAAAATTCATTATTCTGATCATATCCTGTTTATTTCTGATATTATTGCCGTTGAAACTGACAGTAGTATTGTTAAGGTGTTCAATTCCACCTCTGCCAGACCCTATGGCGATGAATGTATATTTATTATATGGTATGTCGTCAAATATTGCCCCAGCTGCTTCAACCACGTTGTTTAAATTATCAATAAACAGTTCATAATCAAAATTTCCGATGTCATGCCCAATAAAATGATGTTCAATCCCCTTTACTTTAAATGATGGGAGTTCCTGTAAATTTCCGATCAAGATGGGGCTGTCATAAAGAATATCAAAATTCGAAGCCATAAAAGTATCATACTTTCCGGAAATCTTTTCCAAACCGGTTGCTATTTTATTCCACTGTAATTCTGCATTTTCAATAATCGTCACTGTGACCGGCAGGTTAAGTAATCCCTCCATGTATAGAAAATTATTTGCCGGTACAATGTAAGCATGGGTAGTGTCCAGAAAACTGTAAGCAACAAACCGTTTTTCAGACTTGACATCATAGCTTATCATAAAAGCATCTTTTCTGTCAACAATGACCCTCAAAGTATTGATGTCTATCTGGATTACCGGAATAGAATCTCCTTTTTCATATCTGGCTGAAAAATTTTCAACATCTTCGATATAATTCATTAACTGATAATATCCGGGCATCCATTCAGGCATTTTGAATAGCAGTGTATCCTGATTTAATCCTTTAACCCGGAGTTCTATATGAAATCTGTGTTTTGCCGGATCCGGCATAGAAACAAAATAATGCAATTCCGGTTTCTCAAACTGAGCAAGTGCTGGTTGGTAAATACTAGGAAAAAAAATAACAATACTAAATAAAACAATTCTTACTTTCATTTGATTTCCTCAATATTATTTATAATACTCTCTTTGAATCACCGGCTGAACAATTTTACTGCTGAGTCCGTCTCCTCTGGCAACATTGACACCAACTTTACCTTCAAGTGCATTAAATATTTCCGCCACATCATTATGAGTAAATCCAGGGCAAAGCATAACAGCATCTATCTTTTCTTCTTCAAAAACATTTTTAGATACGTTTATTGCCTCACTTTGGTTCTTAACCACAACAGTTATAAGTTTATATTTACCGGTATCAATAATATTCCTGTGTTTTTCACAATCTGCATCAGGCGCATGCGCCATAAATAATGCCTTAAAAGCCATAATTTTTCTCCTTAACATATTTTATTCTTCATTACCCTCTATTGTGCACCAAATACTCTTTTTAAAAGATAGGTTACTCGTGCTGCAGGATCCTTGCGGATTTTCTTTTCTTCCTCTGCAATCATTAAGAACAATCCATCTAATGCTTGTTGAGTGATATATTCTTCCAGGTTTGGATTTACCTGTGATCCTCCGGTCAGTATTATTATACGGTTATAAGCTGTTGCAATCGGATTCCAGTAACTGGTGACCTCAACTTTGTCTACAGCATTTTTTACATCCGGCATAAACTCTGCTTTCAGATCTTCTTCCGTATTGGATCTAAGGTACACAGTAGCAGCGTTATCAGCGCCTTTAAGTATGCCCACTGCATCTCTGACAGTCATACCGGTAATGGCATCCTTAAATATGGGAAACGCTTTCTTGGAGGCTTCCTCTGCAGCCCGATTAATAGACTTCTCAAAATCCCTGATCAGATCAGAAAAACCTGCCTGCTCAAGAGTATTTTTAACTTTTACAGCTTCCGGAGGAAAAGGAATGAAAATTTCAGGATTATTATAAAATCCATTAACAACTGATGCCGAAGAGACGGAATTTTCTGCCCCTACAGTAAGAGCTTCCTTTAACCCTTTTATAATTTCGTATCTGGTCAGACCGCCCGATTGAGGACTGACAGCCGGCATGAATTCATTCAGCTCAGCACATCCGCCAAACAATAAACAAGTAACCATAATAGATAGAATAATTATTTTTTTCATATTTTAACCTTTTATTTAATCATATTGATAAACTTACTTTAAACCACACGGTTCTCTTCTTTTTTTGATTGATCAGCTTCTTGATCAGCACATTTTTTAATCATTCAAAACAAAATTCTTATCAAGTTGCTGCCTGTTATAACATTTTTAACTGTAAATGACAGGGGAATAATCTTGGCTTTGTACTGGAAAAAATAATGACCTTTAACATTATTTGAATTTAATGAAATCGCTTCCTGTTACTTAAAATCATTAAATTTTTTATTTCAATAGTATTATCAACGCTTAACCATTTTTCTTTAAAATCCTTCAGTCCAACTAAAGTGGCTATAGAAGCAAGTATTTTTAAATGCAATACTCTTTTCTCTTTTGTACCTCCCAATAGGAATACAGCTTTTACCTGATTTTCATTTTCAGTAAACTTTATTCCATTTTTAGCACGTATTATTGTTAAAAACATCTTATCTTTACCATCAATTATTATATGTGGAATAGCCCAAAAATTTGACAAAGCAGTATTAGATTCTTCCTGTCTTTGTAAAAATAGTGAAATAATTTTTTCTTTTGTCATGTCAATTTCTTCTGCTAAAGGTTTTGCAACTATTTTCAAAAGATTTTCAAAATCCATGAATTCATCTAAATCGAAAACCTTTGCCTTCTTGATTAAATTATCAAAGTTATCTTGTTCAATATTGTCTCTGTTTACAAGTATCTCTCTTAAATCGTTTTCAAGAATATTTTCTGTTAATCTTTTATCTGTAATTCTTCTTAACAAATATAAAAGCGCATATTCACTTTTTTTAATTTTTCTTCCATAGAACATGTATATACATAAACTAATAAATAAAAGAGCCAAACTAAATTCTATTGAAGCTGCACCAAGATCAATTATGAAGAATATAAAAAGAATAATACTCACAATTTGTAACCATGGATATAAAGGAGCTATAAAGCTTGGTTTATAATTAGTTATATTGCTTTCTCTTAAAATAATTACTGATAAATTTGATAATACGTAAGATGTTAATATCACTGTTGATGCAGCTTTTACAAACATCTCAAGAGGTAGTAATAATGATAAATAAATTATTATTCCTGTAATTACTATTGAAATTGTCGGGGTTTTAAATTTTTTATTAATGAGTGCAATTTTGTTTGGTAAAAGTTGGTCTCTGCTTAAGGCTAACGGATATCTTGAAGCAGACATAATTCCTGCATTCGCGGTAGTAAAAAATGCCAGCATCGAAGCAATGATTATAATTATATAACCCGGTGTTCCCATAATTGCTTTTGCAGAATCTGCTACCGGTGTTAAAGAATTCTTGAAAACTAGAGGATCTAAAGTTCCAGTAATAACAAATGTAATTAACGTATATAAAAGCGTTATTACTATGATTGAAGAAATCATTCCTAGCGGAATATTCCTTTTAGGATTTTTTACTTCCTCAGAAATAGTCGCGATATTTAATAATCCTCCAAATGATATAAAAATAAATCCGGAAGTAATAATTATTTTATTAATTTTTACAGTCAAAAAAGGAGTGAAAAATGATGACTGAATCTTAGGTAATCCAATACTAACATACATAATCATCAAGGACAATAATCCAACAACCATTACAATTTGAAATATTGCAGCCTCTTTTACACCGATTATATTAAGAATAACAAAAAATAAGCATAATATAAAACCTGATATGAAAGGACTAACTCCAAAAAACAAAAAAATTATTTCTGATATACCAAATATCGCAAACCCACTCTTTAATGACAGAGCAAACCATCCCAGAAAACCAGAAATTGTACCCAATAAGGGACCGAATGTTTTATTAACAATATAATAATCACCACCTGCTTTTGGCATTGCGGTCGATAATTCGATGAAACTAAATATTCCAATCAGCCCTAATAAACCAGCTATGAAATAGGATATAAAGACAGCAGGCCCGGCTTTTGAAAAAGCGATACCAGGAAGTATAAAAATTCCTGAACTAATCATTGCACCTGAAGCAATACTAAAAACACCAAAAAAGGAAATTTCTTTTTTTAACATAAAACTCCTTAAAAAAACATTCAATACATATCTTCAATATATTTTTAAATTCTGTAATAAATTAGTATATTCAGTAACAAAAATCAATGTTACTGAGGTAATAAATATCATATTTACTAATATTTTATTAAATTATTAATTTAATGTCAAGAATTTTTATTCAATTTTGAAAATATTAAATAAAAGAAGGTGAATTTATTTTTTTACTGCACAAAAGCAGAATTTCTCTGAAATCGGAAAATTCTGTTCATATCAATTCTCTTCTTGACTCTCTGCAATTAAACATCTATCTTTTTATATATTCTGAACATTCAGCATTATACAAACTATTTCTGGAATACCACACCCTATATCATCATTTATACCGTATATAAACAAAGTGAGGTAAACCATGAAATCCAGATCAAACCATTACAATTCAATTATCATCGGTGCCGGCCAGTCCGGCAACCCCTTAGCCAGAGCCCTGGCTGCTGCGGGTATAAGGACCGCTCTCATCGAAAGGAAATATGTGGGCGGCACCTGCGTCAACGATGGCTGCACACCCACCAAAACCATGATAGCCAGTGCCCGGGTGGCCTGGCTCAGCCGTCGAGCTGCTGATTACGGTGTCAAAACCGGCAAGATAGAAGTAGATATAAAGACAGTGAGACGCCGCAAGCGGGATATTGTGGAGTCATTCCGCAGCGGCAGCGAAGAACGTATCAAAAAAACCGAAGATCTTACTCTGTTCATGGGATCCGCAGCTTTCAGCGGAGAAAAAAGTCTCACTGTTTCCCTGAACAACGGAGATTCAACAGAGCTTACTGCTGACCGTATCTTCATCAATACCGGAGCCCGGCCAGCG
>CAZETW010000113.1:0-8125 GCA_964515295.1 uncultured bacterium | reverse complement strand
AATGACGGGCAATAACCCGTTCAGGACTGGGATAAAATTTTGTCTTTTGACGGATTATGTTTATAGTCATATTATTTCCTTATTCTTATATTTTAAATTATCTAATTCAATAATTTTTATAGAATTGGAATTAAAAAAATATTTACCTTATTTTATTAACAACCCATTGAGTATATTTCCGGGAAAAGGCCTTTTCAGCATTTATAACAAAAATAGAAAAATCATTTTCTGTTTTAATTTCTTCCGAGAGTCCTTTTATTACTTCTATTTCATGTGCAGTTAATTTATATGAACAAGCTAATTCTTGATATTTTTTTAAATAAATCCAGGTAAGCGTTGAAACAGCCATTATTATTACTAAAATATTTATTGAGAAATATTGTTCACTATCATTAATTATTTTTATTAATGTAAAAATCACTGCTAATATATTACAAGAAATAACTATAATAAATCCGGTAAGTGTTCTCTTTTTATTCAAAACATATTTTTTTGAATATTCTTTAATATGTTTTTCAATGCGCTGATCAATATAATATTTTTTTCTTTCCTCAAAAGAAAGCTTACGAATATTAAGCATTTTTTCTGTGATCTGTTTTTTTTCACTGTATTTACCATTTATATAATTAGTGATTATGTATTTTTTTTGGGACTGCCAGGAAGCTTTATCCGCTGATTGAAATAAAGCTGGGTAATCTTTATTATTCATACTGTGAATATTCATCAATTTTTATTACATCATGGATATCCACATTAAAACAAACTCCTTGGTTAATGGTGTCAAGGCTGATAATCATTCTATTCTTATTCTTTGATTCTGTCAGAATTCCCTCAACACCTGCAAGCGGTCCTCTGCGGATTTTCACCCTGCTTCCAACCGGTATATCATAACATGGTGTTGCATCAGGGATTTCAGAAAGAATACTTTTTATATAATTGATCTCATGTTCTTTTACTACAGCAGGTTGACCTGCAAATGAAATGATTCGTACGGCACCGTAACTACGAATAGCGTCAAACCGCTCTTTTACATCAGAATAAATGAATATATAACAGTGAAAAAGCGGTTCTGATATCCATTTTTTTCTGTCGCTCCACTTTCTTAACATACTGCGTATTGGCAAATAGGTCTCGATTCCTTTCTGCTGTAACTGATACTCAACTTTTTTTTCGTGCCTGAATCTGGTATAGAGTGCATACCAGTTTTTTTGGTTGTTTGTCATGATTATATGGTTCTCAATTTAGATTAATTTTGATCACTTATTATCCTGCAACACTTATACCACCCATAAAAAAAGCCCCGGATCCAGACGATCCGAGGCTGTCGAGAGGGGAGGGAACCCATCAACTGTCCGGATTACCGGACAGTTGATCTATAGCGATTTGTCCGATTTTTTAGAACGCCTGTCAATGCTGTATTCTTTCATTTTTTCATATAAAGTAGACCGAGGCAGGTTCAGAGACCTGGCAGACTGAGCCACATTCCAGTTATTCTGCATCAGAGCATGTATAATAAATCCCTTTTCAAAAGTGCGCCGTGCAGATTTCAAGGTTTTGGCTTTTTGAACTTCGGACATCAGATCTGAAAACTGCAGCAATCCAGCCGCACGATGTCCATTAATAGTGTTATTATCTACCAGTACAACAGCTTTTTCCACCCAATTCCGCAGCTGTCTGACATTGCCCGGCCAAGGATACGCTAACAGTACTGCCTCAGCAGAAGGATCCAGATACTTCATGGGTTTATTCTGTTCCTCACAGGTTTTCTGGATAAAGTAATCAGCCAGATCTATAATGTCTTCAGGACGCTCTCTTAATGGCGGGACAGGTATTTCAATGATATTTATCCGATGGTACAGGTCCTCACGGAATTGACCAGACTCCACCATAGAAATCAAATCTTTATTTGTCGCTGTGATAATTCGAACATCCACCTCAATTGTTTCCTGACCACCTACAATTTCAATTTCTCCGGTATCCAATGCTCGTAATATTTTTGACTGAGCATTAGCTGAAAGATCACCAATCTCATCAAGGAAAAGAGTACCTTTATCTGCTAATTGAAATTTTCCCATTTTGTGGCTCAGAGCTCCGGTAAAAGATCCTTTTCTATGTCCGAATAGTTCACTTTCTATAAGTGTGTCAGGAACTGCAGCACAATTAACTCTGATAAAAGGTTCTTTTACTCTGGGACTGTTAAGATGAATAGCATTGGCTACCATTTCTTTGCCAACACCGCTTTCTCCGGTTATCAGTACACTTATATTTTTAGAAGCAACTTTATCAATAAAATGACAGATTTTTTTCATTGCCGGACTGGAACCTATCATATGATATTTATATTTAACATCGGTTATTAGTAATTTTTTTTCCTGTATTAATCGACATTTTTCCTCAGCATTCCTTAGAGTGATAAGCAGACGTTCTTTTTCCAGAGGTTTTTCAATCCAGTCATAGGCACCCAAACGGGTTGCTTCCACTGCAGTCTGAATAGATCCATGGCCTGACATCATAATGACTACAGATGCAGGGTGTTCCTTCAATATTTTTTTTAAGATATCCATTCCATTCATTCCGGGAAGCAGCAGATCCAGGAGTACCAGATGAATAGATTCCCTGGTCATGATTTTAAGTGCGGTTTGTCCGTTCCCGGCCCAGAAAACATGATAGTTTTCATGTGTCAGCAGATCCTTGAGTGTTTCGCCCAGATCTTTGTCGTCATCAACAACTAATATATTTTTTAATTCATGCATATTGAAATCAACTATTATAAATCATTTAAAGGCAGGGAGATTGTAAAGGTTGTCCCAGTGCCTGCCTCACTGTTAACATTAATTGTTCCGTGATGATCTTCAATTATTTTTTTACAAATTACCAGTCCCAGGCCTGTACCGCTGGCTGATCTTGAGAAGAATGGCTGAAACAGTTTTTCGCAATCTTCCGGAGAAATTCCCTGTCCGGTATCAGTGATTTCGATTTGAACTGCCTGGGATACATGTTTTTTATAAGAACCTGGCAAGGATTGTACCAAACGTGTTGATATAGTCAAAACACCTCTTCCCTTCATGGCATTAAGTGCATTATCTACTATATTTTTAATGACAGAATGAAACTGCTGAGGATCTGTGGAAACTGGCGGGATATCAGGCTGTAAAGAGAGCACTGTTTCTACCTGATCTCCGAAATGTTCATCATGATCTTTTATCCAGGTTTGAATGAATTTGTTTATATCGATTTTTTCTATACTGGGAGGTTCCAGATGGGAAAATTTGAGAAAAGCATCAGTTAATTCACGAAGGCGGCTCACTTGTTTTAAGATCCGGCTTATATGGTTTTCCATTTTTTCAGGATTAAGCTGTTTATCCTTGCAGTCCATAGCAATATTCTGTGCGGAAAGCATAACAGTAGAAAGAGGAGTTTTTACTTCATGAGCCAGTTTTTGAGCCATACTTGCCCAGGCTACAGCCCGACGGGACTGTGTCAGCTTGGTAATATTCTGTAATCTAATCACACAATAGTGTTCTTTTTTTGATACACGTACCCATCTTCCCACAGCCATCCATTCCTCCTGCTGATTGTTGCGGAAACTCTGTAATTCACCCTGAAAAGGAGCCCCCGGAGAATTAAATACTTTTTTTAGAATCTCTTCCAATCCTGACCACTGGTCCAATTTAAACATTTGCTTCCAGTGTCTGCCCCGGATTTCTTTATTGATATTAAATTCATGACGAAAAGCAGTATTGATCTGCCTCACCTGCCCCTCATTATTGAGTATTACTATCGGCTGCACTTCTGAACCGGATAGAAGTTTTGTGATCCGGCGGAGATTTTTGAAATGATTTTTTTTCTTTAAGACTAGCAGTGATATAGCAAATATAAAACTGGCAATAAAGAATCCATACAGTACCCATTGCCAGTGAGCAAAAAAATCAGGTGCCAGTCGTTTTTGAAGATGGAGGGAGAATACGGATGCTTCCTGGTCGCTTGATCGTGCCAGTAAATACTGCGGCTGATCGAACCCGGCTTTAACTGGCTTGCGGATTACAGAAGCATTCTTTAACCAGGCAAGCAAATGAAGTTTTCGATTCAGCATTACAGTTGTTTGTTTTCCCATATACCTGCCGGTGATATAGATTTCCTCTTCTGCATCTCTGTTTACATCCCATATTACTACTCGTTCAACGGACAGATCAGGGATCTTTAATTGCCGGATGACCTCATGTGACTGATTTCTGATTTCAATGGTTCCGTCATCCCAGGCCAACAGTATATCATCTACTCCATCCCGGTCGGCATCGAAAAAATGAATCATTTCAAGAGGATTTACTCCCCGTTCAATACGATGTCCATATATTCCTTTTTCAGGATTCCAACGGGCTACAAAAGCCTGTTCCCAGGGATGGGCATGACTTCTGAAAGTGATAAAATATTCAGAATTACTGTCTCTGTTCATATCGTGACTATGTATATTAACCCGGGAATATGCATGACCAATGCATTGTTGTTTTATTAGCTGTCCGGAAGAATCCAGTACTGTGATATATGTATGTGCATCGTCTGTTCCATTGATCAGGCAGTCTGATCCCCTGGCTTCTATACCGTTATTGGGGGAATTTGATCCCAGCAGTATTTCCCGGGAACCGTCCTGATCAATGTCAGATAAAACAGGATTCCTGGGGACAAAACCTGTCTGATAGTACCATAAATATTCATTAGTAATGATATCCCAGGCAGCAATTCCCCGGGGCTGATAGGCATATCCGGACTGGATGTTCAGTAAAACATCTTTGATCCCGTCCCCGTTGATATTCATGAGGGTAACAGAACTGATTGAGCAGTTCCAGTCTATGTCGATATTTTCCGGTTTAACAGCAGTAGTAAATTTTTGTATTGACTTGCCTGTATGATCCAACAAATGAATAAGAGTGGAATCAGGATACTTTTCCATAATGAGTATTTCATCCCATCCGTCATCATTAATATCTGGATAAAAATCCAGCACTGAGACGTAACTGTGGAATATTTTTTCAAAGTACACATAATGGCTGTGCTGAGATTCAAGAATAATAAAATTTGGCTGTTGGAAATATTTAGTGTTATTGGTAAAAATAAGAAATTCATCTTTTTCGTCATGATTAAGATCATAGATTTTGTATCGTGCAGAAGACAGGGTTTCTCTGTTTCTGAACGTGTATGGAAGTTTCGATTCATCAAGGTCATTCAGATGTATGACCTCAGGATCAAAAGAGTGACAGTTAATGAGGAAAGAAATCATACATACAAAAAGGAGTTGGATATGACAAATTTTAATGCTCATATAACCATCCAATTTTTTTTCTGAGATGGGGACAGACAGAATATTATTTGATATAATTATTTTTTATTTAATGATTAATTATGGAAATGTCAAGGATTTTCTGTGATCAGGAAAATTTGATAATTTATTTTGTTATAATCATTTTTTTGGTTTTTGTATATTCAATTTTTTCAGAGGCAGAGTTTTTTACTGTCAGCCGGTACATATAAATACCTGAGGCATTTGATCTGCCTTTCTGGTTCTCTCCATTCCAGGTTATCTGGTGTGTACCGCTGGGGATTAAACCGTTGATAAATTTTTTGATGCAACGACCGGTCATATCAAAGATTTCGAGCATTACCTCTGCCTTTTCGGGGAGAAAAAAAACAATAGTAGTTTCAAGATTAAAAGGATTAGGATGATTCTGTTCAAGTCTGTAAAAATGATCAGGTAACTGTCTCTCCTGTAGAACTGATGAGGAAGTTACCTGCCATACATGAACGATACTTTTAAAGTCGTCCGCCAAAGGTTCCATAACATACAGCAGACCCCGCTCACGGTCACAGGCAGCAGCTCCGAGATGATACCACTGCTGGTCGGAATCGATGTGATAGAGATAATCATCTATATTCAGGGCTGCATAGGGCTGGGGTTCCCAGACTTCCTTGTCCCCCTGTACAACTGCTGACAGGTCTCCGGTGTCATAAAACAGAAACTGGCCTGCAAAGCTGTCAGACCACCATCCCCGTTCTCCTGATCCTTCTTTATTCTGATCATTCGGCCACTGGGTTCCGTCTGCATATCCGTACCAGCAGTCACCTTCCCCCTTGGTTCCCACAAAGATGACAGCAGACTTATCCTGAACGGTAAGCCAGGTACCTCCGGACCATTGATCGGAGTGATGATAGTTATTCAGGGTCTGTGGATTGTCCTGATACACGTTCCCATATAACAGAAGCGGAGTAGATGAAAGAGTAGTTCCGGATTCAGGCGGATTTCCCTGAGTCCAGGGTCCGTAAGCAATAATTGACGGTCCCATAGCACCCTGTCCTCCGTCCCGAAACCGTCCGGTTGCCAAATACAGATTCGGCGTATTTACATCAGCCCAGGCAGAAGGAATAGAAAAAATATAATCTCCGGTGACATAGTTCCAGTATTCCCCTATACGCCAGGTTCCGGCAGGCTGAGGATTATTCAGATTCAGTTCACACCAGCCGTGTGAGGGATCAGTTGCTCCTTCGTTCAGATGAGGTGCCCAGGCGAAATATAGTTTACCGTTGTTCTGAGAACTCTGAGGTGGCAAATACTCCAGGCCTACTCTTGGAAGTTCCATAGAATTGAAAAGATTCTCTTTAATATCCTGAAATTCCTGCAACGTCTGAGCTGTATTCAAATCATTCACATCTTTTTCGGGAGAATTAACCGGAACAGGAATGCTTATCTCAGAAATATACTGAGTATGATCATGACCTACTCCGAAAAGAGAACCGGGAAAGCCGTCTTCTGGTCCTTCCGGATCACCGTAAGTATAATAAGTGAGCCCGGAACTCCAATTACTCCACTCCCATCCTATATTGTCAGGTGTACCCGGAGAATTGGGCAGCCGAAAAGCGCCCAGATACTCCAGGTCATCCGGCTGGAGCTGCTGAGCAATTCCGAGTGAATAAAAAAAGATAATGGGAAGAATAAATAATAATTGTTTCATATTATAATCTCTCTTATTTTATATACCTTTTTTGGTGGGGGTTTTTTGCAATATGTATTTATAAATTACAGAATAACCATTAACAAGTGTTCTATTTATTATCTTAATTATTTATGTATAAAATTGCAAGTGTTTTTTTATACAATTTACAGTAATATTCAATCACTTCAATTTAATACTTGTTTTTTATAAAACTATTATTAAATTAGCATGAAAAATAAATACCGTATAGATACAGAATGATATGTGGACAGAATTGTGTATTTATTATGTAGTTAAGGTAGAAAATGCGTGAAAAATTTAATTAAAATTTATAAAATAATGCTGCGCTACTGGCGCAGTTTGATTGCCGGATTTATTTCCTTATTTGGATTTGCTCTTTTCAGCGGTTTCAGCATCACCATGATTATCCCGTTGTTTGATTATGTGTTTTTCCCCAGAGACACAACACCAACAATATACAAAGTTTCTGAGTTTTTTCATGTTTTGGGAGCAAAACTGGATCAGGTTTTTTCACATATGGACAGTGTAATGGATCTGCAGGATAAAGAAATCCGTTCCCTGCTTGCTGAAGGGATGTCAGATCTACTATCTAAAACTGATCCCTGGCTTTTATTAATTATTATTTGTTTTACTTTTTTTGTACTTGTTCTTATAAAAAATATTTTTTTCTTCATCAATAAAATTACTTTTGCTAATCTGCGCGGAAGAACAATTTTTGATATTCGTAATTCAATGTTTGAAACCTATCTTCATCAGTCTCAAAAGTTTTTTAATAGAAACAAGCCAGGTGATTCTTTAGTCCGGTTAGTGAATGATGTAAATATTGTCAGTCAAATGTTTCTCAATGAAATGTTTAATCTGATAAGGGATCTGTTTTTAATGATTGTTTTTGCTATTATTGCTATTTCTGTGAATGCCTATCTTTTTCTGTTAACTCTTTTAATATTACCCGTTTTCAGTCTTTTGGTTTTCTGGCTGGGGAAAAAATTAAAAAAATATGCCAAACGAATTCAAACCAAATTTTCTGACATGTTTTCCAATATTGAGGAAGTCCTGAATAATATGAAAATTGTTCAGTCTTTTTCACAAGAAAATTATGAACTGAATAAGTTTAAAAAAAT
>CAZETW010000112.1:0-8165 GCA_964515295.1 uncultured bacterium | reverse complement strand
AATTTCAAATATATTGAATGATCTAAGGGAAAAATCATGATCTTGTCCCGCAGGGCTTCTGCCTCTGCGGGATCTCATTTTTCACTCCACTTACCCCCACTTTTTGCACGACCGGGTTTATAGCGTATCAAAAAGGTAAAGTATCCAGAACTCGACTGGCTGAGTATTTTGAAAGCAGTTTGTTTGATCTTAAGAAATTTCTTCTAGAATATGGATTTGATGAAGATGAAAACTATGAAACCCAAATACGTATTGCTTGATATCAGTTGATCTTGTAGTCCAAAATATTGTTATTTTTTTATTTTTCAGCTTGAAAAATAATTATCAAGCCTATATTACTATCACTAAGTTCAAAAAAATAAAATTTTTTTCTTGCAATTCTTAAAAATAGTATTATATTTGGTATTAAAATGGCAAAATTTAAATTTCGTATTGATGAAAATACAACAATTGATGATGCAGAAGAAGCTCTTTATAAATTAAAAAAATTATCCGGAAATGAAATACCACTTAATGACGTACTTAAAATTCTCAGGTTTTTAGGTGTAGAAGAGCCTAAAGGCCGGAAAAGTGGGACTGGTTCTGTGGTACGTTTTCGCCATCATCTATTGGAAGATCATCCATATTACTACCAAGGATATTTTACAATTCATACAATGCATGGTAGTAAATCGAAAAAAAAAATTAGAAAAAACAATTTTGTTAAATATATTTTACCTCCAGCATTGGAAATAATTAGAAAAATCAGAGAAAAGGATGAATCAAAATGAATAAAAAGAAAAATCTGAATTATTATCTGTCATTGGATTACGAAGTTCACATTGAAAAAGAAAAATATGAAAACGAAGAATGGTATATTGCTTATTGCGAAGAATTGGGACGAGGTTCCTGTTATGGTACAGGTGCTACTCAACAAGAGGCCTTGAATGATTTTTTAAACGATAAAAATGAATTTATTAAAGAACTGTACTCACAAAAACGACCTATTCCTGAACCCAGGCCCAAGGAAGAATTTGAAAAAACACTCAGTGGTGTTTTTAATGTCAGAACAACGCCGCAAGTTCATGGGCTTCTTGCAAAACAGGCAAAAAAGAATGGTGTTTCGTTAAACCATTATGTTAACCAGTTGCTGGCTATGGGTACAACATTTGGTGAAATGAAAAGTTATTTTAATGAAAAATGTAATGCACTTGAGGACAAAATCGATGAACATCATTACCAGATGACAGATCAGATGGTTGACTATAAAAAACATACCATGCAGACAAAAAAACCAGCCTGGCTTATTTCTGAAAAATATGAAAAAAATATTATGAAGATAGCATCGTAGGAGTATATTAGATGAAAAATCCAAAAATTTCTCCTGAAGAATATCGTTCCTTACTTGAAAAAATTGAATTAAGAGAAATCTTTCTTATTGAATCAAAATCAAAATTGTATGAAGAATATCGAGTACCTAATTTAGAATTAAATATTAAAGATAACAATACATTTGAAACTTCTGATAATAAATTAAAAGTAAATTGTCGTTATTCCTTTAAAGCTAAAGGAGAGGATCAACCCAAGCCATTTATTGAAATTGTAGCTAAGTTTCAATTGATTTATGATATAAGCGATAATGTAGAAATCACTAATGATTTCTTTGAGGTGTATAAGGAAGTTAGTTTAGACTTTATTATCTGGCCTTATGTCAGAGAATTTGTGCAAAATACTGTCATCAGAATGAATCTTCCTCCATTAACTTTGCCTATGAGAAAAGCTATAAAAGGGTAAGAAAAAATAGTAACTTATTATCTTAGGATAGGTTTACCATATTATCAACTGTGTTATTTCAAAGAGCATAGTTACTCAATATATACAGATATTTTATACTGATAAAATTTATTATTATAATAATTTTAAAAAGTGTTTGCTTTTTAATTTTTTTACTCTATATTGAAATGAAACCTAGGGGAATAATTATAATCCCCTAGGAAAACTTACATATCTATAGGGAGATTTCTAGGCTAAATATGAATCAAAGTGATAAAATTCTAAAACTTATAAAACATTTTGGTATAATGAGATATAAAGATATTATAGCTCATAATATAAATCCAATTACTATGTCACGAATGGTTAACTCTGGTAAAATCATCCGTATTGCCCGGGGGCTTTATACCCTTCCTGACAGGGAAATCCAATCTGGTTTTCAATCCTTTGCAGAAGCATCAAAAAAGGTACCTCAGGGGGTGATCTGCCTGCTTTCTGCACTGTCCTATCATGAGATCACCACTCAAGCACCACATCAGATATGGATGGCTATTGAAGAAAAGGCCTGGGTACCCAAAATTGAACATGTTCAAATCCGCTTTGTCCGGTTTTCTGAAACACTGCTAAAAGAAGGAGTAAAAACTGTGAAGATTCAGGAGGTACCAGTGAAAATCACCAATCCTGCCCGCACCACTGCTGATTGCTTCAAGTACCGAAATAAAATTGGATTGGATGTGGCCATAGAAGCGCTTAAAGACGGATGGAGAGATAATCACTTCACTATAGATGAGCTCTGGAAATATGCTGAATTGTGTCGAGTGTCAAGTGTGATCCGTCCGTATATCGAGGCTATTGTATGAATACAAGTTCAAAAAAGAATATGCCCGCCTCTGTTCATCAGAAACTGTTAAATATCAGCCGGAAAAATAAAGAAGATTTTAACCGTCTTTGCATTCGTTATGCAGCTGAACGGCTTCTTTATCGTCTTTCTGTTTCCGAATATGCAGATAAATTTGTATTAAAAGGGGCAATGCTTTTTTCTTTATGGTCTAAAGCTCCCCAGCGCTACACCAGAGATATTGATTTACTGTCTTACTATGCACCAGTTATGGAATTGCTTGAAAAAATGTTTATAACCATTAGTAAACAATCAGTGCCTGATGATGGACTCAAATATGATACAGAAAATATTGAGATCAACCAAATTCGAGAGGATACTATCCACGGAGGTTTACGGATTCGGATGTATGCCTATCTGGGCAAAGTAAAAATCCCCGTTCAAATTGACATAGGATTTGGAGATGTAGTTACACCAGAAGCACAAACAATTAATTATCCTACATTACTGAATTTCCCTAAACCTGAATTGAAAGCTTATCCACCTGAAACTGTAATAGCTGAAAAATTTCATGCTCTGGTTAAACTGGGTAAGGTTAACAGCCGCATGAATGATTTCTATGATCTTTATATAATGATTCATCTATATAACATCAAAGATAATAAATTGTCCGATGCAATTCAGGCAACTTTTAACCAAAGAAAGACTGAATTACCTAAAGAAATACCTTTTGCCTTAACCCGAGATTTTGCATCTGATCCTGTAAAATCAAAACAATGGCATTCTTTTATTGAAAAAAACAGTTTACAAGATGCTCCAAAAGAATTAAATTATGTTATACGTGATTTAAAAAATTTTTTTGGTAATATAATGTCATATTGAAAGTGATTTAAACGTTCATACGTAGCTTTTATAACTAAGATTGATTTTTATAAAAATCAATCTTATATTTTAGTCATTGTTTACAAGGAAATTTGTCCCGCAGTGGCTCTGCCTCTGCGGGATATTAAGTTTTACACTCCCCCTACCCGCACGTTTTGCACGCCTGGGTTTTATAACCTTTCAAAAAGGTTAAACAACCAAAAATGGTTTAGCAAAATATTGTGAGACCAGTCTTTTTGATCTGAAAACTGTACTACTGGAATATGGGTTTAATGAAAATGTGGAGTATGAAATTAAAACACAAATTGTTAAAGCCATTATTATCATGAAAAAAATTATTGTTTTTTACAGGAAACAATATAATGCTAAATTGTTTCTTATAGGAAACAATTATTAGTTTTCCTTATTTAAAAAACATATATAAATTATAACCCAGTTAATTCTCAAACTTTTTAAAAATTGACTTGCATAAGAAACAATTTCATATTAAATTGTTTCTTATAAGAAACAATTTATAGCATATGATTTCAGAAAAAATTAAAAATCTCATCGCCGAATGGCTGGAAACAGAATCTCTTCCTGATATGGTTGAAAGAAAGATGGGGATTAAAAATGTTGATCAACTTTCATCTATACTTGCCATTGTCGGACCCCGCCGTTCAGGTAAAACCTGGTTCATGTTTCAACTCATTAAACGTTTACTCGATAAAGGTATTGAGATAAAAGACATTCTTTTCATCGACTTTGAAGATTATCGATTAATCGACATTAAGCCCGAAGAAATCGACTCCATACTTTCTGCCTTCTACCAGTTAACTGATCAATATCCGACTTATCTTTTTTTTGATGAAATTCAAAATTTACCCAACTGGAACCGGGTACTCCGAACCTTACATAATCAAAATCGATACAAAATCGTGGTTTCAGGCAGTAACTCCAGTCTTCTTTCTAAAGAAATCGCTACAGAGCTCAGGGGCCGATATGAAGATCTGCTCATGCTTCCCTTCTCCTTTTCAGAATTGCTTTCATTCAAAAAAATTTCATTTGATAAAAGTACGTTTTATACACCGAAAAAAGGTGCATTACTGAAAATATTTGATGACTATTTAAGAGAAGGAGGGTTTCCTGAAGTAATTCAAAAAAAGACCAGGGCAGAAAAAAATAATCTCCTGCAAAGCTACTATCAAACCCTTTTTTATAAAGATATTTTGGAGAGATATAGTATTCGTTCCAAACAACTACTGGAATCAATGATGCATTATTGTCTGGATATTAGAGGAGATCTGTTCTCTATCACCAAGTTTGCCAAAAGTATGGCAGCTGCCGATATACCGGTAAGTAAAAAAACTATTTCAAATTATTTGCACCATCTTCAAGAAGCTTTTTTTCTGATTGCAAATGAAAAATTTGACTTTTCTCCTCGCAAACGTCTAATGAATCCCAAAAAAATCTACCTTCTGGACAGCGGTTTCAGTATACTTTCTGTAAATTTCTCAGAAAATAAAGGGAAGTTTCTGGAAAATGTTGTTGCAGTTCATCTTTATCGAACTCGTCAGGAAATGTACTATTACAAGAAAAAAAGAGAGTGTGATTTTATAATTAAAAAGGGAAACAAGATTCATACAGCCATTCAAGTATGCTGGGAACTTAATAATAAAAACAGGGAACGAGAATTATCCGGGTTGGCAGATGCGCTGAGAGAGTTCTCTATTGAAAAAGGTTTGATTTTAACCTATGATCAGGAAAAAATGGAAAAGATTGACGGGAAAAAAGTATCTATCATACCAACATATAAATGGTTATTGGAAAAGATATGATTAACCAACTATTAGTCAACGCCCTCATTTCCAGCAGCATCTACATTCTGATAGCTGTCAGTTTTGCTGTCATTTATCGTACAGTGCGGTTTTTTCACTTTGCTCATGCAGTGGTATTCACTTCCGGAGCCTACTTTACCTATCTGTTTTATAAGCTTACCGGATTTCCACTTGCGTTGGCCATTCTGATAGCCATAGCCTTAGCTGCTGTTTTAGGCTGCGGAATGGAGGTACTGGTGTACAGAACCCTCAGAAAAAAGCAAACCTCCCCTATGGTGCTCCTGCTGGCTTCTCTGGGAATGTATATTCTGCTGCAGAATACCATCAGCATGGTGTTCGGGGATGATACCAAGTCAATTCGTTCAGGTGTGGTAAAGGAAGGCCTGCCTGTATTTGGTGCTCGGATTACTCCCATTCAAATTATTATTATTGCCACCAGTATTGTACTGATCATTGCCGTGGCTCTATGGCTGAAAAAGAGCAAAATAGGAAAAGCCATGCGGGCAGTGGCTAATAATGCGGAGCTGGCAAGAATATCAGGCATTCAGTCCGACCGGGTTATTCTCTGGACCTATGCCCTGGGATCGGCCCTGGCAGCAGTAGCAGGTATTCTGGTGGCTCTGGATGTGGATATGACCCCTACCATGGGGCTGAATGCGCTGATAATGGGAGTGGTTGCCATGATCATCGGAGGCGTAGGCAGCATTCCCGGCCTGGCCCTGGGAGCCCTGCTTCTGGGTCTGGCCCAGCATCTGGGAGTCTGGAAGATAAGCAGCCAGTGGCAGGATGCCATTGCCTTTATTATTTTGTTTGTGTTTTTATTAGTGAGGCCGAGAGGATTTATGGGGAGGAAAGTGAAGAAGGTGGAGGTGTGAAATTTGAAAATAGCTACAAAAATTTATAAAAACAGTTGATTTTAATTTGTTAGATCGATATATTTCAATGATCGATCAGATTGATCTTATTAATATATTGATCACTGAGGTAAGGTATGGAAGAGAGAAAAATATTTAATGACTGCCTGGATCAATTAAAGCAACTGACCCCGGTTACATCGGTCCATGTATTAAAGCAGGTTAGTCAACGAGAAATGGATTATGATGCCAGAATTAAAATTACTGCAAAAAAACATACTGATAGTTATAATGTGATAGTGAAAAGTGTGCTGAAACGTCCACTTGCAAGTATCCTGCAGCATCAAAAAAGAAAAAATGAAAATGTATTGCTGTTTTCTAAATATGTGAATACTTCAATCGCTGAAGATCTGAAAAAAAATGGACTTCAATTTATTGATACTCAGGGAAATGTATTTTTAAACATCAAGAACCAGGTATATATTGATATACAGGGGAAAAAGGGGGCTCCTATAAAAGAGAAAATATCATCCCTGTATCAACCCAAGGGATTGCAGCTGTTATTCATACTGCTCTCACAACCTGATACTTTAAACAAACCATTAAGGACTATCAAAGATCTGGCCGATATTTCCTACGGTCAGACTCAGGCAGGCATGAAAGAATTAAAACGCAAAGGATTAATTTATAAGGATAAGAACGATAAACGGCATTGGACCAATAAAAAAGAGTTACTGGAAAAGTGGGTGACTCATTACGGAGATAGACTGCGACCAAAGCTTGTTAGGAGCACTTATAAAATTATGCCGTCCCTGTTTGATAAAGTGCCGGATATACTAACGGAAACAATACCTGAACCAAAATGGGCACTGGGCGGCAGCTTTGGTGCAGATATTCTGGATCCATATTATCGTGGTCTCCATATCTCCCTGTTTGTTCATACAGATATAGTTGAAGAGATAAGAAAACAGCTAAAAATGATCCCGGCCCAGGAAACAAATATTACTTTATTCAACATGTTTTCTGACGAATTAATATATAAGGGTAAAAAGAAAGCCCCTTTTGTTACTCATCCTCTGCTGCTTTACGCAGAACTGCTGCAACAAGGTGCTTTCGGAAGCCGGGCAGAAGAAACCGCACAAAGAATTTATCAGAAATATTTAAAACAGGATTTTAATGAAAGAAACACCTGATTTTGAAATGGTTTTGAAAAAATTGTCTGATTTATTTTCACAAAAAAAGATTAACTATATTTTGATCGGCGCTGTGGTACCCCGGTTGTTGATCGATTTTCGTGAAAAGAATGGTAAAGGATATGGCATTCGGAAAACCACTGATGTTGATTTTGCTGTACGTGCTTCCAGTTGGAAAAACTATCAAAATTTGATGAAAAAACTGAAGAAAGAGGGGCTGAAAAAACGTAAGGGAGAACCTGAGCACCGTCTATTCCTGGAAAACACACCAGTTGATCTTATTCCCTATGATCCTTCCTTAATTGAAGAAAATGATATACTAGTCTGGCCGGAAAGCGGTCATCAAATGAATATGACCGGATTTGATTTGTTATTCAAAAATGCTCGAATTGAAAGTTTTTGGAATACATTGGACCTGCCTGTACCTCCTTTACCTCTTACCGTATTTGCAAAATGCCTGGCATTTCAGGATAGAAATGCTGTAAAAGATTTGACAGATATTTTATATATGCTGGCACATTATGAAGAGATTACAGTAAGCGAACGGCGTTATGAACCAGGTATTCCAGATTCGATTGGATATGATTTTCGGGGTGCATATCTTATGGGAAAGGATTTAAAAGCGTATAATCTTCCCAAATCATCAATGAATACAATTAATGATTTAGAACAAAGTGTAACCAATAGAGTGACGGAAGCGGTAAAGGAAATTAATCTGAAACCAGAACAAGGTGCAGTTCTTTTTAAAACATTTCTTGAAGGAGTTGTCACAAAATGACCTATCTCCTCCACATTCTCATCTACATCGGCATCTTCGGGATCCTGGCCA
>CAZETW010000111.1:0-8216 GCA_964515295.1 uncultured bacterium | reverse complement strand
ACATCCATTCTCCATATTCCATTTTCCCTATTCCTTATTCCGTATTCAGTAGTTTCACATTATGTACTGTTGTATAAATAATTATAATAATTCATTAATCAATGAGTTGTCGCCAAATATGATAGTGTAATTAATAGAGATATAAAAATCAAATTATTTTTTGAATTTAATCATATTATTTTATACATTAAAAAGTTATATATATAAGAATTTATGTAAATAAAGAAAGTAGAGGTAATAATATATGGCATCAGATGTTTTCTTTTTATCTATCGAAGATTATAATAATAACAATAACAAATTATCAGAATTGTTTAACAGAGCTGGTTTTGATTCTTGTATTAACAGAAATGATTTTTCTGCAATTAAAATTCACTTTGGTGAAGATAAACTTGATACTTTTATTCCTCCGGATATGGTCAAACCGATTATAGAATCTCTAAAAAGATGTGAGGCCAATCCTTTTTTAACTGATACCTGTGTCCTGTACAAAGCGAAGCGGGATAATGCAGTAGGACATCTTTTGGTAGCCCATGAACATGGATACAGTATTGATAATTTAGGGATACCAGTTATTATTGGTGACGGACTTTTAGGTAATCAGGATGATGAAATTGAGATCAAGGGAGAAATATTTGATACTGTTGAGCTTGCTTCAATTGTCTTTGAAACAAATTCCATGATTGTCATCTCCCATGTAACCGGACATATGGGAACAGGTATGGGAGCTGCTATAAAGAATATCGGTATGGGACTGGCAAGCCGTAAGGGGAAACTTCGTCAGCATTCAGGAATGAATCCGACTATAAAACAGAAAAAGTGTACAGGATGCGGTGTTTGTATAGAGTGGTGTCCGGTAGATGCAATTACACTCAATGATAAAAAAGCCTTTATTGATTCGAAAAAATGTATAGGGTGCGGAGAGTGTCTGGCCGTATGTAATTTTGATGCAGTGGGATTTAGATGGCATTTTGAAGGAGTAGAACTTCAGAAGCGTATGGCAGAACATGCCCTGGGAGTTGTAAAGGTAAATTCAGGAAAAATCGGATTTATAAATTATCTTATTAATATAACCAAGGACTGCGACTGTATGACGTTCACTCAGAAACCAATAGTAGAAGATATTGGCTTTCTGGCTTCCAGAGATCCGGTGGCAGTCGATAATGCCACTCTGGATTTGATCAGTAAAAGGGCAGGTAAGAATATTGGTGAGCTTTCTTATCCGGAAATTGATGAAAAAGCACAGATCAGACACGGAGAAAAAATCGGACTTGGATCTTCAGATTACAGGTTAATTGAAATATAACACAGTGATTGTATCTTATAAGAGGAAATAATAAGAATAACATTATAATAAATATCTAAAGGTTTAAGGTTTAATGTAATGCGTATTATACAGAAGTTTTTAAGCTGGCGAATTGTAATACTTTTCAGACTGTTTCTCTGGTGGGGAAAAAATATGATGAATACAATTATTTTTGAAAAGTTTAATCAGCCGGGAATTATCAGGATATCGGAAAGTAACAATTTTCCTGTGAGTTTATGGTGTGTAAGAAAAGAATCAATGTATTGTCTTGTAGCCCGTCAAAATGAGAGCAAGGTGGATATTATAAAACTACCTGAGTTTTGTAAAAATTAAAAAAGGCTTGTATATGAAGATTACTTTTAAATCCATAGGAATCATTCATACCCCTTTTAAGACACCCAGGGGAGCACCTATTCAGGGTGCTTTGAGGCCGGATATTAAGGGAGAAGTAGAAATTTTTCCTGAATTTCAGTCAGGATTAAAAGATATTGACGGCTTTTCTCATCTTATTTTACTTTATTATTTCAATCAGGTGAAAGGATATTCGCTGCAGGCAACCCCTTTTCTTGACACTACTCTTAGAGGTATTTTTGCCATCAGAGGCCCCAGAAGACCAAATCCTATAGGTTTTACAGTGGTAAAAAATCTAAGTGTTGAAAACAACAGAATTAAGATTGCCGGGGTTGATATGGTTGATCGATCTCCTCTTCTGGATATTAAGCCTTATTTTTCGGACATAGATTCCCATCCTGATGCCAGTAAAGGATGGATGAAGGAAAAGTTCAAGAAAGAAGGGAAACGAACTAAAGCAGATGATAGATTTATAAGCTAAAAAGGAATATTATGAAAGAATTCAAGCTAAAAAAAAATTCATTGTTTAAGGGCCGATCAGGTCCGCTGGTGGTGGTGATCATGGATGGGATTGGATGGTCAGAAAATCCGGAGGGCAATGCTGTAAAAAAAGCCCTTACTCCGGTATTGGACGATCTTTTAGCTCATTCTCCCAATGTACTTTTACAGGCTCATGGAACAGCAGTAGGTCTGCCAACAGATGAGGATATGGGAAATTCTGAAGTTGGACACAATGCTATTGGAGCTGGCAGAGTATTTGCACAAGGAGCACGAAGGGTGAATAAAGCAATAGAAAACGGAGATATGTGGGAAGGTGAAACCTGGAAAAAATTGATTGATAATAGTAAAAAACATAAAGGAACACTTCATTTTATAGGACTTTTTTCCGATGGTAATGTTCACAGTCATATCAAACATTTGAAAGCCATGCTCCGTCAAGCTAAAAAGGAAGGGATAAATAAGGCCAGAATACATACTTTACTGGATGGACGTGATGTTCCGGAGAAATCAGCTTTGGAATATGTAGTTCCCTTTGAATCCTTTCTTGATGAATTGAATGATACACATACAGACTTTGCCATTGCCAGCGGCGGTGGACGGATGCTGGTCACCATGGACAGATATGAATCAGACTGGACTATTGTAGAAAGAGGCTGGCAGGCACATGTATTGGGTAAAGCAGATACATTTGATTCTGCAGTAAAAGCCATAAAAACGCTGAGAGAGAAAGATCCGGATGTAACTGATCAGTTTCTTCCTCCTTTCGTCATCGAGAGAGGCGGAAAGCCGGTAGGTCCTGTACAGGATGGTGATTCAGTAATATTTTTTAATTTCAGAGGTGACAGAGCTATTGAGATAAGCCGGGCTTTTGAAGAAGAGGATTTTGATGAATTTCAACGTGACAGAGTGCCTGATGTAGAGTATGCAGGAATGATGGAATATGACGGCGATCTGCATATACCAAAGCAATATCTGGTATCACCTCCTGCAATTTCTCATACCATGGGTGAGTTACTGGCTAAAAATGGTATTCCTCAATTAGCCTGTAGTGAAACTCAGAAATACGGACATGTAACCTATTTCTGGAATGGGAATCGCAGTGGTAAATTTGATGAAAAATACGAGACGTATATTCAAATTGATTCAGATCGGGTTCTGTTTGAGCAGCGTCCCTGGATGAAAAGTGCAGAGATTACGGACAGGGTTATCAAAGAAATGGAAACAGGAAAATTTCGTTTAATTCGTCTGAATTATCCCAATGGAGATATGGTAGGGCACACTGGAATATTCCATTCTGCAGTAATAGGGGTAGAAAGCGTTGACCTGGGTCTGAGTCGCTTGTTAAAAGCAGTAAAAAAAGTTAGCGGAATAGCCCTGATTACTGCTGATCACGGCAATTCGGATGAAATGTTCGAACTTGATAAAAACGGACATATTAAAATGGATGAAGAAGGAAAACCAAAAAATAAGACCAGCCATACTTTAAATCCGGTACCATTTATTATATATGATCCTTCTTTTAATAATGAATATACATTGGCAGACATTGAAAAACCGGGATTAAGTAATATTGCTTCAACTTGTATTGATCTGTTAGGGTATATTCCCCCGGAAGAATATGACAGATCTTTGATACAATTTAACTAGTATACATTAAGGAGAATAATCCTTTATTGAAAGAAAAAGTAATAAAAAAAATTCGTAATAACTTTCAGTATTTCGGAGAAGTATTTTTTCTCTGGGTAGATGCTATAAAATATGGTTTCAGCAAACCCTATGAGTTCAGATCACTGGTTACACAAATGGAAAATCTGGGAGTTCGTTCTTTGCCGATCGTACTGCTTTCTTCTTTTTTTGTTGGCATGGTTTTAGCAGTACAATTAGCATATTCGGAGGCTAATTTTGCAGGAAGAGTGATGGTTGGTGTAGGGGTGGGAGTTGCTATTACCAAAGAATTTGGGCCTCTTTTAACCGCCCTGCTGGTGGGAGGAAGAGTAAGTGCAGGGATTACGTCAGTAATCGGTTCTATGAAGGTTACAGAGCAGGTTGATGCGATACGGCTGTTAGGTGCGAGTCCGGCTAAAAAATTAGTTTTTCCAAGAGTGTTAGCAACCATGATTACTCTTCCCCTGTTGACAGCTATAGCTGATTTTGTAGGAATTATTGGGGGTTTGGTAGTCAGTGTGGTGGACATAAAAATGAAGTTTTATACCTATTATTACCAGGTGATACGTTCAGTTACATTATCTGATTTCTTTGGAGGGATATTTAAGTCTTTAATTTTTGCATTTTTTATTTCCCTGATAGGATGTTACTGTGGGTTACAGGTTAAGGGAGGTGCAGAGGGAGTTGGCAAAGCTACTACCAGAGCTGTGGTTGCCAGTTCAATATGTATTATGATATCAGATTATTTTTTAACAAAACTTTTATTGATTTTGTGAGGAGTTATATGCCGCCTTTTGCTTTTATTGATGAGGTTTATAAGAGTTTTAACAGTCATGATGTACTTAGAGGTCTCACTATGCTCATACGACAGGGTGAGTCACTGGTGGTACTGGGAGGGAGCGGTACTGGTAAGACAGTTATTTTAAAACATCTGGTGGGATTGATCATGCCGGATGAGGGAAGAATTTTTGTTAATGGTATGAATATTACCAAGTATAATGAGAATGAATTACTGAAGATCAGAAAGAAAATCGGATTTTTATTTCAGGGGAGTGCTTTATTTGATTCCATGTCAGTTTTTGAAAATGTTGCATTTCCCTTACGGGAACATACTGATTTATTGGAACCGGATATTGAACAGAAGGTATATGAAAAATTGCGATTAGTTGGCCTGGAGAATGTTGCCTGGAGAATGCCTGAAAATCTGAGCGGAGGAATGAGAAAAAGAGTTGCCTTAGCCCGGGCAATTGTTATGGAGCCTGATGCCCTGCTTTATGATGAACCTACTACCGGTCTGGATCCTATAACCACCAAATGGGTTAATAAGCTCATGCGATCAATACATGAAACCCTGAACATTACTTCCATCATTGTAACCCATAATATTCAAAGTGCCATGTCTGTTGCTGACCGTATAGCCTTTCTTTACAGAGGAAGAATAAAATTTGTCGGTACACCGGAAGAAATCATGGAATGTGAAGATCCCATAGTAAATGAATTTTTAAGAAGTTAATAATTTTCGGAAGTTAAAAATGAGAAAAAAATTAAAAAAGAGTATAACAAAAGAAATACGGGTTGGAATATTTATTATTTTTTCCCTTGCAGTTATAATTGGATTTGTGTTTTCTGTAGGAGGAAACAGTAAAATTTTTGGAGATAAGGTAAATTATAGAATTTTATTCAAATCCACCGGCGGATTATTTGAAGGTGATCCGGTACTTCTTAATGGAGTTGAAGTGGGTAATGTTGTGTCTTTGGGGTTTCCTGAAGAAACAGAAAATACTAATATTCTAGTGAAGATTGCAATTGATAAACAGGTGGCGCCTCGCATACGTCAGGATACCAGAGCAAGAATAGCTGCTGCAAGTCTGGTATACGGAAAGGTGATTGAATTGTCAATGGGGACGCCGTCTCAGCCTGTTATTGAACCGGGAGAATTTATATGTACACAGACTTCAGCAGATTATTCCACTATAGTTGACAGTACAAATCTGATGGTCGGGGATATTCGCAGTACTATATCCAAGATAAACAGGGGGCAAGGAGCTTTGGGGAAACTGGTTAATGAACCTATGGGAATTACAGAAACCATGAAGAATCTTATGGAGACTTCAAGATATCTGACAAATATTTTAGAGAAAATAGAAGATGAAGATACTCCTGTAGGTTCCATATTATCAGATTCTGCAGATTTTAAGAATACTATAGAAGAATTTAAAGCTTCTGTAACAGATTTCAGAAAAATGACCAGAAATTTAAATGATAAGAACACTGTTGCAGGAAAGATCATCAATGACCAGGAATATGGAACAAGTATAATGAAGGACCTGCAGTCTGCAGCACATTCAATAGCAAGTATTACTGCAAAAATTGATTCCGGGCAAGGTACGCTGGGCGGTCTGGTCAATGATCCTCAGGTATATTTAGGATTACGGGATGTTATACTCGGGGTAGAAAAGAGTTCTCTGTTAAAATGGATCATTAATAACAGAATAAAAGCAGGAGAACAGGAGCGTAAAGCTATAGAAGAACAAAAAGAGGAAGGGTAGATTGAATGAATTTTGTACCGCAGATTGTTGTGCTGTTATTTTCACTTATTGTTCATGAAGTAGCGCATGGATATATTGCTTTACGTTTGGGAGATACAACAGCCCGGGATTCCGGCAGATTAACATTCAATCCTGTACCACATATAGATATATTTGGAACAATAATTTTTCCTGTAATTTTGATTGTCATTCAGTCTCCGGTGCTTTTCGGATGGGCAAAACCGGTGCCTGTTAATCCCTGGCGAGTACAAGGCGGGAAAAAAGGATTAGCTAAAGTCAGTGCTGCCGGTCCGGGAAGTAATTTATTACTTGCAGTAATGTTTGGAGTAATATTCCGAATTTACAGTTCCGGATCAGGAATTGCAAGCCCGGTTTCCAGGATTTTATTTTTTGCTGTTTTTATTAATATTATTCTTGCCATTTTTAATTTAATACCCATCCCTCCTTTAGATGGATCTAAAATACTTATGGCTTATCTGCCCGAACATGTAGCAGAACGCTACAGCAGTTTGCAAAGATATGGTTTTTTATTGTTATTTTTTCTCTTGTTCATCGGACTTTTTGATCTGGTCATACTGCCCATCGCCAAAATATTATTGACATTAATAATTGGTTTTTCTCCTTTCTAATTATAAAAATTACTTAAAAATATTATAAATGTTTTTGACAGGATTAACAGGATCTACAGGATATATTCGATAAAGAGCATTGTTTTAGTTGTATTATTTAAAATTTCAGTAAAAACATATATTTTCTAAAATTATTATAGGAGAGAGATTATGGATGTTATAATTTCATTTTTTAAGGAACATTCTTTTCTGATTACAATCTTTTTCGGCACTCTGGTCGTTTTGATTACATTTATCATTTACAAATTAGGCCCCAAAATTATTTTTTTAATACGCAAAAACTTCACACATAAAACTAAAACCAGATTGGATGATTCTCTTTTAAAACTGCTGGAATCTCGGTTAGGGAAAATCATATGGATTGCAGGGTTCTTTTTCTTATTAAGGATTCTGGAACCAGTAATATCTGACTCAGTTCTGCAATACGGTAGCCATATACTCTATATACTCACTGTATTTATCATTGCAGGATTGATCAGTAATTTACTGATCATATTGCTGGATTGGTATACTGAACAGTGGAAGGATAAGATCGATTACAGCATACATTATGAATTTGGTCCGTTGTTTAGAAAATTGATTTTTATCGTTGTGTATACTATTGCAATCATTATGATTTTACATCATTTTAAACAAAATGTTAGTTCGATTATCGTTTCTCTGGGAGTTGGATCTCTGGCAGTAGCTCTGGCAGCTAAAGATACCCTGGCCAATATGATTGCCGGTTTTATGATAATGATTGACAGACCTTTCAGAATGGGGGACAGGGTTTTACTTGAAACCGGTGAATTTGGGGATGTGCATGATATTGGTTTACGAAGCACAAAGATACTCACTTTTGATAATACCTTGATTGTGGTACCCAATCAGAAAATTATTAATGATAAATTAACCAACTATTCCTATCCTAATCCCAGACTGCGGGTCGCTGTCAATGTTGGTGTTGCCTACGGTACTGATTTAAAACTGGTAAAGCAATTACTTATTGATATCTGCAATGCTCATCCCGATGTATTGGATGACCCTTCTCCAAAAGCTTATTTTATTAATTTTGGGGAGTCATCTCTGGATTTTAAACTGGTCTGTTATGTGCCCACCTGGCAGCAACAGTGGACTGTAGCAGAAGACATCCGGCTGGAGATCGACAGAATGTTTAAAGAAAAGGGCATTGAAATACCGTTTCCGCAGATGGTGGTGACGCTGCCCGGGAAAAAA
>CAZETW010000110.1:7158-8287 GCA_964515295.1 uncultured bacterium | reverse complement strand
ATATTTATCATCAGATTGAATCAAGATATGAATCAACAAAAACAAAGGAGTAAAGTATGAGTAAAGCACTCAACAGAGTACTGTTACTGATGTTGGCGCTACTGTTTACGTTTGGCTGCGGCCGGAATGAACAGCCGGCTATCAGTTTGAGCAATATGGATCAGTCGGTTGATCCGGGAGAGGATTTCTTCCGCTTTGCCAACGGCGGCTGGCTGGATCGGACTGAAATCCCGGGAGACAAATCTTCCTATTCATCTTTCGATGATTTGCGGGAACAGCGGGATAAGGACATTCACGAACTGCTGGAAGAAGTATCCAAAAAGACTGATGCTGAAGAGGGAAGTGTCACTCAGAAAATCAGTGATTTTTATGCTACCGGCATGGATGTGAAAAAAATCGAAGATGAAGGATTGCATCCTCTGCAGCCTGAATTTGACCGCATCGAAAATATTTCCTCAATGCGGGATTTTCAGGATCTGGTAGCTCGTTTCCATACTTACGGACCGGATCCCCTGTTTGGCGGCAATGTCATGCAGGATTTGATGCAGAGTGATCTGTATAAATTTTATTTTATGCAGGCAGGAGTCGGACTCCCGGATGTGGAATACTATACCAAGGATGATGCACGATCACAGGAAATTCGTGATGAATATGTGAACCATATGTCCAGAATGTTCGAACTCATGGGTGATGAATCGGCAGCTGCCAGTGCGAATGCTGAAACAGTGATGGCGATCGAGACCCGGCTGGCCGCACATTCCAGAAACAGAGTACAGATGCGAAATATTCCAGCCCTGTACAATAAGATGAGTCTTGATAAGCTGAGTACTGTCTGTCCGAATTTTGACTGGGAAGCATATATGGCTAACCTCAGTGATAAGGATTTTGGTGAGGTTATTGTGGGCATGCCAGAGTTTTTTGAAGAAGTTAACAGGGTGCTGGCAGATGTTCCTCTGGATGACTGGAAAGTGTATATGCGCTGGAATTTGATAAACCGCAGTGCTGAATACTTAAATGAGGATTTTGTTAATCAGGATTTTGAATTTTATTCCAAGTTTTTATCAGGAAATGAAGAAATTCAGAAACGCTGGAAAAGAGTGACTCAGACTATGAACGGCAGAGTTGGGGA
>CAZETW010000110.1:0-7058 GCA_964515295.1 uncultured bacterium | reverse complement strand
AAATTCAGAAACGCTGGAAAAGAGTGACTCAGACTATGAACGGCAGAGTTGGGGAGCCGCTGGGAAAACTCTATGTGGAAAGACATTTTCCCACTGAATCCAAAGATAGAATGATGGAACTTGTCGGTAATCTTAAAAAAGCTATGGCTCAGAGATTGGAGAATCTGGAATGGATGGGTAAAGATACTAAAAAAGCTGCGCTGGCTAAACTGGAAAAGATGCGTTTTAAGATCGGGTATCCGGATAAATGGAAAGATTTTTCTAAACTTGAGATCAAACGGGACTCCTATGTACTGAATGTGAGAAGAGCCAATAATTTTCATTTTTACAGACAGCTTGATAAGTATGGGAAACCGGTGGATAAAGAAGAATGGGGTATGCCTCCGCAGACAGTTAATGCGGGATACAATCCTTTAAAAAATGAGATGACTTTTCCGGCCGGAATTCTGCAGCCACCTTTTTTCAATCCGGAAGCAGATGATGCAGTAAATTACGGAGCCATAGGTGCTGTTATTGGCCATGAAATGACCCATGGATTTGATGACCAGGGACGCCGTTTTGATGCTCGAGGCAATATGCGTAATTGGTGGACTAAAGAGGACAATGAACAGTTTACCAATCGTTCCAAACTGCTTATCGATCAATATAATAATTTTGTAGCAGTTGATGATGTTCACATAAACGGAGAACTGACCCTGGGTGAAAACATTGCTGATTTCGGCGGACTCTCAATTTCACTCTATGCTTATAAAAGGAGTCTGGAAGATAAACCGGAACCACCTGTAATAGATGGTTTTAACAACATGCAGCGTTTTTTCCTGGGATGGGCTCAGGTGTGGAGAGGCAAGATCCGGGATAAGGCTTTGAAGCGTAAATGCCAGGAAGATGTACATCCCTGGGGTAAATTCAGGGTGAATGGTGCTTTAGCTAATGTTCCTGAATTTTACCAGACGTTTGAGATTGATAAAGATGATCCGCTTTACCGGTCACCGGACCAGAGACCGGTTATCTGGTAGGTTCAGCTTACATCGGTTTCAATAATTGTTATTACCCCGGATATGGAAACATGTCCGGGGTATTTTTTTCTTCAGGTGTAGAGCGGCCCAAGCAACTGAATATTTAACTTGATTCTGGACTGATTATTTTATAACTTTTAGTAATTAGTATGATAAAATTATTGGTCAATGAATAAACAATTAATAAAAAAGGAGGTATTCTATGCCGGAATTCGGACATCCATTTTCAGGACTTGCCAATGATCGTAAACTGACTGATCAGGAACTTATCCGGGCTATCCGTTTTATGATTGCAGCTGAATATGAGGCAGTTCAGCTCTATATGCAGCTGGCAGAATCAACAGACAATAAGTTGGCACAGGAAGTATTGAAAGATATCGCTGATGAAGAAAGAGTACATGCCGGTGAATTTCTTCGTTTGTTAAAAGAGCTGGCTCCGGATGAAGAAGAATTTTATGCTGAAGGAGCAGATGAAGTACAGGAGGAGATTGATAAGCTGAAATAGTTAATTGGTAATAGGGAAGAATAAAGAAACAAGAAGCAAGAGAGAACCTGAGAACATTAGTGAGAACATCAGAGCTAAAGAACTCGGGAAAGTAGACGCTTAGAAACCAGAGATCAGAAAAGACCGCAGACAATCATGCATGAATTGTTGAATGATATAAGAAGAGTGGGATTTTATAGTTTGGGTTATTGAGGATAGAGTATCGGAGTATCGGGGTAACGGGGAAAATATCAATAATCAAATTTTAATGAATAAATTACGGTGGAAAATCCCCTTTGGTCTCCCATTAGAAAAGAGGAAAAAGCCACGCAGGAGACACCTTTGTCTTCTTAACTTTTTCCTTTATCTTTTATCCTTTATCCTTATCCTTCCATCCTCCCTATTCCATTCTCCTTTTCTCCATATTCCTTTCACTAAGACCTAGAGTCAAGAACGTATAGACAGCATATTATATTAAATAGCTTGCTATTCACCATCTTCCAGCGGTTCCCATTCTCCGTAACTGTCAATTTCAACTCTTATTTGAGGATCAGTGGTATATTTTTCATCAGTATTGTAGTACCAGCCCATGTATTCAGAATCACCGCCTCCCTGGGTGGTGATCAGAAAACGGTTGGATAAATGACCGATATTCATGGCCCGGTCCCTGGGCTTTGCTTTATCTCCGCCCTGCGGATCCATATGAATCCATCCGTAATTGGGAAGATACACCTGAGGCCAGCGGTGAAATACACCATCCAGACAGGCATCATCCCCGCGGACGACAATACTGCCTACATAGCGTGCGGGTACACCAGCAGCCCGGCATAGAGCAATAAAGCAAAAGGAGTATTCTGAACAGGAGCCGGTTCCTCTCTTTAATACTACCGGAGCAGTATTCCATCCGCCCTCTAATTTATACTCCAGGGTTTTACGTACATGATCAAATATTTTTCTGGCAATCCAGTAAGGATTTTTTTCATCTCCGACGATCTTTTTTGCTACATCCTGCATATAGGGATCATTGATTTGATATTTGCTGCCGTCAGCAGTGTACTCTTTTCTTATGTCTTTGGGAATGTCTTTGAGTGTACCGCATTTGTCCGGAAAAATAAAATAAGAGATGGCATTTACTTCAGCTTCCACGGTCATAATGGAATGCAGAGCAGCTTCTGAAGCTATATTCTGATACTGAAAATGGGCAAAAGGCTGATTCCAGCGGTCTTTCACCACATCGTATGATTCCGGGTCAAAAGATTTGGAAAGTATTTTCTGAGCAGGACTCTTTTCCGGCAGAGCAAAATATACATCTAAGTTATGCAGATTCCCTTTTCCAAATATTCTGGCAGTATGAGTGACGGTGATCTTTGCGTTGCGTTTATCTTTTAGTGTATACAATTCATCATCCCGGCTGATCAACTGATAGATTGTATTGGTCTGATAATCAACATTCCATAAATACTGACCATCCCATGCAATTCCCCGGCTGAACGGTCCGGGTGCATCAGTTATAATAATGACTTCTCCGTTATCAGGATCAACCATATATATTTCATCTTTGATACGGTCCGTACACCAGAAATAGGTACCATCATAGGTGATCCCCCGTACGTCACTGTCCGGAGCAGAAAATGTTTTCACAGCGGTACCGTCACTGAGGTCAATCTTCATGATCTCGTCTGAGCGGGAATCAGCTACCCACAGGGTATTTCCGTCCCAGGTCAATCCTTCTGAACTGGCGGAAGGAGTGCTGATGGCAGAGAGAATGGTTCCATTATCAGGATCAATTTTAAAAATTCTGCGCTGATACTTATCAATGTTCCATAAATTGGTTCCGTCCCAGGCCAATCCCAGAGGCCACAGACCGGGAGAGGGAATTTCTTTTACTGTCTCTCCAGTTTTGGGATTTATAGCAATCAGTATGTGTTTCTGATAATCTGCAACCCATAAATGTTTCCCGTCAAAAGTAAGCCCAGTTGAGCGTTTATACGGTGCGGGAATTTCATGTACTATTTTGCCTGAATAAGAAAATAGTAGTACAGGCATACAGATAGAAATCAGCAAAAATATAATAAATACTTTTCGCATAATGGTTACCTCCTTTATTGTTAATGCAATATTTTGGGATTCATATTATATTGTTGATATATACTATTAATAACAGTCATTTTAAAATATATATTTTAAATCAAAACATCAACATTTTTTTCTTGACATTGTCTATTTTTATCAGTAAAATTTATAATATAAAATTTATTCCAGTTCCTACATCGTTAATTCGATTTACTGAATTCAATATAAGGATTATTTGTTTTGTAATACCTGCCTCAGCGTAGTGTATAGTTTTTTCTGAGACTATATGTCATTCTATTCTTTTTGATTGTATAAATCTTTCATTTAAAACAAGGGGGTAACTATGAAGAAAAAAACAGCTGTAAAAGCAGTATTATTGGTAGTTGTATTCCTGGTTGGTTCCTGGGGAAGTGCTCAGGTTCCTCAGCTTATTAACTATCAGGGATATCTGGCAGATGGAGACGGAAATCCCGTAAACGGCACACGTTCTATTGAATTCCGCATGTACAACACAGCATCGGGAGGCACAGCAATCTGGAGTGAGACTCAGTCAGTTACAGTCCTGGAGGGTGTTTTCAGCGTATTACTTGGATCGGTGACCCCACTTTCTTATACTTTATTTGACGGGAGTGACAGATTTCTTGCTCTTAAAGTAGGAAGTGATTCTGAGATGACACCACGTACACGTCTGGTCAGTGTGGGATATGCTTTCAGAGCTAATCAAGCAGACAGTCTGGATGGTAACGCTGCAGATGATTTTGTAGAATCGGGATCCATACCTGATATTATTTCCAGTATCGACGGTGTCTCCAATAACGGAGGAAATGTGGATCTTGTGGAAGGCAGTAACATAACCATTACTCCTGATGATGCAGCCAATACTATTACTATTGCTGCTTCTGGCGGTGGTAGTGGTGATATTACAGCAGTTAATGCTGGAACTGGATTAACTGGAGGGGGTAATTCAGGAGATGTTACTTTAAATTTAGCAATACCACTGGAGTTGAGTAGCAATACAATTAGTCCGCTTATTAAAGCATCCTATTCTCTTTCTGTATCTCATGGATTCATAAGTTCACTTGGTGGTTCACCAAGCAGTAATGTTGGAGGGGCTGTTTATGGTAAAGAATATTCAATAGGTGGTGACTTTGAAGGAGCTCTGGGATACAATGGGGGTGTTTATGGTGAGTACTCCGGTATGGGAGGTGAGACACATGGGATGCTCGGATGCTCTTACGGTGCTTTTGGTATAGAAGAAACTAGCAATAATTATGGTTATCTTGGAAGTACCGATAATGGTGCGTTTGGAGAACATACTACTGGTAACTACGGAATCCTTGGTCATAGTGATTGTGGAGTATATGGTAAACATGTAAGTTCCGGAAACTACGGTTATTTTGGAAGCAATCACTATGGTGTGTATGGAGCAAGTAGCAGTAGTTATGCTGGGAGATTTTCAGGGGATGTTAAGATTACCGGTACACTATCAAAAGGAGGCGGCTCTTTCATGATTGATCATCCTTTAGATCCCACTAATAAATATTTGCAGCATTCTTTTGTAGAGTCTCCGGATATGATGAATGTTTATAATGGTAATGTAGTATTAGATAGTAATGGGGAAGCCATAGTCAACCTTCCGGATTATTTTCAAGCATTGAACCGGGATTTCCGTTATCAGCTTACTGCCATTGGTGCTCCGGCTCCCGATCTCTATATTGCAGAGGAAATTTCCGGTAATCAGTTTTTTATTGCCGGTGGAAAACCGGGTATGAAAGTATCCTGGCAGGTAACCGGGATCCGTCAGGATGTCTGGGCTGATGAGAATCGAATTCAGGTAGAGGTAGACAAAGTGGGTCAGGAGCGAGGAAAATATCTTTATCCTGAATTATTTGGAATGTCTGAAACTTTTCGAGTAGATTATTATGATTTTAAAATGGATAAAGAAATACAACAGCAAGTGCGAAAAGAGAAGCAGAAAATTCAGGAACAGGAGGAAAAGTTAAGTGAAGATTATGAAAAACCGCAGGAACTGAAAAGTATCAGGGATAAACAATAAACGAACACTTTTTGAATGTAAGGAGTACTATTATGGTATTAAAAAAATATCCGGCATTATCCGGCAGTGAGGTCTTGTTGTCCCTGATAGTATGTGTTCTGTTTACAATTACAGTTTTTTCTCAGAGCAGTGAAAATCACACCTTAAAAAAGTGGGAGATCAACAGTGGAGGCGGTACTTCTACATCTTCCAATTATGCCATTCAGGGAGCATGCGGTCAGCCTTCAGAAGCAGGGAGTATGACCAGTACTAATTATGGCATGGTTTCCGGATTTTGGGGTGAAAGCGGGATTGGAACGGCGATAGAAGATGATGGAGATATGTCTTCTGATCTGCCTTGTACATTTCAGCTGTACCAGAACTATCCCAACCCGTTTAATCCTGAAACCTGTATTGCGTTCGATTTACCACAAGAAGGTGAAGTGTCCTTAGTTGTGTATGATCTTCAGGGCAAGGAGATCAATCGACTCATTCAGGGGCATCAGGCTGCGGGTAACCATACTGTTATCTGGAGAGGAAGCGATGTTAACGGTAATACAGTATCTTCCGGTATGTATTTTTACCGGATTATAGTTCGATCTCTGGGGTCAGAATCCGGAACTATCGTGAAAGTAAAGAAGATGATTTTTATGAAATGAATCTGGATATGAGTATGGATTTTTAGGTGCTGTTTGAGGTGATATATCAGAGCAAGGGACCGGAAACGTAGGTTATGATTATAACTGGTCCCTTGTTCAGATTCAGCATATATAATTCATTTTTGATGTAGTCAGTATTACATGAAGTATATTTTGTCAAAAGTGATATATTGGTTATCTTTGTCCGGAGGTGGGATATTAGACACTAAACTGCAACCTGTTATTGATATTGATCATCATTATTTTTCATGTTTTATTATCATACATCAAAAAGCCACCATTCCGTTTTTTTTCTTGACATTATTCATTTTTATTAGTAATATCCAAAATATACATATCCTTTCAGTTCTGAAATATTCTTACCCGATCATCTGAATATAGAGATTTTTATGTCGTCAGCTTAATGTACAGTTTTATCTAAGATTATATGTAGTACCATTCTTTTTTTTAAATCTGCCGATAGTGGGTTCTGAAAAGGGACACATTGTTTATTTTAACAATATAAAAGTTAAAAAATTAATTAGGGCTTCCTGAAAAAGTTATAAACTATTGAAAATAAATAAATTAATGGTTGTATTTGTGATAAAAAATCCATACATTTTATCAAAATCGGACTAAAAACCTTGGAGATAAAATGATAAAATATACAAGCACAAAACAGCTTTCTATTGAAGAGTTCAAAACCCCTTTTTATTATGGATTGGACAAAAACAACCGTTGGGTTCATCTGGCAACTAAGATTCCATGGGATGAATTTGCAAAAATCTATGCCAAAACCTTACGTGAAGATT
>CAZETW010000109.1:0-8530 GCA_964515295.1 uncultured bacterium | reverse complement strand
AGTTCTTCTCAAATCATCAATCATTGATCGTTAATCTGAAATGGAATTAATAAAATTGTTCACTTTAGTAACAAAAAATTTGACAACAAAAATTATAACTCGTTTAAATACACTCCACCTACCGCTTCAGCGCCGCCTTGGAAAACAGATATTCCGGTATATCTTTATTAAAAGTAATGGACTCAATAATAAATTCAGTTCCCTCTCCCCTTTTCAGCACATCCTTGAAAACCATCTTAAACGGATACCACCGGCCCTCAACCTTTTTGACCTCCGTGACTTCGGTCTTTTTGAGCAGTTTCCCTCCTTTTGCATATAACTCTTCCTTTAAGGGAACATATTTCTCTTTATCGATCCACATCTTGCGAAAATGGTAGGCTACATCTGTGGTGGTGGCTGTAAGTTCCATCACCCAGCATTCAGTTCCGTTAAGCGTATCTGTTCCAGTTACCACCGGATCGTAATGATTTTCCAGTCTGGGGTCTTCCATCATATCCTCATAGGAAAGATCAGAACCCATAACCGACTGTCTGAGCATATGCCCGGAAATTGTTATAATACGGTCAGTAGAGGGAGAATACATCCATAGATTATCTTCGATTTTAAGCATTTTGGTTCCCTGTTCCCGGGGTGGAGACAAATACTCTGTAAATGACTTCTCTTCTCCTTCTATCCAGCTTTTTGATTCAATAGTACGGCTGGCACGTCTGCCTTGAATGATCATTTTACTGGTAACAATTTTGGTCTCTGAATTCAGATTTTCAACTATCAGCTCCAGAAGCACATGACCGGTAGGATTCTGGGCCAAAAGGATATGATTCATTATTATCAGTACTATGGAAATTACATATTTCATATTATGTCTCCTAAACTAACTATACAAACTATTTTTATCTTTTTTCGTTAGTCTTTAAGTCTTTAATTCTTAAAGTATATCAAGACTTTCTTTACTATAACTATATCGTCCCTGACGGGTCTTCGATTTGATCATTATTCATTATACATTATTCATTAACAAAGTATTTTTTTCATTAGTCTTAGAGTCGTAGCGTCTTTGTGTCATAGAGTCGTTATACAATGCGCGATCTATCATAATACTTCTCCGATACCCCGTTCCAATATTCTCAATGATGGTTAACTATAATAACTAATGTCTTGTCCCTCTACGTTCATGATACTCCACCATCTTCTCCTCAAACCAGGACCAGAGTTTTTTATGAAATTTTACACTGGGAGGATTTTTTTCCAGAACTGAATACAGACTTTTTTTCACCGCATCAGAAGGAGTGAACTGAAAGGTCTGTTCAGGATCCCAGAGCATACTGTACTCGGGATGAAATTGTACACCCAGTACATTTGGATATTTGAGATGTTCAATGGCTTCAGGTACTCTGCCGTCCATAGAAGAAGCAATTATCATAAAATTTTTACCCAGGGTGTCAACCATTTGATGGTGGCCGCTTAAAACCAGAGGAGTATCATTTTTATTAAAAGCGAATTCTGTTACAAACTTCCCTTCTTCAGAAAGACAAATTTTATGAAGATGATAGTACACCAGCTTTTGTTCCGGATACAGTTTAACAAAGGGATTCTTATGCCATGTACTTGGATCTAAATGTAAAACTTGTTCCACGGCTTTAACCCCATATTCCTCTGACCAGATATCCTGTATCATAGTGCCCCCGGCTGCCACATTCATTGTCTGAGCGCCAAGACAGAATCCTATTACAGGAAATTCCGGATTTTCATTCAGTAAAGCCTGATAATCATCATTCTGGCTGCCGCCTAAAAGATGAAAGACCAGAGAAAGTTCCAGATAATGACGGTATGGTGTTGAAATTGATGTCAGAAGACTGGTGGAATGGCCATATACAGAAGGCGGAATGTCAGGACCTCCAAACAGCATAACACCATCAGATTTATAAAAAATTTTTTCAAAATCCTGGGTATATGAATTTTTTTGAAAAATAATACTTTCATTCAGAATTCCGGATAATTTATGAAACTTCAGCCAGTTTATTTCATGTTTTTTCTTATATTCAGACGCTTCACTATAGTTAGTTCTTTCCTTATCATGGTATACACCAATAACCAATAATTTTTCAATAGTAATCACGCCTCTGTTTCTGAGATCACATACAGTAGATATCCTGCTTGCAGATGGATTCAGTATGGTCAAACGAATACTGTCGGAATAAACAGCAGCAGAATCAAAATACTTCTGAGCAAAAAGTGAATGAACAAAAAGTAAAATGAATAATAAAATTATAAACTTTGAGCATTTTGTATAATATTTCACCATGGATTCTCCCTGTTATTAATGAATAACCGCCAGCTTACCGACATTGGTTTCACCCTCCTTAACAGCTGCAACAATTATATACACACCACTTGCTACATAATCACCGGCTTTGTTTGTTCCATCCCATTTTATCATTTTTCCATTAACCTCCTCCTGTGTAAAGCTTCTGACCAGATACCCGCTGGGTGAATAAATATTCACGGCTGTATTCCGCGCCAGATTGTCTATGGTAAGTGAACTGTGTTCTCCCACTTTAAAAGGATTGGGATACACAATTACATTATCTAAATTCGGTTCCGGTTCTGCATAAGGGGTTTGAATACAGGTAAGCCCTCTGTCAGTGCCAACATACAGATTCCCGGTAGTGTTATCCAGAGTAAATGATTGTACATTATTTGAGGTCAGCAAACTATTGTCTGTATTATAATTTTCACCAAAATAACTGTCAGAAGGGAAGAAACTCAATCCCTGATCCATGCCTACCCAGAGATTATCAAATCCATCCAGAAGGAGAGACTGTACATACTGGGAAGGGATCTGGTAGTTGGGAGTAAGAGAGTTGAAATAATAGTAAAGTCCTACCGTAGTACCGATCCATACTCCCCCGCTTTCATCAGCTGTCAGAGAAGTTATTTCTTCACTCTCAAGCCCGTCAGCTTTCTTTATGGTTCCAGCAAAATAATCATCGCTTTTAATGGTTGGTGTATTGTTATCATCAATTACAAACACACCATTATTTTCTGTGCCGATCCACTTTCTTCCATAGGTATCTTCAGTTATACAGCTGAGTAAAGAATCCTGAGTATAATAATAGGTCCATATAAATTCTCCTGTAGCAGAATCATTGACTACTGAAATTAAATATGCTTTTTTATCAGAACGATAATTCAATATCCAGACAGCATCATTATGATCAACCATTATATCAGGTACAACTGCATAATCATGATCCTCTGAGACTCCGCCTAAAAAACCATTCCCGGCATTAAAGAACTGAAAGGTAGAATCAGGTTTTAAGAGTATTATTCCACCTCCCCAGGAACCTATCCAGATATTATTGGAATTATCCACAGTTACGGCCCGCATATCCTCTGATAGTAAATCCGGAATATTTGTCTTATCATACACGTCCCAGTTTTCTCCGTTGAAAGAACAAAAACCGCCTGTAACTGCACACCATACATTATTTCTCTTATCCATGGCTAAATCTTTAAATACATTACTCTGAGGAGAGTCAGGAATAAAACTGTTCCAATTCTGCTGATCCTCTGATATATATTTCAATCCTCTTTCTGTTCCTGCCCACACTTCAGAATCAGTACAGGTAAGTGAGATACCATTTGAAAAACCTGCAGCAATCCGCTGTAACATATCATTCTGTAAAAAGTAAACTCCATTACCGGCAAGTACATACAGTTCTGATCCATTAGTGGCCATATCCAGAATACCGGAAGATTTAAAATACTGATCTGCTGAAACATTTTCCCATGAATCTTTTTTTTTCCGGGATAAAAGTTTATCCGTACCTGCATATATAGTATTATGATAACTCAACAAACATGTTATATTTGAAGAAGGAAGTCCGTCTTCAGCAAACACATTAGTCCAGTTAGCCGGATCCAGAAGATTCGTATTATTCAGCTGAGAATAGGCCAATCCCTGCTCAGTTGCAGCCCATATCGTATCTCCCAGAATTTCAATATCTTTTACCGGCAGATCAACCTGAATATCATATCCCAGATGCTTATATGTCTCCTTGACTTCTCTCCGGGATTTAATGTATAGACTCAAACCTATATCCAATCCCACAAACAGGGAATCGCCTTTTGAATTCAGGGAAATGATCCTGTTACCCCGATAATCAAAAATTGTGCTGAATTCATAGTTCTGTAAATCAAAAATTTGGATCAGACCATTCTCAAAACCCAGCCATAGCATGGTATCACTGTCACTTACTACAGAAGTTGCCTGATTATAAGCCAGACCATTCTGAAGAGACCACTTTTTTACTGCCTGACTGTTGATATCATAAGCAAAAAATCCTCCTTCAGTAACACACCAGATAATACCATTGTTATAACATAAATCGTTAACTGTATATAAAGATGTATAGATACTCCATTCAAAATTTAAACTATACCCAGAAGTTACAAATAACAGTATTAAAAGAAATAAACATACTTTTCTCACAATTACAGTCTCCCTTTTAGATCCGCCATTTCAATAGCAGATAACGCTGCCTGCCATCCTTTGTTCCCCTGTTTAGTCCCTGCTCTTTCTACTGCCTGCTCTATGGTATCACAGGTTATGACACCATAAATAGTCGGTACACCGGTCTGTATATTTATCTGAGCAATTCCTTTTGTAAGTTCATTGGCTATATACTCGAAATGTACAGTACTTCCCCGGATGACAGCAGCCAAACATATGACTGCATTATACTTATTGCTTTCTGCCATGTGCTTGGCTATATGGGGTAATTCAAATGAACCGGGTACCCATACAATATCAAGATTATCGATATCACCTCCATGACGCTCTATGCAATCCAGGCTTCCTTCCAGTAATCGTTTGGTTATCAGTTCATTGAATCTGCTTACAACAATGCCAAATTTCTTTCCTTTGGCATCAAGCTGACCTTCAAATATTTTTGACATAATTCCTCCTGCTTAACTGTTATGTATATTTTTTATTTAATAATTAAATGTATATAACTATGTTATTTCTTGATTATCCAGTCCTTTGAAATTAAATGTCCCAGTTTATCCCGCTTTGTTTGCAGATAAAAAGCATTCTCATGTTTAGGCTCAATTTCCAGGGGAATACGTTCCACAATCTCAAGTCCGTATCCTTCCAGTCCCACTATTTTCTTGGGATTATTGGTAAGTAAAGATATTTTTCGTGCACCCAGATCATAAAGGATCTGAGCTCCTACTCCATAATCTCTTAAATCCGCAGCAAAGCCCAGAACTTCATTCGCTTCGACTGTATCTTTTCCTTTATCCTGTAATTCATATGCCCTAATTTTATTATCCAGTCCAATACCGCGTCCTTCCTGACGCATATAGAGAAATATCCCCTTTCCTTTTTTTTCAATTTTTCCCAGAGCACTGTGCAGCTGATCCCCGCAATCACAACGCCAGGATCCAAACACATCTCCTGTAAGACATTCAGAATGAACCCGTACCAGTATCTTTTCTTTGGAATTGATTTCTCCTTTCACCAGTGCCAAATGGTGATGCTCATCAATATCACTCTTGTAAAGATGAAGTTTGAATTTTCCCCATTTAGTGGGTAAATAAGTAGTGACTTTTTTGTGAACCATTGTATCATGTTTAGTCCTGTATGCAATTAAATCCCGGATAGTAAGTATTTTCAGATCGAATCGTTCTGCAAACTTTTCCAAAGTTGGTAAACGGGCCATGGTTCCGTCATCATCCATAATTTCACATAATACTCCTGCTTTATGCAAACCAGCCAGACGTGCCAGATCAACTGCAGCTTCAGTGTGACCGGCTCTGCTCAACACTCCGCCTTTTTCTGCTCGGAGAGGAAAAATATGACCCGGTCTAACCAGATCTTTGGACGTGGACTCAGGGTTTACCAATATTTTAATGGTCTCAGCCCGGTCAAATGCTGATATACCTGTTGATATCCCTTTAGCAGCATCCACTGATACAGTAAAAGAAGTGCCCAATTTTGAAGTGTTTTCCCGTACCATGGGATGTAAATCAAGTTCATCGAGTCTTTTTGAATCTAAAGATATACAGATTAATCCCCGGGCATGCTTGGCCATAAAATTTACTTTTTCTGGAGTAATATGATCCGCAGCAACAACCAGATCTCCTTCGTTCTCCCGATCTTCGTCATCCACTACAATGAGCATTTTACCCTTATTATAATCCTCAATTGCTTGTTTTACTTTATACATTCTCTTCATTGTATTCCCTTTAATGCTAAAAATTTGTATAATAACTATATTTATTTATGAATAACTATTATTGTTGTAAAAAATTAACGAGTTTCGAATTGCTGTTCATATCATACTCCTGCTGATTAAAGAGTTTTTCTATATATTTTCCTATTATATCTGTCTCTATATTGACTTTATCACTCTTTCGGGTATCAATAATTGTTGTATTTTCTAAAGTGTATGGAATTATAGAAATTTTTATTCTATTACTGTTAATATCTGCAATAGTCAAACTTATACCGTCTACGGCAACAGAACCCTTTTTTATCATATATTTTTTTAATTCTTCAGGAACTTCTATTTCAATAATTCTGTTATCTCCTTTATTAATTACGGAGAGAATATTTCCTATACCGTCAACATGGCCGTACACAAAATGTCCTCCAAACCGGGAAATACTGCTCATAGCTCTTTCCAGATTTACTTTTATCCCGTTTCTGATTTTCCCAAGAATTGAAGTGCTAAGTGTCTCATGAACAGCTACAGCCTGAAAATTGTCAGCATTACATTTAACCACAGTCAAACATACACCACTTACTGAAATAGAATCTTCAACAGAAAGATCGTCCAGTACTTTCTCAGCAGTAACAGTGAACTTTTTCCCTGAAGAAAGCGGTTCAATTTTTTTTATGGTTCCTGTTTCTTCAATTATCCCTGTAAACATTACAGCCATCCTTTAAAAATGATTTCTTTATCTCTTTTATGCCATTGTATCTGTTTAAAACTATCCGGAGAAAGTATATGTGAATCTTCCAGATATCCGAAACTTTCAACCCCTTTTCCAAACACCCGGGGAGCAATGAATATGACTATTTTATCTACCTCTCGCTGACCTAAAAATGAAGTAAAGACTTTCCTCCCTCCTTCAACCAGCACGGAGATCATATTATTATCATATATTTTTTTTAATAATTTTCCTATATCCACAGTTCCCTGAACAGTTTCATCCACAATCCATACTTGGGCACCTGTTTTCCGGATTGAATCTATTTTATCCTTAGGAGCTTTTGCAGTAGTAACTATAATTGTATCAGACGTATTTTCATCATTTATAACATGTGCATCTAAAGGTATACGGAGATTACTGTCCAGTATTATCCTTTTTCCACCATCGCCGGGAACAAGACGTACTGTAAGTCTGCAATTATCCTGAATCACCGTATTTACTCCTACTAAAACACAATCAGCTGCTTTTCTCATTTTATGTACTATTTTTCTGGCCTTTTCACTGGTAATCCATTTTGATTCTCCGGTTTCTCTGGCAATTTTACCATCCAGGGTTTGAGCAATTTTTAAGGTGATAAAAGGCTTTTTCTGAGTAATTGATTTAACAAAGGCTTCATTTAATCTCCGGCATTGATTCTCCATAATGCCCACCTCAACCTCAATTCCAGCCGAGCGAAGTTTGTCAATGCCTTTATGCTTTACCAAAGAATTGGGATCTTCCATACCAATAATAACTTTTGCTATGTCATATTCAATAATTTTATCAACACAGGGAGGGGTTTTCCCATGATGTACACATGGTTCCAGATTTACATATAAGGTGGAATTTTCAGCCTGGGAAGGATTGAGTTTTTGCAAGACTGCTGCTTCAGCATGCGGGCCGCCGAATTTTGCATGGTATCCTTCAGATAGTATCTGATCATTTTTAACAACCAAAGCTCCGACCAGAGGATTAGGACTGACGTGCCCCATGCCTTTTTGTGCAAGCTGTAATACTCTTTTCATATATTTTGTATGCATACACAAAACCCCGAAAAATTGCTCTCTCGGGGTAAGAAATCCTTTTTATCGGGAAGACATTTTTTGTCAACTTCTCCCATCCGGACTGTAACCGTCGGCATCAGAATTTCACTGATTCATAAGTATGTACAGAGCACATACTCAGTCGTGGGCTTTAACCACCGGTAAGGATTTTCACCTAACCCCGAAGAAGACATAAGAATATATATTTTTTTAGAGATAATGTCAAGTAAAGTTTGAAATTATTTACATTCATTACCCATTGCTGTCTAAAAAAGTTCAAAAATGATATAACACTGCGTATTCAGAGAAATATACAAATTTCATAAAATAAAAATAATATATTATCCCCTTTTTAAACCTTAATAGCATAAGAATCAATAAAACTTTCAACCTTATTACCTTATTGATGATTGTCATAAAAATAAGGTAATAAGGTAATAAGGTAATGCATTTTAAGATGATATGTTTCTACTAAGGTAAAAATTCTTAAAATAAGGTTTTTTTAC
>CAZETW010000108.1:0-8563 GCA_964515295.1 uncultured bacterium | reverse complement strand
AGATATACGGGGTTTCAACAGATTCCAATTATATTTGGGGCAATTTTATTGGCACCGATAGGTCCGGAACCTCCCCGGTACCTAATGAAAATGATGGAATTAGCGTAATGTATGGACCAAAAGTGAATATAATTGGAGGTGAAGGTGAAGGAGAGGGAAATCTTATTTCAGGGAATGAAAATACAGGAATTTATCTCTATGGAGAAAATACGGAAAATAATAAAATGATTAATAATCTGATCGGAACGGATGTGACAGGTGAGCTGCCCTTGAAAAACGGAAATGATGGTGTTTCCATTGGCGGGGGACCAAAAAACAACCGGATTGGCCCCAACAACGTTATTGCGTATAATGAGTGGGAGGGAGTGGACATATGGGGAGCACAAAGCACAGGGAATACTATAACCCAAAACAGCATCCACAGTAATGGTTATGTAGGCATCAACACCACAAATGGAGGAAATACAGAATTAAATCCTCCTGAAATCACCTCAATCAGTTCTGTATCCGGTACAGCTGTTCCTGATGCTTTGGTGGAGATATTTTCCGGGCCTGATGATGAGGGGAAGGTATTTTTGGGTTCAGTAAGAGCGGATGGTTTGGGTAGTTTTTTCTGGCCTGATTCACCGGAAGGTCCCTGGGTAACAGCAACTGCCACGGATGAATCCGGCAATACCTCGGGATTTTCTCAACCTGTGCTGGTCGGCAATATTATAGTAACCACTACTGCTGATACGGGAGAAGGGTCTCTGCGTTGGGCAATTGAATTGGCCAATCAGAGCAGCGGACAGGATTCCATTCATTTTAATATTCCCATCAGTGATGGCGGTTTTGACGGAACTGTATGGACAATTCGTGTTCAATCCAGACTATCTGAAATAACTGATAGTGTTGTTATGGATGGAAATACCCAGACCAAAAATCAGGGGGATACCAATGAACAGGGACCTGAGATTGTTTTGAATGGAAGGGATATAGATGGATATGTAAACGGCCTTCAAATTTTCAGTGCTGACAACATGATCACGGGATTAGTTATCAGTGGTTTTGAGAACGCTGGAATTTATATCGGGGGAAGTTTTACCCGTAACAATACAATCAGCGGTAACTATATAGGAACCACTGCCATCGGGGACGATACCCTGGGTAACTTGTATGGAATTTATTTATTGGAGCAGGTAACTCATACGCTTATCGGAGGATACCAACCGGACAGCAGGAATGTAATTTCCGGTAATCATAATGACGGTATCGTAATCAGGGGAGACAGTAATACAGTAGTGAATAATTATATCGGGGTTGATGCTTCCGGCACCAGGAGACTGAGCAATGAAAGTGACGGTATTTATATTTATTACGGAGCCCGGAGTAATCAGATCGGGGGAGGAGGTGAATGTGAGAAGAATATTATTTCCGGGAACAAAGAAAAGGGAATAAATATTAGTGGTGAGGGGACCGACTATAACCGAATTCAGGGTAATTATATCGGTCTCAATGCTGCTGGTGATGATACAATTTCTAATTATACTGGAATAAATATAGCTTCCAAACATAACCGGATCGGAGGCACGGCAGATACAGAAGGAAATATTATTTCGGGTAACAGAGGCAGTGGGATTTACCTGTCAAATGCAGATAGTAATGAAGTTTTTGGTAATATAATTGGTGCAAATATGGAGATAGATACTTTATTGGGTAATGGGTATAATGGTATTTATCTATATAATGCTTCCGGTAATATTGTTGGAGATGAAAATCCGCAACATAGAAATCTCATAGTGAACAGTGGTAACATAGGAATTGTACTATCCGGATCGACCACAGAAAACAATATTGTTTCAGGAAATTATGTTGGTACTGATGAGGATGAAGAGAAAAGGTTGCCTAATGGTTCGGAGGGAATAGATATTCGTAATGGAGCCTGTAATAATCAGATCGGACCGGCGAATGTTATTGCTTATAATATGGAGGAAGGGATTGTTGTCAGGGGTACTACTACTGCAGGAAATACTATTACCAGGAATTCCATATACAGTAACAGATCAAAAGGAATTGAGGTGGGAGCAGGGGCCAATCAGGATGTTCAGAAACCGGTGATTCAGGTTGCAGGTAATGTCTCCGGCACTGCACCGGCCCTATCAACCGTAGAGATTTTTTCCGGTCCGGATGATGAAGGCAAGGTTTTTCAAGGTTCTACCGAAGCTGATGAATCCGGCAATTTTATCTGGGAAGGAACTCCTACCGGATCCTATGTAACAGCAACAGCAACTGATACAGCCGGAAACACGTCAGAATTTTCCGGTGTCTGGCTGTTGGAGGATATTGTGGTCACCACCACAGCTGATACCGGACAGGGATCCCTGCGCTGGGCTATCAATCAGAGTAATGCTACTATTCAGTTCGACACTATCTGGTTCAATATCCCGGAAAGTGATGAAAATTTTGACGGAACTGTATGGCGAATAGCTCCTCAGAGTGAACTGCCTGAATTATCCGGTGGAGGTACGGTTATTTATGGAATATCCCAAAAAGATAATCAGAGAGATACCAATATAGAAGGGCCGGAGATTCTCCTGGACGGCAGTGAAATCAAAGAATATTGTCACGGTCTGGAGATCAGTTCATCGCATAATGCTATCTGCGGACTGGTGGTTTCCGGATTCTCAGGAAACGGTCTGAGACTGGATGGTGATGAAGCTGTATATAATCATATTTACAGTAATTATATTGGTACAACACCGACGGGAAATGATACGTTGCGGAACGGCATCGGAATACAAATTTTATACGATTCTAACCGAAACAGGGTTGGGGGAGCAGGCCCGGACAGTATGAATGTTATTTCAGGGAACAACTCAAAAGGAATTTATATTTTTGGTGCTGACAGTAATGTGGTAATAGGAAATATTATAGGTCTTTCTGCTTCCGGAGATATGGCTCTTGAAAACGGGGACAGTGGAATAGAGATAAGCTATGGATCTACCTATAACAGAATCGGCGGCAGCAAGGTCAGCGAACGAAATATTATTTCAGGAAATTACTATTATGGGATTAATATTGAGGATGAGGAAACGGATTATAATATTGTTATGGGAAATTTTATCGGACTGGGCATTGATGGTGTCACTGATCTGGGTAATGGATACCGGGGGATTGAAATTAAAGCGGGAGCCAGTAATAATACTATAGGAGGCGATGCCTATACGGAAAGAAACTGTATCTCCGGCAACGACAGAGAAGGTATTCGTGTCTATTCTGAAAACACCACTCATAATCAAATCCTTGGTAATTATGTGGGAGTTGATTCAAGTGGAACCGTGGCAGTCGGTAATGGCCGTCAGGGTATTGAGTTGTCCTATAAAACCAGTCATACTATAATCAGTAATAATATTGTCAGCGGTAACCTTTCTTCCGGAATCCAGATATATGGTGCGAAGACAGATTCAAACAGTGTACAGGGTAACTGGATAGGTCTGGATTGTACTGGTCAAGATACTATTCCCAATAATAATATCGGGATAGACATTTCTAACTATGCTTCCTATAATATTATTGGTGGACCAGATGCGGAAGACCGTAATATTGTGGCTGGAAATGGATATATTGGATTACGATTATATAGTGATTCAACCGCGTATAATATCATACAGAATAATTTTTTCGGAACCGATACCAGCGGTACTTTTCCTCTGGGCAATGATAATGTGGGCATGTCAATTGGTGGTATGAACAATGTCATCAGAGGTAATGTTGTATGTGCAAATAGTATTGGTATATATGTCTATAATTCTCGCGGTGGTAATCATATGTATGAAAATTTTGTTGGTGTAGGGGCAGACGGTATATCATCTTTGCCTAATCGTGGTAATGGCTTTCTTGTGTCGGGCCGGGCAGTTTCTGATACAATCGGTACGGGAAATACAATATGGTTTAATATGGGATGGGGTATATATATGACCGGATCTGATTCACAAAAAGTAACCATTACTCAAAATTCAATTTCAGGGAATACTTCAGGTGGTATCAGACTTAATAATGATGCCAATGCAGGTATTGCTGCTCCTGTACTAACCGGTATGGATCCGTTAACCGGAACGGCACCTGCTGATGCATTAGTAGAAGTATTTTCTGACACCTCAGATCAGGGAGGGATGTATGAAGGGTATACCTATGCTGACGGTTCCGGTAACTGGACATATACCGGCAGTCTTGCCGGTCCCCGGATAACAGCCACTGCAACTGATACAGATGGCAATACCTCTGAATTTTCCAACAGTATGGAAACATCAGTTCAACAGATAACGGATTCTCAGATACCTCAGGAATTTTTTCTGACCCAGAATTATCCTAATCCCTTTAATCCGGAGACAACCATTAGATTTGGAGTAAAGAAAACTTGTCAGGTAATACTTAAGATATATAATATACGAGGACAGGAAATAACCACGGTAACTGATAAGTTTTATAAGGCTGGTGAGTATGAAGTAAAAGTAGATGCTTCCAGATTCTCTTCCGGCATTTATATCTACAAAATTCAGATGGCGGATTTTGTTGATATTAAGAAGATGGTTTTGCTGGAATGATAAAGATAAAGGATAAAAGATAAAGGAAAAAGGAAAAAACTAAAGACTAAAGACTAAAGACTAGTCCACCAAGATAGCCGCAGTCTCTGACTGCGGTTTTTCCTAACTAAAAATATACTATTTCTTTTTCTGACCATTTCGACAAACTCAGGACAGGCTTTTATCTTTGCAATTTTTTCATTTGCATTATTCATTATACATTATTTATTAGAACATTAAAAAAACTTACCACCCAAAAATAGCAACTAACTATACGAACTAAACGAACTATCTGTTATTATTTTTATTATAATTTATAGTTCGTTTAGTTCGTTGCTAATTAAATCTTTTTTCTTTATTTTGAGTTATCAGATGTATAGAAGTGTTAATGTAAAATACTGAGCAATCAGCATGAAAATGATCAAAAAAATAGCTCTCTTTTTATCTTTGTTTCTGTTGTATTTTATAGTCAAAGAGTTCCTAATTTTGTATCACTACTCCCGTTCTTTTCATCCCATTGCCGGATATGGAGTATTGGTTATTCTAGGACTTGCAATTGGGTACTTTATTATTCTGCCTCTTTTCAGAATTATCGGCATGCCTGCCAGACTTCGTCCCACCACTGATCCTGATAAGGCCGATAAGCTTATTCAGACCCGGATGAGGTATTTTTCTAAAAATGCCTATCTTAAAAAAACAGATTTTGATTTTAATTCTATACCGAGGAATGAATCCGGATACAATACTGTGATCAGTTATCTTAAACCTGAGATGAAGAGAATTCGCAAAAGCTATGTAACCAAGGTTTTTTACAGTACTGCCATTGCCCAGAATGGATTTTTAGATGCTGTTCTAATTATCTCTTCCAGTGTTCATATGATCAAAGAGTATTTTTTGTTGTATCACGGCCGGGTCAGCAACCGTGATCTGTGGAAAATAGCACGGATGGTATACTGGTCCATGATCATTGGCGGTTCTGAAGGAATTGAATATGCTGTGGATGAAATAATTTCCAAACTCTTCGGGGAAAGTATTAAGGGGATTACCTTCAGTACCCGTATTTTAGGTTCTGTTGCGGATGGGCTGGTCAATGCAGCTCTTTTGACCCGTATTGCGTTAATCACTGAAAAATACTGTACAAAAGTATATATAAAATCCAACAGAGAACTGTATCCAAATTATAAGACGGTAGTCTCATTAACTCAGATTATCACCGGAGATTTACTGGAACGTATTTCAAAAGAAGTAAAGAAATTAACCAGAGATAAAACCAGACAGCTGGTAGCTATGGCTGTTAATCCGGTTAAGTATGTAATAGACAAAGCGTTTAAACGAGAAACTGGGGGCATGTCAGAAGATGAAGAATTTGACAAAGGCTTTTCACGAAACCCTTTCTCCCGTTTTTCAGTCCGGCTGGGAAGCATATTCAGGAAACAGTGATATAAAGGAGAATGGAGGAAAGGAGGATGGAAAAAAGAAGAAGGAAGAAGTGGAAGACAAAAGACAAAAGACAAAAGACAAAAGACCAAAGACCAAAGATAAAGGATAAAAGATAAAAGACAAAAGACAAAAAAAAGAATGTAAGAGTTTTAGAATGTGAGAACGTTAGAACTTGAGAGAAATTACATTCAGGGGCCAGTTTTTAGTGGTCAGAAGTTGGCAGTGAAACAGAGAAATATTTGCAAAAGAATAATGATCAGATGAGATAGTTATAGTAATAAGAAGAGCCCTAATAATCAAAGCCCCTTTGAGACTGTCGAAAAAGTCCTGAATATGTCATTGCGAGTGTTTTTTACGAAGCAATCCCCTAGATTTTTAAATTAACTGAAGGAGATTGCTTTGTCACTGCGTTCCTCGCAAAGACATCAGTTGACTTTTTCGACAGTCTCTTTAGGGGTGATATATTGAAAAACTGTAAGCTCCTTTTCCCCCCTTTCTATTCTATATTTTTTTTGTTCGCTTAGTTCGTTGCTAATAAAATATTTTATCCTTTATCCTTTTTCCTTATGTAAACTATCCTTCCAAAATCTGCAGCACTCTGTCAGTATCACTTAAATCAGTAAAAAGATGATCAGGAGTATGTGATTGTAATTCCTTATATGTATGGATACCGGTTGTGACGCCTACAGCATGAACCCCATTTCTTCGGGCAGCGTTAATATCGCTGGGAGTATCGCCAATAACAAAGATATCATTATTCTGAATTTTTGTTTTTTCTTTTTTTTCAATTCTTTTTTTAATGATGGGTACCATTTCTTCCCGTTTTTCTGTGTCATCACAAAAGGCTCCGTCGTGAAAAAAATGGCCAATATTAAAGTGGTTAAGTTTGATAAAAGCAGATTTTTTATAATTACCGGTAAGTAAGGAAAGAGTATAATTTTTTCTTTTATATAATGATTTTAAAAGAGGAATAATTCCGGGACAGATTTTTTTTCCGGTACGGTCTTTTTTAATTTCCTGTTTTAAAATCTGAAAATAATTTTCCAGGAAATCGTTAACCTTATATTCATCCGGGGTAAGGTTATTATTTTTTAAAGCTTCCATTAAGATACTGAAATCGGTCTTTCCCATCATGAAAATATTTTTAAAACCATTTGAAATACCCCAGATCTGTTCAAATGCAATCCGCATTGACTCTGAACCTGCACCGCCGGTATTAACAAGGGTGCCGTCAATATCAAATAAAACAAGTTTCAATATATACTCCTGTGCTATTATAAGATTTATATAAAAAATATAGATATTTTTCTTTTAATCCAAGAGGTTTAATGGATATATATTATTTTTACTTGCTTTTAGTTTTTATTTATTATATTTTCAAACATTCAAGAAAGTATTGATAGCTGTATAAAATTAAATTTGAATATAAAGGGAAAATACATGAAAAAATTATTTACTGAAGATGGCAAGAGTTTTGAAATAAAAATAAACAAGAATCTTTACAGTAAAAATTCTGAGTTAGCAGAGAAAAATTTAGAGATATTAAATAACCATAACATACATGCTGTAGATATTTTAGGTTCTATCGGTTCCGGTAAAACCTCGATTATCCAGCAGTTAGTTACCAGTTTGCATAATAAGTATCGAATTGCAGTTATTGCCGGGGACTTAACTACCACTATTGATGCAGACAGAATTAAAGACAGAGGCGCAAAGGTACTGCAGATAAATACAGAAGGAGGATGTCATCTGGATGCCAATCTGATTCGTAATGGATTGGATGCTTTGGATCTTTCCTCACTTGATCTTATTTTAGTAGAGAATGTGGGAAATCTTATTTGTCCCAGCAGTTTTCCTGTAGGCACACATCAGCGTATAGTTATTGTATCCACTACAGAAGGACCTTATATGATTGTAAAACACCCCTATATTTTCCAGAATGCTACTGTGGCTGTCATTAATAAGAAAGATATGGCAGAAGCAATGGATGTGGATTTAGATCAGTTCCGGGTGGATGCCTTAAAAGTGCGTCCCGGAATAAAGACGGTTTACACCAATGCCAGAACAGGTGAAGGAGTTCCGGAGTTAATCCAGGCATTAAAACTAGAAGAGAAATAAATGCACGAAGCCTCAATCGGACAATCAATTGTTAAAACAGTTTTAACCGAAGCTGAGAAACAGAATGCGGTAAAAGTAGATTCAGTAGAGATTGAGATTGGAGAACTGACCTTTCTTGGTCAGGATCAGGTTGAATTCTGGATTAAAACCGGATTTGAATCTACTATAGCAGAAGGTGCTGAAATTATATTTAAGAAAATCAAGGGACGAATTAAGTGCAAAAGTTGTGGATATGAGGGAGATATTAAAGTAAAAGAGGATCCACAGTATCATATATTTTTACCTTCATTTTCCTGTCCTGAATGTAAAGGTACAGACGTTACTATTGTAAGTGGTAAGAATGCTTTTATACGAACGATTAAGATAACTCAAGATGATACTGAAGAGCAAAGACAAAAGACAAAAGATAAAAGATAAAAGATAAAAGATAAAAGATACAATAG
>CAZETW010000107.1:0-8753 GCA_964515295.1 uncultured bacterium | reverse complement strand
TTTCCTATTCCCTATTCCCTATTCCCATAATCACTGAATAACCGCATTAAACAGCAGCTTAAAGGTTCCGTCTGTCTGAGCCCGGTGCTGAGTTCTGAATCCGATAATGACTATATGTCCTTCACCGTACTGAGCACAGATCATCCCTGCTTTTCCAGCAAGTTTATCCTCTCCGATTAGCCATCCACTCTTAAGTAGATTTTCTTCTGCATATCGTGCTACTGTTTTATATTTATAATTGAATCTGCCCGGAATAATCTCAAAAGCAGGACTGCTGCGGAAAACTACCAATCCTTCATCCGGCATACCATAGGCCAGAGGATGTGTATTATCAAATCTCATCCGAATAGTTGATCCGGGACAGAAAAATTCAGCCGACTCATATTGATCCAGTACATTCTCAACCTTAAGATCAAATCTTTCCACAGCAAATTCATACGATTCTCCGAAAGTAACCAGAGTACCACCTTCTCTGACAAATTCTTTCAGATTTTCAACCCCTTCTTCACCGATCCCGCTTTTATACTTTTCAGGATAATCAGGTGACAGCCAGCGTCTGTAGCGTTCAGTAAAATCTCCGGTTATCATTTCCGGGGAATCACTGGGAATAATGATCACATCCCATCTTTTCTTTAAATTGCTCTTCCTGATCTCAGCATCACGTAAAGATTCATAAGGAAAATCAAACTGTTCCAGAAGCAGACGGGTCCACCCTTCATCCATGTTGCCGCCCCAGTAGCGTCTGTACATTCCCAGGCGACCCCGCTTTACAGTATGAATCCCGGTTTCAGGGATTTCTTCCAGAGCGTTAAAGTCAACTCCAGTTTCCTGTGCCACACGGGAAAAAATATCTTTAGATGCAGAGACGATTACAAAATCACCCTGTTGGTGTTGGTGAAACGGTTTGTCCAGTCTCTGAACGTCAATATCATTATCCAGAAGAATATTGACCGCCTTATAACTGTTGTTCACCCTGCCGTCAAGAATATATGCCTCTCCTTCGGAAAAAATCCTGCCCTTTATTTCTTCTAATTGTTCTAAAATACTGAAATCATACTCTTCTTTACAGTTAACCGGAACTGCTTTCACCCCCATAAATTCGTTCATGGTATGAGTGGCGAGATCATAGGGGCGCAGCGGTTCATTTTTTCTGCTGCGGGTCCAGGGATTGTCTGTATAATGGGTTTCCATGAGCAGATTCCGAATAAGCCCCATCTTGGGCTGAGCCAGTGATATGATATAAGAATTGGCTGCAAAGAACCTGTCATGTAAAGAAAAACCTTGGCCAGCTTTCTGCACTTCAATCCCTGATTTCATAAGTGTATTGATCATTTTAACTGCAGTGAGATAATCATGCTGATCAGCCGGGATCACAACTGCATTGACTTCACCTTGAGCTCCTCGCTCAGTCTGATGTTTTGCTTTAAGATAAGCATTTCTTAATACAGTTTCTTTATTTCTGGCTGCCAGATCCAGTAATGCCCGGGCTGATATTATCTTCTGCTCTACAATATCACCCAGCCTCCACCATCCACCCGGCCAGGGGCTGGGAAACGTGGACTGGGCTTCATATTCAGGAAACTGCCTGCTTCCGCCCTTAAGCTGATCAGGATGTATATACAGAGGAGTAGCCAGTCTGGCACTGGCAGATTCAGTAAGCATACCGGCAATATTATGAAAAGGAGTGATCCAGTGCCAGCCGAAATGTCCCCATCCCGGGAACATAGCATTATTGATCACTCCCTTGATTCCCGCTTCTTCCAGCTTGTATGCAATATGAGCTCCGTACCAGCTGATCTCGCGCCAGATCAGAGGATCTGCACAGGGACGGATCGGTTCACAGTAAGGAGGAACATAGAAACGGGCACCGTAGCTGCCCATCTGATGATGATCAATATAGGCCTGAGGAGGCCAGTCAATATACATCAGCTGTGCTGCATATTTAGATTCCTGTAAATTCAGATAATCACCGTCTCTGTTGTTATCATGTCCGGCATAGGTATGATACAGCCAGGGCAGAGATAATCCTTCATATTCAGTTCCCACTGTCTTTCTGTACCAGTCTGTTACCATGATCTGTCCATCCGGATTAAAACAGGGGATCATAAAAAATAATACATTATTCAGGATTCTTTGTGTTTCAGAATCTTCCCGGGAGAGAAGATCATAAGCAAATTCCGGCGTCATCTGAGTACCACCCACTTCAGTGGCATGCAGCCCCATAGACTGACAGATAACTGCTTTTCCTTCATCAATATAACTATTGATCTTTGCCTCAGGAGCATTGCGGGGATCACTTATTGTTTGATTGATTTTTCGTAAACGATTTAGGTCTGACAGATTTTCCGGAGAAGATATGATCAGTACCAGAAAAGGATTCCCCATGGTAGAGGATCCCATGTGTATCACTTTTATTTTTTCACTTTCTTTTTCCAGCTGATAAAAATAATCTACTATCCTGTCCCACCTGGCCAGTTTCCGGTCAGTTCCGAGACTAAATTTAAAAAAATCTCCTGGGGCTGTAATACTCTCCTGTGCCTGGACCGCAACAAAGCAGGCAAGAAACAAACTTAACAGGAGAAAAGTAACCATCCTGGATAAAGAGACATTTACTTTATACTTCATATAATCCTCCTCTATATAAAATTTAAATTTTTAATTACTTCGGGATTCAGCTTCGGTATCGCAATCGCTATTAAAATCTTTATCACAATATATTTTAAAAAACGCTGATTGAACAATTAAGGGATTTATCATAAAAAAATGTTAATTCAAATTTATAAAGATCTGTAATTTTCCAGATTTCGCTTCCATTCAGTTTTAATGGTATCCAGAATTGCAATAAAACGCTGGTCATCTCTCAGATTATCATAATGAGGATCATTGGCAAGCCATATATATTCTTTAAATCCGTACTCATGAGCTTTCTGGATCCACTGAACAGCCAGGCCGTTTCTGTTAAGCAGGGCATATACTGCTGCCACTGCTGTGGCAAGCGAGGCATTGCTGTTTACATAGGGCTTTACTTCCAGTTCTACTTCAGCCAGTGCCTGATCCTGATTCCCTTTCCTGGCCTGGACCATTGCTGAAACAGCATGAGAAAAAATTGTATACTGATCACTGTTCAATCCTATACTGATTTCCTTCTCAGCCTGCTCAAGATCATTCTGATACAATCGTATCAATCCTAAAAAAGAATGGAAAAAAAGCTTTTCAGGATACTGTTCTAATCCCTTTTTTATAGTCTGATAACTTTCCTCATATTTTCTCAGACCTGTTTGAAGCATACTGAGACTTACCCTTGATTCAATGTCAAACGGATGTAAATCTAATGCGTTGGAAAAAGATTGTATACTGGGGTTATAGAGACCGTAAAAATTATATACATTTCCCAGACCGGCCCAGGCCTCAGCCAGATTCGGATTAGTTTTTATCGCTTTACGGAAATGTTCTTCCGCCAATTTATAATCCCCGAATTTAAGATATACTTTACCCTGGATACCATGGAGCTCTGCTGATTCACCTTTCTGTAAAGCTTTCCGGGCAGTTTCTTGAGCCAGACGAAGCCAGACCAGGTTTCTGTCCCATCCCTCGTAGACGATTTGAAGATAGCAGCGGGCAAGCCCTGTATAAGCAGGAACAAAACTTGAATCCTGTTTAATGATATTTTTAAAAATTTTTACTGCCTTGTCTGTATTTTTATGAGTATTTTCTAGATATAAAGAAACAGCCTTTCCATACTCATCCATGAGTTCTTCAGATAAATTCTGTGATCGGGTTGACTGAGCAACACTGCCCTGAGAGACAATCTCAGCCGGAAGTTCTGCTGCAATATGTTCTACGAGGGTAAAAAAAGAGTCCGGTTTACTGGTGTAATTTTTTTTAAAGAGAGTGGAATCATTATGCAGGTCTTTTACACTGACATCAGCTATAACAACACCTTGTTCTTTTTGCACCTGGGTAAAAAGAACATAATCTTCTGCCTTCTGAACAGATGAAGAGGGCAATACAGTGGTTTTTAATGATGTATTTTCAGCAATCCTGTCATACAAACTTTGATTAAAAATGAATTGAAACAGATCGATTTCCGGTCCTTCTGAAGGCAGAGCAGATCGTATAGCCAGGGATCGTTTCCATTGTGTCCGGGGCAGCTCTACCTCAGTTTCTACTTTTTCACTGAGCTGTAATGCTTCTTCTGCCTCAGGTCTGGGTTCCGGTTCTTTTTGTTTTTTCCCGCAGGAAATATAATACAGTAAAAGTGCAGAAACAGTTATGACAAAAATTATTTTTTTCATCGTACCCCCTTTTCTAATTCACCACTGAAACACATGGAGATCATAATGGAATAGTGGAATACTGGATTGTATAAATCCCAAATAACAAGTACCAAATAACAATTAAATTCCAAATTCCAATGACCAAATTGTTCAGACAAGAGTGTTTTTGTTTGTGATTTTGAATTTGTTTATTGTGATTTATTTGGAATTTGGGATTTGAGTATTGTGATTTTCCCCGATACTCCGACATAATCACATCAATGACACATGATCAACAATCACAAACCACCTCTCTCTAATGCCTAAAAATTTCCTGCGCCACGCGGTCTGCCGTCCGCGGTCTGCGGTCAACTCCAACTTCTGAATACCGATTTTCAAAAACGCTAAACACTACCGGCAGTCAGGGACTGCCTCTATCCTTACGAGATTTCATTCTAAAGTTCTCAAGTTCTTTTTTGTATTTTGTATTTTTTCTTTGGTCTTTGATCTTTAGTCTTTCACTTTTTCCTTTTTCCTTTTTCCTTTATTCTCTGTTTTATCCTTATCTTTCTAAAGAATCTCTTTCATAACCTCAACATACCTGTCCATTTCTTCTTTGGTTCTCTTCTCTGTTACTGCCACCAGAAGAGCATTGTCCATGTCATAATCAAATCTGGAAAGATCAATGCCTGCAAAGATATTTTCTTTCCGCATCTGATTTATTACTGTATCTGCCTTACCCGGAATCTTCAGAGCAAATTCCTTGAAAAATGGATGATCCGCTATAAGTTCTACTCCTTTAATGTCAGCAAGTTTTTCAGCAAGATAGTGAGCCTTCTGTACACAGAGATCAGCTACTGCTGGTATCCCCTTTTTACCCATTAAAGCCATATACACTGTGGCAGCTAGAGCACATAACTGCTGGTTGGTACAGATAGAAGACGTAGCCCTGTCCCGCCGGATATGCTGTTCACGGGTCTGAAGAGTGAGCACAAACCCCCGTCTTCCGTCTTTATCCTCAGTTACAGCAGCAATACGTCCCGGCATTTTTCTGATAAGTGATTTTTTAGCTGCAAATATTCCTAAATAGGGACCGCCAAGAGAAAGGTGGTTACCCAGAGACTGACCTTCACCAGTAACGATATCAGCATTATACTCTCCGGGAGGTTTTAATATACCAAGAGAAATAGGATCAACAGAAACAGTGTATAAACCTTTAACGTCATGGATAATTTTTTCCATTACCTCCAGGTTTTCTAAAAATCCAAAGAAATTGGGACTCTGCACTAAGAGTCCGGCAGTGTTCTCACTTACCAGACTTTTTAACTGATTTAGATCAGTAAGATAGTCGGAAATGCTGATTTCCTTAAGATTAACACCACTTCTTTTACAGTATGTTTGCACCACCTCCCGGTAAAAAGGGTGCACACTTTTAGAAATAAGGATATCTTCCCTTCTGGTGTTATTTGCACTTAATAAAGCTGCTTCTGCCAGAGCAGAAGCGCCGTCATACATCGAGGCATTTGCAACATCCATACCGGTGAGATTAGCGATCATAGTCTGATATTCATATATTGCCTGCAGATTTCCCTGACTGACTTCTGGCTGATAAGGAGTATACGCTGTATAGAATTCAGGTCTGTTAATAACATGATCAACAGCAGCCGGAATAAAATGGTCATAGGCACCACCTCCCAGAAAACAGGCGTTGGTACCAGTATGTTTGTTTTTGGCTGCCAGTTCCTGGAGAAGTCTGGTGACCTCTATTTCAGACAGAGGCTGGGGAAGATCAAAATCACCTTTAAAACGCAGTTTTTCCGGTATTGCTTTTAGAAGTTCTTCAAAATCTGAAACCCCAATCGCTTTCAGCATTTGTTTTCTGTTTTCTTCAGTAGATGGAATAAACGGCATAAACATCTCCTCTTTGTATTATTATTTATTTAGAACACTTAATGAAATTTTAATATAAAAAAAATTTTTAATTTTATCGAGCATTATTTTATTTTTTTTACTATTTAATCTGAACAATCAATCCGGATTCCTGGACAAGATCCTGATCATTATTTAAATGCCGGGATATTTCATTGAGTTTTCTTATGATCTTTAATCTTTCTTCTCCTCTGATAACTGTCGGACAAAACTGCACCCGGGGATTATACACATCAATAGGAATCACTTCTCCATAGAGCAGCCCCTGATTATCAAAACGAAGTCTCAGTATCATACTGAAGGAAACTCTCCTGCTGTAAGAACCAAATACATAGTTGCCCATACTATAGGCGATAAATTTATCTTTATACATTTCAATTCCCTGCAGTACATGGGGGTGATGACCGATAACTATATCTGCTCCAAAATCAATAACTCTATGAGCATAGAATTTTTGGTACGGTTTCGGATAAGTCAGTAATTCTCCTCCCCAGTGAAATGCTATTATTATCAGATCACAGTCATCTCTGATAGTGTTAATATGCGATTGTATCCTTTCCAGATGTGGGTAGGCAGTGCCAGGCTGATTCTCTCTTGCCCAGAATGCTGCCGGATACGTTAATGAAAAAGAAAAAATACCAATCTTCCAGTTATTCACTGTAACCAGACAGGGCTTTTCAGCTTCATGGAGATTGTTCCCTGCTCCGCAATACCTGATCTGCAAACTGTCCAATGTATGCAATGTGGTATTCAGCCCTTCCGGGCCATAATCAAGAATATGATTATTGGCTAAAGTGAAAACATCAAAACCTGCTCTGAGCGGTCCTGCCGCATATACAGGATCAACCCTGAAGGTGAATTTTTTATTAAATGGTTTGCCCTGCAGTACAAAAGGCGCTTCCAGATTAGCAATTGCCAGATCTGATATACTGATCAAGGTTCTGGTTGAATCAAAGGGATAATCGCTTCCCTTGTTAGTGATTACAGGAAGACAGCTTCCTCCCATTTGCAAATCACCGACAAAAGTGAGAGAGAGCGTTTTAATGGGATCAGTTTCCTTTATAGGAAAACGTTCAGAAGTATCTTTTATTATTGATAAGGAATTAATTCCGGATTGGGAGAAAAGCCATAATGGCAGTATAAAAATTAAACACAATAACTTTTTTATCAAGGAGTTCAGGATCCTTTTGCTTTGGAAGTTTTGCTTGATTTTGAAGAGGATTTTTTGGTTTTAGAAGGTGATTTTCCGGTCTTGGAGGATGATTTTCTGGTAGCTGCTGATGATTTTTTAGGTGACGCTTTTTTTTCTGGTTCCGGCCGGGATTTTTTCTTTTTCTCTGAATATTCTTTTTTTAATTTCTGCAGTTCTTGTTCCTGGTCTTTGATATCAGCATTAACTTTTTTTATCTTTTTTATTAAATCCTTGATTTTATGGTTAGATGCCACATTGGCATCCTTATTCTTTGATACCAGATTAAATGTTTTTTCTCCCAGTTCAGAAATCAGTTTTCTTTGCTGATGCTTGAGTCTAAAAATTTCTTTTTTGATCATCGTGTAGGTAAGATATTCTTCTGATTTATCCGCAATAATAGTTGCACCGGAATTTAACGCTGCTTTTACATCATCCCAAAATGTTGTTGCCATTTTTAATTACTCCTATTAAAATTATATGTATACATAAAATAATAAAAATAATTTTAATCATTGTCAACTATAATTACAGATAAAATGATTCATATATATATGATTAACTGTAAATATGTTTTAAGTTTGGAATTGAAATCAGTAAGAAAAGCGGGGCCGACGGGAGTTGAACCCGCAACTTCCGGCGTGACAGGCCGGTGCTCTATCCAGTTGAACTACAGCCCCTGTTGAATCTATTTACATGCATTGTTACTATTTTCAATGCTGACACATATTGTGGGCGATACTGGATTTGAACCAGTGACTTCTTGCTTGTAAGGCAAGCGCTCTAAACCAGCTGAGCTAATCGCCCTTTTGTGTATTCTTTTTTTTATGATACAGTATTGCTATCGGTATAATAACACAATAACCGATAACCAAAAAAATCGGCGCTGCTGTCAGAGAATAAAAACTGTTCCAGGGTCCGATAGATAATAAAATATATCCGATAATAATTACCAGCAGACCAATACCAAACAATAAATAATTAGTTGAACTGAATGGCAGTTTTTCTTTAGCAGTACCGCCTCTTTTTTTTATTTTTCTCTGTTTCATATACTTTCCTTCAAAAGTTTTGTAATATAAAACAAAAGTGAGATATTGTCAAGATAAAAATTTTTCTGATGGAATTTTTTTATAAAACCCGGGGCTGATTAAAAGTAATAATAACCACAGTGTTCGCAGAGATTACCCTGAAAATTGTGAATATCTTATAATTAGACATTTATCACTTTGAGTGCTCTGCGACCTCTGCGTTAAATTTTTATTTTTATGTAAACCTGATCCGATCGCCCTGGATTTCCTAATCCAGGTGTATAAAGGTTAGGTTTCATAACCCAAAAAATTTATTTTCAGTCAGCCCCTGTTAATCAACTCCACCCTGAC
>CAZETW010000106.1:0-8954 GCA_964515295.1 uncultured bacterium | reverse complement strand
AGAAGAATGTCAAGCAGGTATTATTTTTTCTTGAAATTAATATGTCAAATATTTACATTAAAATATTAAGCATTTTTAATTATAATTATATTATATCAGGGTGAATAAATCAATGGTAAATATCTTTGTTCTGTTTCTCGGCTACCTTGTTGGAACATTATCCCCAAGTTATTTATTTGGCAAATTTCATAAAATCGATATAAGAAAAGTAGGTTCCAGGAATGCCGGAACCATGAATGTATGGCGCAGTATGGGGATGTTTCCAGCTGTACCCACAGCGATCTTTGATATGGGCAAAGATGTGCTGGCTATACTTATCTCTCAAAAGCTGGGTGCAGATTTTATGTTTTCCCAGCTCAGCGGCTTTTGTGCTGTTGCCGGGCATATTTTCCCTTTTTATCTGGGATTCAGAGGTGGTCAGGGAGTGGCATGTGCAACCGGGATCATGTTCTATTATATGTCGAAATATTCAACACTTGATCTGAAGCTTCTCGGACCTTTCTTATATTTGGTGATATTTTCAGCAAAATATTTGGTCTGGGATTTGGCAGACATACCATTATAGAAGATAAAACAGTCCTTTTTTTGTTTATTTCTTAATCGCTACCTAATTGTTCACACCGGCCAGAAATACAGGATCAGCGGTACTCCGGCAAGAACGATGATGATCTCCAGGGGCAGCCCCAGCCGCCAGTAATCACCGAAGCTGTACCCGCCCGGTCCCATGACCAGGGTGTTGGACTGGTGGCCGATGGGTGTGAGAAAGGCGCAGGATCCTCCCACTGCCACTGCCATGAGGAAGGGATCCTGGGATGCTCCCAGACCGGAAGCAACACGTATGCCGGTAAGCACCATAGTCAGAGCTGCCATGGAAAAGGCGGCCTGCACCGGCAGGGTGCCGCTGACCACCAGGGCGATGGAGGTTATGAAGATGCCAAGGCTGAGGCTAATCCGCTTTTTATACCCAAGCCGCAGTCCCCGGGGCGCCAGGGGAAGGCATCCCAGGGCTGCTATGACGTCATCGATCATATGGCCCCGGCCCTGGAGCAGGAGGACATCGCCGGCACGGAAGGTGAGGGAATCTATGCGGCGGCGGATTTTGGTACCGCGCCTGGATACGGCCAGAAGATTGACGCCGTAGGTGCTGCGCAGGCGCATGCCGGCTGCCGTCTTCCCCAGGAGAGGAGAATCGCCGGAGACGATGGCTTCGGCAAGTTCGATATTTTTGGACCCGGCGGCGTCCTTGCGGAACTGTTTGCCTCCGGCCAGCTCCATGCCGGTGTTGTCCAGAAATGTCTTTAACTCTTCCGCGTCGGTTTCCAGAATTATGACATCCTTTGCCTCCAGCTTCTCACGGTCATCCGGGGCGTGCAGGCGCCGTTTGTTCCGGACAAGGCCCAGTATCTGCATATCGGCTTTGGACTTCTTTCTCAGGTCGCCGATAGTCGTATCCTTTACTTTGGCGCCTCTCTTGAATTTGACTTCGGTGATGTAGTCATCAATATCAAAGGACTCATCCTTGGATTTCTTTCCTGAACGCTTCGGGAGTAGGAATCGTCCTGCTAGGGTGATGAACAGCACACCGCAGACAGCCACGCCGATACCCACCGGAGAGAAGGAAAACATGCCGAAAGCTTCTCCAGTTTCGTCAGCCCTGAAAGTGGCTATGATGATGTTTGGGGGAGTGCCTATCAATGTAGTCATGCCCCCCAGAAGAGAAGCAAAGGCGAGGGGCATGAGAATAAGAGAGGGTGAATAGCCGTTATTCCGCGCCATCTGAATGGCTACTGGCATCATAACAGCCAGGGCACCGACGTTATTCATAAAAGCTGAGACCACCGCCACCAGCAGGGATAGTGATATAATCTGCACAGTCTTTTTTCGGCTGATACCCATCACCCATTTCCCCAAGAGATCTATGAGTCCCGAAAATTCCAGAGCCCTGCCGATCACCAGAACCGCTGCTACGGTAATGACCGCCGGATGACTGAAACCGCTGAAGGCGTGTTCGGGTGCAATTATGCCAGCAGAAACGAGAAACAGAAGGGCGATAAGTGCTACGAAATCATGGCGGACACGTCCCCAGGCAAAGAGGGCAAGAGCCAGGAGCAGCGTAGCAAATACCAGTAAGTGTTCCATATATAAAAACCTTTATTTTAGGATAATGTCTGTATTCAGTTCAGAATAAGTAAAACATGTCAGTATTCTTAAATTTTTTTGATAGTTTGAATCGATTGAGTTGATTATATGCAGTTACAATTACTAGATCTCCGCCCGGATAAAAATAAAATACAGGATAAGAATCATACTGATAACATACATTAACCAGCTCACTTCTTTAGCTTTACCGCTGAACAGTTTAATGATGGGATAACTGATAAATCCCAGAGCTAAACCGTCAGAGATAGAATAGGTGAGGGGGATACCGATCAAGGTAAGGAAAGAAGGAATAGATTCACTGTAGTCAAACCAGTCGATTTTACTCACATTTTTCAGCATCATGGCTCCCACGATGATCAGGGCAGGAGCAGTAATCACTGTATAACTGCCGATCATAGTTACAATGGGACTGAAAAACAAGGCCAGGAGAAACAGCAAAGCAGTAGTAAGTGAGGTCAGGCCTGTTCTTCCACCCTGTTCAACCCCGGCTGCGCTTTCTATAAAACTGGTCACTGTACTGGTTCCCAGACAGGCTCCGCTGACCGTTCCCACAGCATCAGACAGCAGGGCTTTATTGGCCCGGGGCAGTTCGCCGTCTTTCATAAATCCGGCCTGTTCACTTACTCCTATCAAAGTTCCCAGAGTATCAAACACATCCATAATGAGGAAAATAATGATAAAAGGGATCATGGTAAAAGAAAGAGCACCGGCGAGATCCATTTTAAAAAAAGTAGGACTAAGGGATGGAGGAGCAGAAAATATTCTTGCTGTTAGGGAAAACTGGGTCATTAAATTTGATGTGGCTATTGCTTCTGTCTGGGAATAGGCGGCAGGAAGAATCATAAATACCAAGCGTAAAAGAATGGCAAACACTGTTGCGCCCAGTATACCCCAGAGTATTGATCCTTTTATCCTTTTAACGTGCAGGGTGGCAGTAAGAAACAGACCGAAAAAGAAAACAATAAGATCGACAGAAGCAAAATGGGGATTCATTTTCACCAGGGTTCCGGGACTTAAGGCGGGTCCGGAGGATGTCTCAACAACCGAGGCTGCAGATACAATAAGACCGGAATTTTGAAGTCCGATAAAAGCAATAAATAGACCAATACCAACAGCCATGCTGTTTTTTAAATTGGGACTTATGGCATCAATAATCATTTTACGCACTCCGGTTAAACTCAGCAGTAAAAATATTACTCCTGCGATAAAAACCACTCCCAGGGCAACCTGCCAGTTATTGGAAAATCCTGCAGCTGCGGCAGCAGGGAGTACAGAAAATACAAAGAAAAAGTTTTCACCCATACCAGGTGCCTGTGCAATAGGATATCTGGCATATAAGGCCATAATTATGGTTGCTATTGCTGCTGCGATACAGGTAGCAGTTAAGACAGATCCGAAATCCATGCCGGTTTCAAAACCAAACATCTGGCCGGAGAGGACCATGGGCTGTACTACAATGATATAGGCCATGGTAAGAAAGGTAGTTAAACCGGCAGTAATTTCGGTTCTTACTGTAGTATTGTTTTCCTGAAGTTTGAAGAATCTGTTGAACATGGCTACCTCCTTTTCCTGGGATTACATATATATTGTTTTTTTATTTCTATTATTATTGTATGAATTTTTTACTACAACTGACTATTACCCTCTCATCGGATAAGAACCATTCTTTTACTGAAAAAATCATTATCAGTTTTTAAAGAATATATATATACTCCTGAGCTTACATCTGCTCCTGCACTGTTCTTTCCATTCCAGGTTATACATTTCTCTCCTGCCTGTTCAGTTTTATCAACCAGGGTAATAACTTTCCTGCCTGTAATATCATATATGGTGAGATTAACCCGGGAAGACTTACGTAAGGTATATTTGATAAAAGTGCTGTTATTGAAAGGATTGGGAAAATTCTGGAGGAGTTTGAATGTGCTGGGAATTCCAGATTTTACTATAATAAAACCAGGGTCCTGTTCCTGAACAGTTAATCCTTTAATACATAAATTTCCGGTAGCATTAAATTCAGTGAAATCGAACCATTGACCATTTTGAAGAAAGAATGATTCACCTGGATTAGCAGTTGATTCAACAATTGTACCGGTATAATTAGCTCCGAGCAGCACCGGTACTTCAGAGGTACAGTCATAGGGATGACCGCCCTGGGATAGATAAAGATAAATATAAAAATCATCGTTGTTCATAAGTTCAACCACAGTATCAAGTTTGACTGTATGAAACCCCAAATGATTAATGTTTCCAGATTTTGTCGAAAGCAGATTTTTCAGCTCATAATCTTCATATTTATCATATATTTTAACTACATAATATATACTGTCAGCGGCAGTAAAGAAACTCACTGCTGAAAGATATTCTTCAGATTCTGCTGTGAAACAGTTAAACCCTTCAAAACAATCTGCTTTGGTTTCTCTCCATCCGTGATAGTCGTGGTAATAAATAGTCGAATACTGCAAAGGTTCTACATCCTGAAATAATATTGCACCCATTTCAGGATTGCGGGTGCTGTGTTTATCATAATAGGATATCCAGAAATACCCACCTAATCCAAAGCCAACTCCCCAGCTGTTTTTACAAAGCCAGGCACCAGGCTGAGGAGCCTGAGTGGTTAAGGTATCATTCCATCCGGTGATAGCAATTGCATGATTAGGATCAAAAGGTGAATTCGGGGGCTGATAATGAGTATAATGAAGATTATTTAAAAATTCACTGTTGGAATACATGCAGGTTCCCATTACTCCATATTGCATAATTTTTGTTTTAATTATATCGATGCCTTCCAATGAATCTCCCACAGTATACCATTCAATATCAGGTATATAAAAGTGATGGTAAGTAGGGTTATATCTTGAGGGAGGAGAATCGAACATCTGAGCATCAATATCACGGACAGGACCTTCACCTCGTGACGTGTAAGCCGAGGCTACCCGGTAGTCTCCTCCGTAATGTACATCAAGTCCTCCCGATCTTGGATCTATATCTTCATTATAGTATTTATTGAATCCGTTCCACCAGTCCAGATGGTATTCTGCCAGATCAGGTTCTCTGGGTTCACCTGCTTCTTCCCAGACACCGGTGATCATCAAATTCCCCTCTATAGCAGCCATAACACCATGCGTCCAGCAGGTTCCGCCTCTCTGATGCCTGACATTAGTAACATAATTTTTACCATTGACATTTCTCAGATCAAAAACTTTTGGGATCTGATCTTCTCTTTGAAATAAAGATTTTGTCTGTGTTCGAGCCGGATGTAAAATTAATAAACAGAAAATCAATGCAATAGGAGATAATCTTTTCATTGTTCTACTCCTGTTAGCCTAATTCTGTGAGTTTCTTTTTAAATATTTTATAAGTTTCATTACCGAAAAGACAGAAAAATACTTTTTTAAGGGATGTTTTTTTGTTCAGATATTTTTTGACAGTTGAAAGCATTATATCAGCACATTTATCAACCGGATAATCGAATATTCCTGTGCTTATAGCAGGAAAGGCAATTGTTCCGATGTTATATTCTTCAGCAATCTTCAGACTGTTGAGTGTCGTTCTTTTCAGTTTCTCATCTTCATTCCCTTCACCCATTCTAGGGCCTACAGCATGAATTACATATTTTGCAGGCAGGTAACCAGCTGAGGTTATGGCTGCATGACCTGCAGCTACAATTCCTTTATTTTCAATCCATTCATTACTTTCTTTCTGGATTATGCTTCCGCCTTTTCTGACAATAGCACCGGCAACTCCGCCGCCATGGGCCAGTCTTGAATTAGCGGCATTTACCACTGCATCAACTTTAATATCTGTAATGTCTTTAACCAGCAGTTCAATATGTGTATTATTGATTTTTTTTTTCATGTCGTTCCTTTACCTTAGTATAGAATGGTTTAATCTTTTTATTCCATAAACTGATTACTAATTTCTTTAACTGTAAAACGAATAGTGTACATAAAATTCCTAAAAATGCTCCTGCTATAATATCAGCAGGATAGTGTACCCCAACATAAATTCTGGAATAAGCGACGAGTACAGCTATAAAAATAAAAATCCACTTGAATCTGGGATAATACGCAGAAAAAAGTAAAGCTGCTGCAGACATATTGGCTGCGTGAGATGAGGGAAACGATTTTGAATGAGATTGATGAATGATCAAGCGGGCATTTTCAACTGTAAAACAAGGTCTGATACGTGCAACCAGTGGTTTAATAACTGAACTGGAAAGCTGATCGCTTAAGGTTATAACTAATACGATAAGAAGGGCAGCAATTCGGCCTTTTTTACCTCCAAAAATAATGAGCGAAAGCCAGATAATCGCCATAGGGATCTTCCAGTTATCAGATTCGGTGATAAAAGGCATAATTATATCAAAAACCGGATTAGCTACTCCCCGGTTTAGGATTAAAAATAAATGAGTATCGATGGACAGCAGGAAATCCAAATGAATTCTCCAAAAGCATTATTCAAATACTATACGTTTAACTCTTTTCTTACCCGCTTTAATTATTACATTATTATCAGATATATCTTCTGATGTCAGTTCTTTTTTTTCATCAGTGACTTGTGTATCATTTACATAAGCCCCGCCCTGTCTAATAAGTCTTCTTGCTTCTCCGTTACTTTTACATAATTCAGCTTTCACAAATAACTGTACAATCCAGATACCTTTATCGAGCTCTTTTCTGGATAATGTGACAGTCGGAATTTTTCCGCTTTCTTTGATTTTAATGTCTGTAATGTTGGATGAGGTTCTCAGGTTACAGTCAGGATCACTGAGTCCGAACTGTTCAGCTGCAGCACAATAGGCTTTTTGGGCTTCCTTTTCTCCATGGGCAAGTTTGGTTGTTTCATAGGCAAGAATTTCTTTGGCCCGGTTAATATTTTCTTCAGGAAGGCGGTTTATTTCTTCCATAGAGAGTAAAGTAAAAAGACCCAGGTACCGCTTAACATCACGGTCATCAACATTTCTCCAGTACTGATAAAAGTCAAAAACCGGGGTCATATTTTTATCCAGCCAGATGGCATTTCCGGCTGATTTACCGAATTTTTCTCCGCTGGATGTCATGATCAGAGGAAAGGTTATCCCATATACCTGTTTTTCCAGTTCCCGCCTGGTGAGATCAACTCCGGCCACAATATTCCCCCATTGATCCTGACCGCCCATTTGGACTTCACAGTCATAATCTCTGGCCAGCACATAGAAATCATAGGCCTGAAGCAGCATATAGTTGAATTCAAGAAAAGACAGACCTGTTTCCAGTCTGATTTTGTAACTTTCAGCAGTAAGCATCCGGTTAACACTGAAATGTCTTCCTACATCTCTCAGAAACTGAATATAATTCAGATCCAGAAGCCAGTCAGCATTGTTTAATAATAAGGCTTTATTTTCACTGAAATCCAGATAATGTGCAAATTGTTTTTTTATATATTTCCCTGACTCTATGATTTGTTCTTTGGAAAGCATTTTTCGCATTTCTGTTTTACCGCTTGGATCACCGACCATAGTAGTGCCGCCACCTAACAAGGCAATAGGTCGGTGTCCGCAACGCTGCATATGTACCAGGGCCATGATGGGTACCAGACTACCCACATGAAGTGAGTCGGCAGTGGCATCAAATCCAATATAGCAGGTTATTTTTTTTTCAGCGAATAATTTTTGTAAAGCCTGCTCATCAGTGCTTTGATACATAAAACCCCGTTCTTTTAGAATATCATAAACATTATTTTCCATCAACTGCTCCACTGTTATTTTTTCAGGACTTTAGAAATTTCTTTATCCATATCCCGTTTGGATATTTTTTCTCTTTTATCATATGCTTTCTTACCTTTTGCTAAGGCTAATTCTACTTTTGCAATTCCTTTTTTAAAATAAATTTCAAGGGGAATCAGAGTGAGTCCTTTTTCTTCAACCTTCCCTTCCAGTCTTCTGATTTCTCTTTTATGTAATAAGAGTTTTCTGGGTCGGGTGGGATTATGTCCGGCATACCCTTTATTCTGATAAGGACTGATATGAAGTTCGAAGAGTTTAATTTGACCATTTTTAACACGGGCGTAACTGTCTTTAATGTTGGCTTTACCCTGGCGAAGAGATTTGACTTCTGTTCCCTTCAGTACAATACCAGCTTCCATTGTATTAAGAATATCATAATCATGTCGTGCTTTTCGGTTCCGGGCAACAGTTTTTATTGATTTATCAGTCATTTCATTTAGTCCTAAAACCTCTTGACATTAATTTTCAGATTATGTATTTTACAACGATTTATGCCGAAGTGGCGGAACTGGCAGACGCGCTGCGTTCAGGACGCAGTGTTCGCAAGGATGTGGGGGTTCGAATCCCCCCTTCGGCACTATTTTTAAATAATATAAAACATTAGTATTTTAATTTCAACTGGTTTCCTTCTTTCTTTACAAGAGTGAAGGAATTTTTTCATCCTGAATGCATCCCAACGCAGAGCATTGGGAGGAGAGAAACTCACCCCCTTGGTCCCCGAATTTTTAAAATCAGAATTATGTAAACAAGCAAAAATACATTTTTAACGTAAAGATCGCAAAGGAAGATGCAAAGAAATCTATCCACGCAAAATTCCTTATCTTATTACCTTATAATTTTGACAATCGTTAATAAGGTAATAAGGTTAAAGATGTTATTGATTTTTGTACTACTAAGGTTAAAAAAAAGAATAAAATTGTATGTGTTTAAAAACTCAAGCCTCTGCGTTCGTATTAAACATTTAACACCGACTCATATCTCAAGTGTCCAAAGGACCCGGGGTGTTTCGTATAGTCGGAGAACAACTTCT
>CAZETW010000105.1:0-9441 GCA_964515295.1 uncultured bacterium | reverse complement strand
GGGTAGGAGTGACTAAATTATCTTCGTGGTCAGATTTACTTTTTTGTTTTTCTTGATCCTGAGCAGTAACATCTTTTTTTGTTTCCTCAGATTCCTCTAAAGTTTGAGCCGGTTCTTCCTTTTCAAAATTTTCATCAGTATCATGTTTTTCAGAAAGTGTTTTTTCATATTCTTCATGTTCAGGATGAGTTTCAGCAACTGTTTTTTCCTCTTCTTTTTCTTTAACTTCTTCACTATTGTCAGCAGTGTCAGCGTATACGGGATGTTCTTTTTTATCGATTTTTTTATCAGGTGAAGCATCACTCGATGATTCAACTTTATCTTCTAATTGACTGTCTTTCGGTTCTGGTTCTGATGGTTTGGAAATTTGTAAATCTTTTAAATTTTGTGTTTCTTTTTTCTCAATTTCTTCAGTCGGGATTTCTTCTTCCATATTTCCGGGCAGAATCCAGGAATCAGATTTTTCGTCGCCGGATACAGTTTTTGGAGATCCATCGGAATCTTCTTTATCTTCTGTGGTTTCAGAAGGTGTTTGATACTTTTCAGTTTCATCCCCGTTCAGATCATCCGGAAGTTCAAATTTCAGATCTTCAGATTCGGGCTCCTTTTTTTCTTCAGATGAAGATCCATCCGCAGAGGTTATTTCTTCAAGTTCAATATCTTTCTGTGGTGCATCCTCGGGGATATTATCTTCATCAAATACTTTACGTAATTCCTGATCAATTTCTGTGGATTTTATGTCTTCCTTTAGGGATGATTCTTCAAATTCATTTGTATCTTCGGTGGTAGGAAAAGTGTTTTCGAACATTTCCGTTTCTTCAGAATTTTCTTCCAGAGAAAATGTTTCCAGCATCTGGGATGCTTCCTGCTCCATAGGATCTAATTTCAAGATATCTTTGTAGTGATTAATTGCTTTGTTCTCCCACCCTATCTTTGCCATCATATCTCCCAGATGTTTATGAGCAGAAAGAAAATACCGGTCATGAGATATTACTTTTTTGAATTGAGTTTCAGCTTTCTCATGATCTCCCAAGGTAAGATATATTTTAGCAAGAATATAGTTACCTGTTATATAATCAGGATTATATTCACAACCCTTGGTACACAGTTCTAATGCTTCCTTTATCCGTTTTTGTTTTAGATAATAATCAGCAAGTCTGGCAAAGAGTATTGATTTTGGATTTTTTTCGATTTTTTTTCTTAGAAAATTTATTGTTTCTTCGCGTGTCATAACCGTAAATTTATTTAGAATTGATTTTTTTTAATATAATAAATATATTAGCTAAAATCAAGTAAGATCCTTGTAAATATGTATATAATAATTCAAAAAACTTCCAAAAAAAATCAGCAATTCATAAATTAATTGTTAGCATCTTTATTCTGATTGGTATAGTTGTTGCATAATTAAAGTTAAAACTAATTAATTGATATGGTAATTTTATGATTAATAATGTCTTATACAGTTTAGGAAAAGTTTTATGTATGGTTTTTTAAATAGATATGGTAAGAAATCGTCCAGTTTAATTCTGGATTAATTTGAATGAGAAAAAGGTAAAATAAAGAAAATGAGTAAGAGGAAAATATTAATTGTTGATATCTGTATTGATTCAGGACAGAGTTTAAAGAAACTTTTAAACAGTCAGGATTACTATGTAACATTAGTACATAATTCTAAAGAGGCGCTCACCTGTTTTAAGAGAAATAATTATGATATTACATTCCTTGATAATAATATTAATCATATAGAAGGTGTTGAATTCATGAAAAAACTGCTGAAGTTAAATCCCACAGCAGTCATAATTATGACAGCACAAAATGGAGACATTCAGGAAGCTATCAATGCAGTAAGATGTGGCGCTTATAACTGGCTCAATAAACCTTACAGTAAAGAAGCTGTTATGTTATTGGTCCATAATGCTCTGAAAAGAAAATCTCTTTTTTCTAAAAAAGAAATTATTTCAAAAGAAATAAAAGAACAGTATAACATGGTTGGTACGAGTAATAGTATTAAGCATATCTGCAGTTTAATCCGTAGAATATCTGATCAGGATACAACTATATTAATTACAGGTGAGAGCGGAACAGGTAAGGAAATAGTTGCACATGCAGTTCATCTTAACAGTAAAAGATCAGCTGAACATTTTATTCGGGTTAATTGTGCTGCTGTCCCGGATTCATTATTAGAGAGTGAATTATTTGGTCACAAAAAGGGTGCTTTTACCGGTGCTTATTCTGATAATAAAGGTAAATTTCAATTAGCAGATGGGGGGACATTATTTTTTGATGAAATTGGCGATCTTTCTGCTAATGCACAGGCTAAAATTTTACGGACAATTGAAACCGGTGAAGTGGAAATGATAGGAAACGGAGATGTGGAAAAAGTAGATGTCAGACTAATTTCTGCAACAAATAAGAATTTAAAAGATTTAGTCAATCAGGAAAAATTCAGGGAAGACCTGCTTCACAGAATAAATGTTATGGAAATTCATATTCCTCCATTACGAGAAAGATTGGATGATATTTTACCACTTGCTAAATATTATCTTGAAATATTTTGTTCACAGAAAAATATATTAGTGAAAAAATTTACTCCCTGCAGTGAAGCAATACTTCTTTCTCATAACTGGCCTGGAAATGTAAGAGAATTAAAGAATGTAATAGAGAAAATAACCATTCTGGTGGATTCTCAAATGGTTAAAGGTAATCAGATTTCAGATATTTTAAAATATCCTTATTCTATAAACGATATATACACCAAAAAAGATTTTAAACAAGCAAGAAAGAGTTTTGAAAAGATATATTTAAGTAATGCTCTATGGGAGAATGACTGGAATATTTCACAGACTGCCATGGATCTGAAGCTTCCCCGGTCATCGATTTATGAAAAAATTAAAGAATTTGGCATAGAAAGGAGTCTGAAAAAACGAACAGTTAATTTTTATTGATTGTAGGGAGAAACGGACAACATTGATGTCTGGGAATATACAGAGTTTAATAAAAACATATACTTAAAACAATCAGAAAGTTGGTATAAAATTTGCCTTTAACTAATGGATGCAAATAGTATTGAAATTAATATATTTAGGAGGAATTTATGAAGATGTTTAAATATTTTACTGTGACTGTCAGTATCTTGATCCTGTTCTGCTCAATTGTTTTTGCAGAAAATGGTGAGAGTTCAAATGTGGAAGAAAAGGGTCGCTGGGCTTACGGACCTGTTAAGACAGTAACATATGGAAATGTGGGGGGGACTGATTATGCTTTTATCGGGGATGGAGGCTATCTGAATATAGTAAGTGGAGTAGGTACAGGCACTTTATCTGAAACCGGAAAAATTGCCCTGGCAGAGCCTTTAAAGAATATTGTATTGGTCAATGGGGTTAGTTCACCTCCCGCTCCAGGCACTGATTATGCTTTTGTTGCTGACGGTGAAAGCGGGCTATATATTATTGATGTTTCAGCCCCCGCCACTCCTACTGTACTGGCAACATATGACAGTGCTGATGTTAATGTATATGATGTTGCGGTTGATATAAATGCAGGTACTGGCATAGGCTATGCTTATATTGCAGATGGGCATAACGGACTCTTGATCCTCCATATTGATTTAACTGCTACCGGTGATGCTATTATAAATAAAACCAGAAGTTATCTCACCGGTGGTATAGCACGTTCTGTTGAATTCTTTGATTTTGAACCCGGTACAGCCAATCAGGGCGAATATGTGTTTATGTCTTATTACAGTAATGATGGAGAAAGTAATGATGACGGTATCAGAGTATTTGAAGTCTGGGATTTAACAGATATCTCTCAGGCAGCTAATATTCAGTCAACCGGGAGTAAAATACAAAATATTGATATTAATATGACAGCTGGTTCTCCTTCAAGCGGAAATCAGTTATATGCTGCTGACCAGAACTCCGGTCTTATTGTGTATCCGAATATAACCTATGATTTAACGGTTGCAGATACCTTGGTAATGGATCCTACCAGTACAAGCACTTCTTTTTCTTTAACTGCGAATACAACCGGGTGTAATGATGAAAATATACAAAGTGTGAAGTATTATGCAGGCAGCGGCGGTACCTGGGCTTTAATGGCCTGTGCTGAAGATGGATTTGCAGTTATTGATGTCAGTGCCCCGGCAACACCAGCTATTGGCGGTGCACCTGAAGGGTGTAATGATACCAACGGATGGGCTTATTTTGTTGACGGTTGTGTGGTAGGAGGCAGTGATTATTTTGAGGTTGCAGACTATCTGGAGGGATTGGTGGAATATGATAATACGCCGGCAGTTAATGCTCAGTTGATAACCTCTATGACTCTCCGGGATGCTTTTATTTGTGAACAGGGTGGTACCAGATATGCCCTGATCGCTGATTATAATTATGGTGTAAGGTCCTTGGATGTAGATGATCCAACCAATATATCCCAGGTTGGGAGTTTTACTACCGGAAGCCATGATCATACTTATACTACTTTTTATCATCAGTATGATAAAAACTCCTCACTTGATTCAACCTATTTATTTGTTGCTGGTGGCACTCAAGGGTTGGGAATCGTGGATGCTTCGGACGTGACAGATCCGGCTCTAACAGCAGCCAGTTATAAATATTTTAATACCTATAATGCCCGTTCTGTATTTGTCAGAGATACTATTGCCTATGTTGCAGATTACAGTGGGGGATTACGGCTTATTGATATATCTGATATTTTGGTTACTACTCCTCTGGCAAATGCAAATTTAGTGGAGACAGGCAGGTATGAACCCGGATCAAGTAAATATGTACGGGATGTGGTTGTTTCAGGTGGGTATGCTTATATTGCTGTCAGTTATACTGGTGTACAAATAGTCGATATTTCAAATCCCAATACACCCACACTGGTAGCAACCTGCAGTAATGATGGTGCAGCAGCATATGGTATTGATAAACAAGGAGATTATGTTTATCTGGCTGATGGTGCAGATGGATTACGCATCATTGATGTATCAGATCCCAGTAATCCGGTTGAACAACGTCAGTTAATTACAAGTGTAACTGCGTACAAAGTACAGGTATTGGAAAATTATGCCTATGTTGCAGACGGGGAAGGGGGGGTACGAGTGTTTTATATCCCTAATCCTGATGATGCAGTTGGAGTTGGATACTATGATACCGGAAGCTTAGCATATAATGTTGATATTTATGATGATGGAAGTTCTCAGATTATTTATCTAGCTGATCATGAAGATGGATTGTATGTGTTAGGAAATACATTAACTGAACTGGTACATTTTGTAGGTGCAGATGCTCCGGTGGAAGCTACAGGTAAATCAATTCCTATTGTTGTTCAGGAGGCAACTATCAATGGTATTCGCATTGATTCCGGAGATGAAATAGCTGTCTATGATTATCGGGACGGCACCAATGAAGTATGCGTTGGTGCAACCACTTATCAGGGTGTTTTTTCTCTGAATCTTACTGCCTGGCTGGAATCTCAGGCTGCAGGAAAAGATGGTGCCATACCTGGTAATAAGATGATATTCAAGATCTGGGATAAAAGTACAGATCAGGTACATAATACAAATCCGTACTTTGCAAAGGGGGATGGTACTTTTCGTGAAAGCGAAGAGCTTACAGTTGTCAGTAAATTAGAAGCGTATGTTTTTGAACATTTTAATCCAACCCAGCCAACTGGTAATTATCAGATTGTTACCATAAATGATGCATTGATAAACGATGAACCCCTAATTATTGGTGATGAAATAGCAGTATATGACCAAGATGACCCCACAGATATTGAGTGTGTGGGTGCCGGAAGATATGAAGGCAGTTATCCGGTTCAGATCTTAGTCTGGCTGGAAGTAGGTGATGATAATGGGGCCAATCTTGATAATACCATGAGTTTTAAAGTATGGCATGATAATACTGAAAATCTGGCAAAACCGACCTATGCTTCAGGAAGTACCGGTGTATTCGGAGAGGGTGAGACAGTGGTAGAATTGTTGTACGCTTTAACCAGTACAACTCAAAACATATCATTACAACATCCGCCCTATTTAAATTTAATTTCCTTTAATATCATGCCACTTGATACAAATGCACGTAAGATAGAGGCGCTGCTCGATGATGTTAATAATCTGCAGTTATGTCAGGATGATGAGGGTAATTATTATCTTCCAGATGATGAATATACATTGAATACTATTGGTAAAGCAGATTTCACCAAAGGATATCAGATCCATTATTCTGGCGGGAGTCCTGCTCCGGAAAATATTATAAATGAAGGTTTTGTTATTAAGCCGGATACGGTAAGTCTGGCATTGGTTTCAGGTCGGTATAACATGATCACATATCCTTATCAGATATCTCATGATGTTGCAGATGTATTTTCTGCAATAAGTTCACAGGCTATAGTTGAAATTGTAAAAGATGATCTGGGTAATTTTTGGGCTCCTGAGTATAATAGTTTAACCTTTGATATGCAGCCCGGAAAAGGATATCAGATCTTTGTTAATCAAAATGTTAACTTTACTTTTCCTGATCTGCCAAATTCCTTAGCAAAAAGAAAACAATTAGCATCAAAACAGAAAAATGAACTAAGAGAACAGGGGCACTTTAAATATCATCCTACTGGTCTATTCTATCCGATAATAGTAAAAGCCTCAAAAAATGATTTGGAAAAGGGTGATGAAATAGGTGTTTTTTCAAGTGATATTTGTGTAGGGGCACAGACATATACAGGAGAATTCCCTGTATTTATTGCTGCCTGGCAGAAAATTACTATAGGTGATGAAAGTATACCGGGATATCAGGATAATGAAAAAATATCTATCAAGGTATGGAGCAAAACCGATGATACAGAATATGAAGTACCGGTAATCTCTCTATCAAAAGATAATAACTCGCTACAATTTGGTAAGGGAGTTCTCTGTGAATTGAGCCTGGAAAGTTTCGATATGCAGGAAAGAATTCCTGAAAAATACAGCCTTTCCCAGAATTATCCCAATCCTTTTAATCCGGAGACAAGTGTAAAATATCAACTGCCTGAAGCCGGGAATGTATCAATGGTTGTGTATAATGCAGTTGGTCAAAAGATTCGGACACTGGTTAATGAACATAAACAGGCTGGCTCATATACAGTAACCTGGGATGGATGTAATGACAGGGGATTACAGGTTGGTTCAGGAATATACTTTATCAGAATGAAAGCAGGCAGAAAATTTGTTGAAATGAAAAAGATAGTATTAATACAATAAAGTAATATTTATTAAACTAAGAGGTTTATTATGAAGAAATGTACATTCATAATAATTCTTATATGTATGTTTGTGGGGTATAATTATGCACTGTCTCAGGAACATTTTACTCCGGTAGAGAATACAGGTGATTACAGTTCTATTGTAGTTGAGAGTGTAATGATAAACACTAACGGCATTTCCTATGGTGATGAAATTGGAGTTTTTGACGGGAATTTATGTGTTGGTGCTGTTGTTTATAAAGGTGAATTTCCGGTAAAATGTTCTGCAGTAATGAAATTTCAGGAATATCCCGGAGCTGAAACAGGAAATCCCATGATCTTTAAATTATGGCAAAAAGATGAAGAACAAGAACTTGATGCAGAACCGATTTATGAGAAGGGCGGAACATTCGGAGATCTGCTGACCGTCGTTGATACCTTACAGGCAAATCAAACAAAAGTTAATGAAAACAACAAATCAGCCCCTGAGGGGTATTGTTTGAATCAAAATTATCCCAATCCTTTTAATCCGGCTACTACTATTTCCTATACCATCCCGGAAGCAGCTGTGATTCAGGTGAGTATTTATAATATGGCGGGTAATAAAATAAAAACATATGTTACTGATCATAAAAATGCTGGTCACTATTCAATTATATGGGATGGTAGAAATGATAGCGGATCTGCTGTAAGCTCCGGTGTATACTTAATTTCATTGCAGGCAAACGAGTATACTGCTACCAAGAAAATAATGCTTCTTCATTAGTACAATTTTTAAAGAAAGAGGTGGAATTTGAATTTCAGAATAAAAATGATAGTTATAATTTTAAGCGTATGCCTTACCCATGCCCTCTTTGGTCAAGATGAACTGGAGCATTTTAATCCTGTAGCTAAAACAGGATTGTATAATCAGGTACGTATTGAAGATGCAACTCTCAATGGTGTTACCCTTAATAGTGGTGATGAGATAGCAGTGTATGACAGTACACTTTGTGTTGGAGCTGCTAAAGTTGATGATTTTCCTCTTAATGTAACTGTCAGTCTGGCTGGTGATTATGTCCAGGGTGCAGAACCGGGTAATAAAATGAAATTTCGAATATGGGATAAAGAGACAGACAGGGAATTATTTGTAGTAGATTATCCGGGAGTTGATACAAATGTAAAATTCACTCAGGGTGGAGTTTTCAGTAAACAGTATCCCTTAACCATAGTTGAATATATAAAAGCCTGGATTCGTAACGTTACTTTTAATACAGTACCTTCCGATTTGATCTATTCTGTAAATGATGTACAATATTCAAGTAAGGAAACACTTGAATTCGGAGAAGGGGACACACTTCATATATCAACACAGGATATCCAGCCGGTGAGTGCTGATACCAGATACAATTTTGATTACTGGAGTGGTGTTGCTTCTACACCATGTACTAACGTTGATACGATCTATGTTGTGGAAAGTTCAGATAACAATCTTACTGCAAATTTTCAAAAAGAGTATTATTTAGAATTACAAAGTGATCATGGAGTACCCAGCGGGGCAGGATGGTATGCAGATGGTCAGAGTGTTGACATTTCTATTAATACACCAATTTATAATGATACTGATGGGAAAAGGTATGCTTTTACTCAATGGGAAGAAGAGTATGGAACAGAAGTATATCCTGATCCGGCTACAACCATAACCCTTGATGAACCCAAGACCTTAATTGCTCAATGGAAAACCCAATACAGACTTACCATTGCGCAAGATCCTCCTGAAGGCGGAAATATAACTCTTGATGGTGATTCACTTGAGAAAAGTGTAAACTGGAGGGACAGTGATTCAGTAGTGAATATAACGACCACTGTTAATTATGGAAATAATTATGTGTTTACCGGATGGACAGGAAGTGTCATATCAAGTGATACCTCAATAACATTATCAATGACAAAACCTAAATCGTTGACTGCCCATTATAAAAGATTTGTGGTTCATACAATTAATACTGAACCTTCTGGTCTTGAATTTTATATTGATGGAAATAAATATGATACAGAACAAACCGATATTGAGTGGGATGAGAACAGTAAACATTTTTTGAAAGTTGATTCTATACTGTATGATGAAATTAATCCAAATAAACGATATGTGTTTACCCATTGGTCCAGTGATGAGACCATAACCAGCAATGAATATAATTATGAAGTTAGTACACCTGCGAATTCTATTGTTATTACTGC
>CAZETW010000104.1:0-9456 GCA_964515295.1 uncultured bacterium | reverse complement strand
AAAAAAGAAAAATTAGCTACTACTAATAATTGTCAACTTTTTTTAGGACGACACAATTTGAAGTCCCTTTAGGGACGAGACATTTATAGCAATAAAGAGAGCCCTTATAATCCAAGCCCCTTTAGGGGCGAAATACTTGACTTTATCATAGCAGAGAATTTAGGTTGGTGTTTAAATGCAAAATAATAACTATTCAGCATATAATAATGTGGGAGGAACAATGAAACGTTTATTCTTTCTAATGGTCAGTATTATTTTAGTTCTAATTTTAATGGGATGCAGTTCGGAACTCAGATTTTCTTATGAGCTTAATAAGAAAATCAACATTATGAGAGGAAGTGAAAATGCTGAACTTACCAGTGAACAGTTCTTAAAAGAAGTTTCGGATGCAGGTGTTATTTTCGTAGGAGAAATACATTCTGACAGTTTAACACATGTTTTTGAATATGAACTTCTAAAAAATATATATACTAAACACAATAAATTAGCAGTTGCTTTAGAAATGTTTGAACGGGATGTTCAGCCTGTTTTAAATATGTATCTTACCGGTGAGATATCAGAAGAGAAATTTCTGGAAAAGTCAAGGCCGTGGAATAACTATACATCTGCATATAAACCTCTAATTGATTTTGCCAGAGAAAATCAATTACCGGTTTTGGCTATGAATGTTCCCAGGCGATTTGCAAATAAAGTTGCTATGATGGGAGAGAGCACGCTTACTACTATTCCGGATTCTGGAGAAAAATGGATAGCCGACGAACTGAAATGTCTTGATGATGCCTATAAAGAAAAATTCATGAATCAAATGGGCGGCAAAGATAAGCCCGCACCAATGGCAAAATTCAATCCTGAAAATTTGTATAAAGCTCAATGCTTAAAAGATGATACAATGGCAGAATCCATAAATGATTTTTTAAAAGAACATCCGGGATATAAAGTGATCGCTTTTCAGGGCAGTTTTCATGTTGAGAGTGGATTGGGACTTGCCAAAAAACTGGAAATGCTGAAACCGGAAGTTAAACAAAGAATTGCTGTATGCATTCCGGTAAAAGATTTTAATTCTATTAATTTTGAACGTCATCATAATAAAGGTGATTATCTGGTTTTTATTTCTGATAAAAAAATATGATAAAAAATAGACTATTAATAACCGGCGGCAGCGGATTTTTAGGCGGTCATCTTGTTAATCAGGCTTCAGGGGTATGGGATGTCTGGACAACCTGGAAAACACATCGGATTACTATGGAAGGGATACAGTCAGTAAAACTTGATATTTCTTCAGAAAAAGCTATACAAAAGCTGGTAGAGAAATTACAGCCTGAAGTGATTATTCATACTGCAGCCTGGAGTGATCTGGAAAAGTGTGAAAAAGATTCTGAACTGGCGTTTCATATAAATACTACTTCAACAGAAATATTTGCTGAAGTAAGCAAGCGGACAGGAAGCCGGTTAATATTTATTTCATCAGATATGGTTTTTGACGGCTTCCGGGGAAATTATAAAGAAACTGATACAGCACACCCGATAAATATATACGGAAAGACCAAGCTTACAGCAGAGAAATTTATAGAAACCATCTGTATAAATTATGTTATTGCGCGTTCCGCATTGATTTACGGTCCGCCTTTAACAGGATCAAATTCTTTTTCAGAGAAAATTTTAAACAAAATATCTGCTGGTCAGACTATGCCCCTTTTTACAGATCAGTACCGTTCTCCGATCCTTGTTCAAAATCTGGCAGAAGCACTTCTAGAGCTTTCTCGCAGTGATTTTTGTGGAATGATTCATTTGGGAGGAAAAGAAAGAACTGACAGATATACTTTTGGAAAATATCTAACAGATATCAAGGGGTATTCTCAGGATCTTTTAAAACCTGTATCCATGTCGACTTTTAAGACCAAAGCACCGCGTCCCCGGGACACCAGTTTTGATGTTTCAAAAGCCGGTAGTATTTTAAATACTCCACTCCTGGGAATCAGAGAAGGATTGAAAAGATCCTGATCTAAGTAATCTTAAAGATAACGTTCAACTTCCCAGGGAGTAACCTGAAAAAGAAATTCCTGCCATTCCTGTTTTTTGGCATTCACAAAATGGTTGAGCAGCTTTTCTCCCAGAAGATCAGTTAATACTTTATCTTTTTCCAGTTCTTCAACTGCTTCATGAATTGATCCAGGAAGAGTATCAATATTCAGTTCTTTAAGTCTTTCATCACTGAAACCATATACATTCTCTTCAATGGGCTTGGGCGGAGTCAATTCGTTTTCGATACCGTCTATTCCTGCGGCTACCATAGCGGCAAAGGCCAGATAAGGATTACAGGAGGGATCAGGGCAGCGAATTTCCAATCTCTTGCCATGAGGAATCTTATTTTTACTCAGCATTGGTATGCGAATAAGAGCAGATCGGTTGATTTGTCCCCAGCAGATATACACCGGTGCTTCAAATCCCGGAATAAGTCTTTTGTAAGAATTTACTGTAGGGGCTAAAATGGCGGTCAGAGCTTTTGCATGTTTGATCTGTCCGGCTAGAAAATTATATGCTGTTTTAGAAAGGTTGTACTTATCCTTACTTTCATAAAATATATTATTGCCGTTATTATCAGCCAGACTTTGATGGGTGTGCATGCCGCTGCCGTTTATTCCATAGATTGGTTTGGGCATAAAAGTTACTTTCATATCATTTTGCATTGATATTGTCCGCAGCGTATGTTTGAGACATATTATTCCATCTGCAATTTTCAGAGCATTATCATAGGAAAGATCTGTTTCGTGCTGTCCCTGACTCACTTCATGGTGATAGCTTTCACAGCTGTACCCGAAATTCTGCATCAGCCGCATTGTTTCCTGGCATATTTCAACCGCCCGGCTTTGTACACCCAGATCAAAGTATCCTTTGCTGTCATGGACTTTCAGGTCAGGAAGTTTATCCCTTTCCAGAAGAAAAAATTCTATCTCTGGTCCGACATTATACTGATATCCCATTTTTTTTGCTTTTCCCAGAATTTTTTTGAGCACTCCGCGCGGATCTCCTGAGAAGGGAGTGCCGTCAGGAAGGTAGACATCACAAATGATCTGGGCAATTTTACAGTCCTCTTTACTCCAGGGTAAAACAGCAAACGTTTCAACATCAGGTTTCAGATGCATATCAGATTCAAAGATCCGGGCAAAACCTTCTATTGAAGAGCCGTCAAACCAGATGCCGCTTTCCAGAGCACTTTCAACTTCTCGTGCAGGAATGGTTACTTTTTTTGCCTCTCCGGTAATATCGGTAAAAATTAAATAAATAAATTCAATATTTTCATCTTCAATCTTTTTTAGAATATCATTTTTCATATACAATTCCTCTTTTTTATTCAATTGTTAAATGAATGATGTTAATGGTTTCAATATTATATATTTATTTTATGTTTTATCCTTAATCCTTTTTCCTTTATCTTTACATCAGCTACCAGTTACTTTTTGGTCTTCTTTTACCGAACTGCACAGGGCAGGGAGCATTTCTGGTAACGTATTCTTCCAGGATATCACACCAGAGGGCAGAGAAAGTACGGCAGCTTTTTGCTCCGTCAATATCAATATCTTCAGGAAAATGAGCGTGTTCACATTTGGGAGTACAGAAGCGAATATGAGAAGATTTAACTCCGGCATTGTTTTTATTTTTTGACATTGTTTCTCTTCTATTTGTTAATGTATTTGGATCGTTTATTTATAAAAATACATGTTCTTGATTTTTTTTTGAAAAGTCAAGTAAAAAATTAAATAATTTATTTGTTAACAAATGTATTCCGCAGTCCCTGTTCAAGAGGGCGGGGAGTATATCCCAGTTTTTGTTTAGCTTTGCTATTATTTCCGTAATAAGTGGTTCCACTGGTAACACGCATAGCTTCAGCAGAATATGTAGCCGGTACCACCAGTAACGAAATATCTTTTTTTGGTTTTCATTGGTAAAGAGCCTTCCATTATTTATTGGTGGTTAAATATACTTTTATATTCCTATAAACTCTGTATTGTATATAACTTTCAAATTCTTTGTTATTTTCAGCTGTTTAAAGATGTTTTATAAAACACCTTCTCCTTTTATGCTGTCTTTTATCGAAATGTTTCCACTGCTTCTGAACCAGCAGGTTGGTTTCCAGCTCGGGATTGGATTCAACTTTTATTATACCAAGTTTGTTATACACTTTATTCATCATATGAATTAATATGGCATTAATTCCCTTACCCTGAGATCCCGGCTTTACAGCCACTAAATACAGATCGGCGCGATCATTTTTTCTTAATGCCTGTAAAAGATGAATGAATCCAAAGGGGAAGAGCTTTCCTCCTGATTTCTGCAGAGCCCGGGATAAGGAGGGCATGGTGATGCCGAAGGCAACAATGTGGTTGTTCTGATCAAGGACGATTGGTACGAATTCCGGTTTTATGAATCCAAAATACTGTTTGGTATAGACCTTGATTTGTTTTTCGGTTAAAGGGACAACCCCGTATAGATGCTGATAGGTTTCATTGATGAGTTGAAATAATTCTCCGACATAAGGGAGCAATTCCTTTTTATTTTTTGCTTTAAGTATTTTTAGATTATACCGACGTAAAACAACATCAGCAATACGGGCGATTTTTTCATTGGGAAGGGAGGGTACGGACAGCTCAAATTCTATCCAGTCAGTGTCCTTTTTGTATCCCAGTGTTTCCATATGATTTGGATAATAAGGATAGTTATAAATAGTAGCTAAAGTACCCAATTCATCAAATCCCTCAACCAGCATACCTTCATGATCAAAATCAGTGAACCCCAGCGGACCGTGCACAGCAGTCATTCCTTTTCCCAGAGCCCAGGATTCAATTGTTTTCAGCAAAGCTTCTGATACTCCTCTATCATCAATAAAATCGATCCAGCCGAACCGCAGATAGTTCTGCTGCCATTTTTCAATATGCTGATGGTTGATGATACCTGCAATACGGCCTACCACCTTTCCCTGCTTATACGCCAGCCAGTATGTTGCTTCACAATAATCAAAGGCAGGATTTTTATCCTTTCTGAGTGTGCTGTATTCATCCATGAAAAGAGGAGGCACCCAGTAAGGATTATTACTGTAGAGCCGGTTGGGAAAGTGAATAAAGGCTTTTAAATCTTTCCGGCTTTTTACTTCTTTTATGTCAACTTTCACGAATACTACCCCCTATAATAATTTTTATTTTTTTGGTTTTTTTAAATATAATAGTTAATCAGGCAAAAATCCATCACTATATGTGTGATTTAGTGAATTTTTAGAACCTTAGAACCTGAGAACTTCAGAAAGTTAAAGTGCAGAAGCCAGTAGACAGAGGCCAGAGGTCAGTATCAACCGCAGACCGCGGACGGCGGACCGGGTAGTGATGGAAATGTGTGGGCATTAGAGAGTGGTTGTTTGTGTCTGTTGGTCATCTGTCATTGATATTATAGTAACGGAGTATCGGAGTAACGGAGAGGATAAACAGAACTTTAGAGCTTGAGAACTATAGAGCTTTAAAATGTAAGAGAGTATTAAATGGAGGAGTTAGTTTTTAAAAAAGACAGCAGACAGCTAAGAGATGCGGTCGGCGGTCTGTGGTCGGCGGTCAATTTAAAGTAACCAGCTTAATTTAAGACCCTATGACTCTAAAACCCTAAGACCCTATGACACAAAGATAAAAGATAAAGGATAAAGGATAAAACATATTTTAAGCAGAATTGTGCCTGCATTTTATTTTTTTTGGCAACGAACAAAACTAACAAGACGAACTAAAGTTATAAAATTTATAAAAAAAAGTTAGTTATTGTTCGTTTAGTTAGTTGCTGATATTGTCTTTTCCATTTTTACTTTTTTCCCTTCTCCCTTTTCCTTTCTTCCCTTCTCCTTATCTTTATCCTTCCGGATATCCCACAGTCTGAGCCAGAACTACTTTCTTATTGGAAGGCAATCCCATTTTTTTCTCCAGAGCCGGTTTATCCACCCATCCGCGTACAACGGTGGCCAGCCCTTCGGAAGCACAGAAGAGATACACATTCTGGCTGATAAATCCGGTATCTGCTGCGGAATAAAATATTTTCTGCTTTTCTGTAGTATCTCCCATTTTGGAATAATCAGCTACATAGATCAGGTTTACCGGTGTATCTTTTACAAATGCCTGTCCGCCGGTAAAGGCGCGGATATCCTGATCCATAACCAGCTCCAGAGTATGAGCTTGGGCATTGTACAGATATAGACCGTCTGCAGTGGAGACGTATACTTCGATTTCCTGATTGTTCATGGCTGAGGGAGCAGTGCGCTTGCCGGATTCCGGACGATTGATACCCCAGGCAGCCCAGAGCAGATTGGACATGGTCTGCAGGGACAGTTCTTTGGAGCTATACTGGCGGGAAGAGTGTCTGTCCTGTAACACCTCCATGAGCGGCCGGCCGCCTTCAGTCTGTGGTTCGGGCAGCTGTATGGTTTTCATATCCTGTGCAGAGAGTACTGCAGTAGAGATGAACAGGATAGTTAATACCAGTGAAACAGGTTGGATTATTTGTGCTTGCATATTGTTCCTCCTTTTAATTTTTTATGTTAACTGTAAATGTAAAGTATTTTTTTATAAATGTAAATTTTTTTTAACGAAACTGTTTAACAAATTCAAAAATAATGGAACCACAGAGAAAGCAGAGAAATATATAGATATCATAAGAAAAATAAAATAAATATTATTCTCTGTATGCTCATTTTTTACTCTGAAACTCTATGATTACTTTCTGCTTTTTTGACAGTTCCATATATTACTTCTCACTGCCCTTTACACCGCGAACCCCTTCCGGCTTTTCCACCTCCGCCGCCAAAAATAATTATCATTCCGAACAGGAATCCAAAGTTGTACCACCCTCCGTTGTTGTGCACTTCATAGATATGCACCTTGTCGGAAAACAGTGAAATGATGAAAGTGACCGGTGCTATGATGCCATGCCATAAACCAGACCAGAAGCCTGCTATGTTACCTGTCGTATCTGGAGTATTTGCCAGCTGATTTGGATCGGGGGCACAACTTATTAGCACGATTAATATCAGAATTGCAACTACCAGAATAATTGTTTGTTTCATTATTTCTCCTATATTTTTTGTATGGTTGTCATTATCCTGTCAATTCCGGATTTTACAATCATTTGAATCATTTTACTGACTCCTAGTTTACTTCTTGCCCTGCCCAGTTTGATATTGGTGCTCACTATATTTTTTGGTATACGAGGCTGATCAGATTTCGGCTTGCGTACCAGACTGAGGGCGTGGGTGGGACAGGTGGAAACACATAATCCGCATCCGATGCAGCGGTCTTTCTCCAGAATTGCATGTCCATTTTTCAGGTAAACAGCGTCCATCTGGCAGCGGGATTCGCACACACCGCAGCCGCTGCACATATCTGTGTCAAGCTCGGCAATACACGGACTCCACACCAGCGTGGCAGGCCGGGGATGACGTTTAATATTCCGGAGCACTCCGCAGCAGCAGCCGCAGCAGGTGCAGATGTTGGAAGGCTTCTTTGCATTAGAAGGCTGAAGCACCAGACCTGCTTTGTTTGCAGTTTTCAGGATCTCTCGTACTTCTTCCCTGTCGATCTTCCGTCCCAGATCATTGTGAATGTAATATTCAGCAGCACTACCGAAAACCAGGCAGGTTTCCAGGGGGTTGTCACATCCACGCCCCAATATCTTCTGTTCCTGCCTGCATATACAGGGTGCAACTGCAAAAATTTTTTCCTCCTGGATGATTTTTTCGGCATGTTCGTAAGGAAACACTGTGTTCTGAACCTGGATACTCTCATTTACAGGAATGGTACGCAATTGAGGCACTTTATTCCAGGCGCCCTTATCAAACCAATGGGGAGTATATTCTTCCACATCTTTAATCAGCTCAGGATTCAGTTTGTTTACCTGAAATTCAAAGAAGCCGATAACGTATCCGGCAGCCTGATACCTGGGTGGTTTGCCTTTTCTGTGATGTACATAGAGCAGCCCCTTTTTTTCCATTTCTTCCAGTATCCGGGCAGCTTGCTTTACAGAGATTTTTGCCCGTCGGGCGATCACCTCCGCAGTTTCTTCAATAAGAGAAATATGAACAGCTAACGCTGCCTCTTCCGGTGTAAAGAGCCGGCGCAGGATGCGCATTTCTGCACCGCTTTCTGTACGGGGATACCCGGAAGGCAAGTCGTCCAGGTGTTTTGCCAGTTTTTCATATATGTCTGAATTCATTACAATCTTTTTTTATAAATAATAATCAATGGAGAGAACAGTCTACTCCAATAATTGTATGGTCATTATTTAAATGGATTATAACTCCCAGGCGATACCGGCAGCCCAATGTCCGAATACCTGTTTATTAATTGTTCCTTCATATTCTACATCCTGTTCCCAATAATAATAGGTGCTGCCGGAATAATATCCGCTTGTCATATTAAATGAAGGATTCTTCGCAGTAACTAGTGTGTATCCTCCGCTGAGTAGTAAATGAATTTTATGAAATAATTTTATAAATATTTCTATTCCACCTTCAGCACCAATATAAAAAGAATATCCGCTACCACCGCCTGCACTTAAAGTTAGAAGGCCCAAAGGTATGAAAGACATATAAGGTTGAATTATTAAAGGTTGGATTTGGTAATAATAGTGCCCTCCAAAATCTAAGTATAAATTTGTAAAGGTAAATTTTTGCCAGTCATCGTTAACTTCTGGATCTTTATAATCAAAATTCAGTTTAAAGGATGTTTTGTTCGCAAAATTTATCCCAAATCGCCCTGTAAGACCTGTTCTTTCTTTTTTTTCATAAGTGCCACTTATTCCTAATTTAAAGTCGATCCTGGAATGATAATCTTCCCCGAAATAGTGAATACCTTCTTCCTGGTAATCCATGTTGAATATGACAGGTGTTTTGCCCATAGAGAAAGTAATAAAACTGTATTCCTGAGCATATGAAGAAGGCAGTATGGCTAATAACAAAAAAATAGTGAAAATGCAAATTTTTTCAATGAGAAGAATTTTCGATTTTTTCATGATGAAATCCTCCTTATAATCTAAGTAAATTTATGTGTATGCATGAATTGTTGTTGAATGTATCCCTAAACTCACCAGATGCTTCCAGTAGGTAATTTTCAGTTAGTACATTTCGGTTATTTTGAAAAAATATAAAGCTGTCAATTATCAGGGATATTACAGATTGTTTAATGAAAATATGTTTCCATTCACAGACGGTGGTGGTGAAATAGTAAGTGCAGCCTTTCTGTTGTAGTCGTTTATGCTCTCTTGTACTCATTGCTCCTCATATTTTTTGCCGCAGGGGCCGGAGCCCCTGCGGAGCGGGGAACTGATTATTTTAACATAGTTCCAATGACATACGAGTTATTTATCTGTGAGGTGAAGAACACCTCACAGAGCGGAAAATCTAGGCTGATCATTAATTTTTAACATGTAATATTT
>CAZETW010000103.1:0-9598 GCA_964515295.1 uncultured bacterium | reverse complement strand
AGAAGAATATTTGACTCATGCAATAATATTAAACATAAATGTATTTTAATGCTTATCTATTCTGCTGGTTTAAGAAGAAGTGAATTAATTGATCTGAAAATATCTGATATTGATTCAGAAAGAATGATAATAAATATCCGAGGTGGTAAAGGGGAAAAGGACCGAATCACTTTATTGTCAAAAAATACATTGATATTATTACGAAATTATTACCGAGAGTACAAACCACATGATTTTCTTTTTGAAGGCCAAAAAGGCGGAAAGTATTCAGCAACCAGTGTCGCTAATATTTTGAAAAAGGCATCATTAAAGGCAGGGATTCGTAAAACAGTTACACCACATATGCTTCGGCATAGCTTTGCCACACATTTACTCGAACAAGGTACCGATCTGCGATATATACAGGAATTATTGGGACACAATAGCTCAAAAACAACAGAAATTTATACTCATGTATCAAAAAAGGCAATTGATAAAATTCGGAATCCAATAGATGAATTCTTTGAATAAATCAAATTTATTGGTATATTTGAAATATAATCAATTGTTCTTATACTTCGAAAATAGTGGTATAAAAACAATGAATATACACAACCGTTATGCACCATTTATTAATTTATTATGAGTAAAAATATAATTTTAATATTTATATCTATCTTTTTAATTCAATGTACAAAGGATGAAAATCCTATTTTTCCAAATACTAATGATGATTTTGCAATTTTTTTACTTCAAAATTCTAATTTAAGGATAAATGATATCCTCACACAAGAATTAACCAGGCAAGACAGTCAAGAATTAGCAAGTATTGATATTCAATCTTCTCCATGGTTAACTGATAAAGACATTCAATTCTACGATTTTTCAAGTCATATTTTATATTTAAAAGAGGATAGGAGTCTATTTTTTCCTGATCTTGAAAATGATTTATTCCCTAAATCATGGTGGGATAAACCTTTTATTGTTGTTGCAGATGGTGAAAAGCGTTATGTAGGTACTTTTAAAGGCTCCTTATCATCAATGGATTGGCCTGTACCATATATAAGTGATTTTTATAATAGTAATTATCCGGAAGATATTATCTGTATTTCATGGGTTTGGTTTTACAGTGATCTTGTAGATACACGTCATGACTCTTTAGTTAAACAAGCCTTAATTGAGGCAAACATCTATCACGCAGGTATTAACATTGAAATAGATGATATTCTTATTAAGGAGAATTCAGATACATCAACAATAGAATATAAGTTTACGATTACAAATAATGATAAAGATAACATCTATACTATTGATCCTGATAAAATGGATATTGATCTTTTTCATTACTTTCATAATGGACCTGTATTTATGAATTTAGATGATGGTAATCTTTATGAATCGAAACTAAAGAAAGTAAAAATACCTGAACCACATGATTACTGGGATCCAAATTGGTTTATAAAAATTAACAGTGATGATTCAATAAAAAGAAGTGTTACTCTCAAAGGCTATCCATATTTCCCAGAAGGCTCATATTATTGTGAATTCTCTTATATGGGTCCAAAGAAGATTCAAAAAAACCAAAGAATTTTATCGGATGGAAGATATTGGATAGGCTCCGCAAAATCAAATGTTGTTAGTGTTATTATTCATTAATAAAAGGTGCATAACATTATTGCTAATTTTTTAATCGGGATTGTATTATCAGGAATTCTCATACGACAATTAGCCTCAAGGGATAGGGTGTTGTTAAAACAATCTGGTTTCCGATCATTCAAGCACAATTTATTAACCATCCCTATAGGATTTTTTCTAGGTATTATTATATATTTCTTACAGAATCCTCCAACCACTCATCCGATGGTTATATGTAACGCGTTTTTTCAGGTTTTGAGTGTCACTATCGCTGAAGTTATGATTTGCTGGGTTGTAATTGGATCATCATTTGAATCGGCCTTAAAAAAGCAGGGGAATATAATTTCAATTATTGTAGCAATAGTTGCAAGTAGTCTTTTCTTTGGATTTTATCATTACGCTCATAGCCCACCCTTTAATAACATACATATGGTTTTATTTTTATCTATTATTGGATTGTTTACGGGATTATTCTTTTTTATCTCACGTAATCTGTATGCTACAATCGTATTTCATAATTTTTTTGGTATAAAGGGTGTAATTCAGGCACTTGATCAAGCAAATCAACTATCATTTTATAAAGATATATCAACACCTTTGTTGGTAACTGCTTTGATCGCCATTTCAATCTTAATTTTGACACATCTTAAAATCATTGTGTCAAAACGAAAGCAAAATTAATATGAGCTACCCTCTACTGCACATGACAGCATCAGCAGAGTGGTTTTATGCGGGATTAGAACAAACTATTGTTTTTCATAACTAAACCTATGCTCTTGTTGCAGGTGAGCATGGTCGTTATATATACTTTCCGATTGCCCTGGATTTCCTAAGCCAAGGCGCATAATCCGCGGGCTTCATAGCCCATAAAACAAAAGACATCATATGATCATCCTGAGGCTGTGCCCCCTTCGGTATTACTCAGGGCAGACCTGGACGTAAAAAAGCGGGGGGCTCAGCCCCCGCATAATAACCGCACAAAATAATTTTACGAGAGAGATGAACAGTGGTTTCAATTTTTTTTAAAGGTTTATTTGTTTATTCCTATGCGTACCCTGCGATATCTTTGCCTGCTCTGCGTTAAAATTTGTTTTTAATCAGCCCCATCAATAGCTTTTTTAAAAAAATACTTGACAGACAACTATTTTTTTAGTATATTTACTATAGTTATAGTAAATAAATTATTTTCTTAGGACAATACATGAAAAATTCTGAACTTAAAATCAGCTCAGTTGAATGGAAAATACTGAATGCAGTGTGGGAACTGGGAGATACCCCATCAGTAAGAGATGTATGGGAATATCTCTATCCGGATAAAGAAAAAGCCTATACTACTGTCCAAACAATTATGAACAATCTGGTAAATAAAGGATACCTGAACAAGAAAAAAATCGGTCTGGTAAACTTCTACTCACCCTTGAAAACTAAAGATGATTCCATTAAATCAGAAATATCAAAACTCATCTCCAAAGCTTTCGATAACTCTGCCCCTGCTCTGGCATCCTATCTGATACGCAAACAGGATCTGGACCTGAAAGATATTAAAGCTATGAAAGAACTCCTTTCCCGAAAAGAAAAAGAATTAAAGGAGAACAAAAATGATTGATATACTAAACTCCATGGCTTCCCAATGGTCAGCTGTTTTTATAACGGCTGTGGTCCAGAACACCCTGTTTCTGGGACTGCTGTTGTTAGCTCTCCATATTATCAGAAAAAGTACAGCCAGGATCAAATACTTGATTATGATGGTCGGACTGTTTAAACTGCTTTTTTTACCTGTATTTCCGATTACTGTATTCAGTCCTTCTTCTGTTTCTTCACAGGTCGCCACCTTTACCAGGATTGCCCCGCTTTCAGCATCTCCTCAAACTGTCGGTCAGCAGGGTGGCCCTGCTTTAGAGACTGTCTCTGTTCTGTTTTTAATCTGGCTTTTCGGAGCAGCAGGATATCTTATATTTTCCTTGATTGCCACCTGCAGACTCCATCTGTCTTTAAAAAATGCTGAATATGTAGGTGATACTGAGGAAAACATTCCCATTTTTATCAGCAGGCACCCCATACCCTTCAGCTTAGGATTGTGGAAAAAAAGAATTTACCTTCCCTCCACCCTGTATAACACAGACAAAGGCAGTATGAAATACATTATCAGACATGAAACAGCACACATTAAAAGAAAAGACCATGTTATACAAATCATTCAGACTCTGGTTCAGGCTTTGTATTTCTTTCATCCTCTGGTCTGGCTTTCGAATAAGAGAATAGATGAATATAGGGAAATGGCCTGTGATGATCTGAGTGCAGGAAGAGAATATGATTCCCGTATTGCCTACTCCAAAATACTGATTGAAATCGCCGAAGGTCTGTCTAAAAATGCAGACCTGTATCCTGCCACTGCAATCATGAAACACAGAAATGAACTCCTCAAACGTATCAAATATCAAATAAAGGAGAAAATCATGACTAAAAAACAAAAATTAGGCACAGGACTCATTGCTTCCGTTCTGATCATCATGGCAGTTGCGTTATCCTGGAACTGCAGTCAGGAAGATATAGATACATCTCAGCCTCTTTCACCGGATCAGAATATAGAAGCACTTGAAAATGTGGACATAATAACAGATGAAAATGTAACCCTGAGCATTGTCGAAGGGTGACATTTTTATAAATTGTCAATACACTCCAATTCCATTCGGGATTGCCCATGCTCACCTGTGATAAAAATTTCAAATACAGATCTTTGATACACCTTAGAACTTAAGATATGCCATAAACGGAAAAGCGTATATCTTCGTTTATGCTCAGAAGGTCGTACACAACTCTTCAAGTACCCGCACATGAAGTCTTTGATCCACCTTACTGAACAGCACGAACCGAATATGCTTGACCGATAATAACTTCGGCATTGTCTCCAGCACGGTTTTGAAAGCTACCCGCGCAGCCGGCTCCATCGGATAGCCAAAGGCGCCTGTGGATATTGCTGGGAAAGCGATAGAAACAATTTTATTTTGTTCTGCTAATTGGAGTGCATTTCGATAACACGAAGCCAGCAATTCCTCAGAAGGCTCGTCTACTCCGTAAATCGGTCCGAGACAGTGAATCACATGGCAATTGGGTAGATTGTGCGCACCGGTGATTACCGCTTGTCCCGGGCGAATAGGGGCCAGTGAACGACATTCTTTTTCCAGCCCTGGGCCTGCGGCCCTGTGGATAGCGCCTGCCACCCCACCACCAATACGCAGCTGTGCATTCGCTGCATTCACGATGGCCTGCAAATCAGGCTGATATACAATATCACCCTGTACGCACTCAACCGTTATTCCATGAATATTTCGTTTCGTCATAAACTCACCTTTATGGGTATTCTGATGGCCCTCGATATTCATCGTGGGTCTCGTTGGGGAAGGATATCAATCCCACTGGGTTCCGCTGCCGAAGGTGTTCTTCACTTCGGCTTTTATCTGTGAGATGAAGTACACTTCACAGTGCGAAAAAAACGCAGATTAATTAATCTTCAAATAATCACAAATATAAACACCCCTGCAATCATAAAACAGGGGTGTTTTCAAACTCTTCAAAATTAACATTATTATATCTTATCTTATAACCCTTACTTCTCATCCATATGAGGATATCTGAAATCATGAGGCGGAATAAAATTCTCCTTAATTGTACGGGGAGATACCCATCTCAGCAGATTAATCATACTTCCCGCCTTGTCATTGGTTCCGGAAGCACGAGCTCCGCCAAAGGGCTGCTGTCCAACCACAGCACCGGTAGGCTTATCATTAATGTAAAAGTTACCGGCTGCATTCTCCAGTATTCTGGTAGCCAGTACTGCTGCTTCTCTGTCTTTTGAGAATATTGCTCCGGTAAGTGCATAAGGAGAAGTTTCATCACATAAATGAAGGGTTTCTTCATATTTATCATCAGGATACACATAAATAGTGATCACCGGTCCGAATATCTCTTCCTGCATGGTCTTGAATTTTGGATCCGTTGTGACAATAATAGTCGGATCGATATAATACCCCTTGGAATCATCATAACTTCCGCCCACGATAAACTCAGCATCAGAGGAATCTTTAGCAAAATCAATATATTCGGTGATAGAATCATAAGCTGCCCGGTCAATCACTGCACACATGAAATTGGTAAAATCCTCCGGATCACCCATGGTAATTTCCTTGGTCATCTTTACCAGATTATCTTTCAGTTCCGGCCAGATCGATTTGGGGATATAGGCTCTGGACGCTGCAGAACATTTCTGTCCCTGATATTCAAAAGCACCTCTGACAATTGCTACTGTCAGTTCCTGGACATCGGAAGAATTATGCGCAACAATAAAATCTTTTCCTCCTGTCTCACCTACTATCCGGGGATACGTGTGGTATTTCTTGATGTTTGAACCCACAGTCTTCCACATAGTCTGCAAGGTTGAAGTGGATCCGGTAAAATGAATCCCGGCAAGATGAGGACTGTCCAGAACAGGATTACCTATAGAACTGCCGGGGCCGGAAACCATATTGATCACTCCGTCCGGAAGTCCTGCATCTTTGAAAAGCTGCATCAAATGATAGGCTATATAGACAGTTGAGGAAGCCGGTTTCCACAGAGCCACATTACCCATAAGTACTGGTGCAGTTGGCAGATTACCGGCAATAGAGGCAAAATTAAAGGGAGTGACTGCAAAAATAAATCCTTCCAGCGGACGTTCTTCCAGATAATTCCAGCATCCCCGGGAGGAAGAGGGCTGACGTTGGTAAATCTGCTGCATGTAATAGGAATTGAATCTCCAGAAATCAATAAGTTCACAGGCAGAATCTATCTCAGCCTGAAATACCGTTTTACTGGCATTAAGCATATTCACTACATTTAAGGTAGCCCGCCAGCTGGTGGCAAGAAGATCTGCTGCTTTAAGGAAAACACTGGCCCGTGCTTCCCAGGGCATGGAGGCCCATTTCTTTCTTGCCTCCAAAGCTGATTCAATAGCCATATCAACTTCTTTTTTGCCTGCCTTATGATAACGGGCCAGTACATGACCATGATCATGAGGACATACACATTCTCCCATATCACCGGTTTTAACTTCCTGTCCTGCAATAATAATCGGTATTTCAATTTCTTTCTTTTTAAATTCAGCAAGTTTTTCTTTCACTTCTTCCTTTTCCTTGCTGCCTGGACCATAGGATAAAACCGGTTCATTTGTAGGAAAAGGAACATTAAATAAACCAAGTGCCATAATCTTTTACTCCTTTATATTTATTGATAGTTTAATGATTATCATATTATGAGATTTAAATATTTTTAAAGCATTCTTTGTAAATAAAGATAATTATTTTACGGTTAAAATCAAGATATAACATTAAAAAACTAAAAAAATTTTTTCCAGTGAATATCAATAATTGAAAGTATATATTTTTTACTTGACAAACATAGTAAATTTTTCTATATTTACGTAATTATTTAAAGGAAGTCCATGATACATCTTATGTCCCCAAAAACTGCTGATAAAAATTATAACACCAACTGGTGCTGGTGGTGGTGTATTTTTATTACAGTGGGAAAGAGGTGTATATAAAATAAATTATTATTAAATAACATATAATAAACTAAAAACCCGCTGTAAATTTTATTTGCAGCGGGTTTTTTTATTTGAAAATAATTTATAACCCAATCAATATTAACCACCTAAAGAAAGGAGAAGTAAAATGAAAACAACCAAAATACTCTTATCAGAAAAGGAGATGCCTGCTCAATGGTATAATATAATACCGGATATGAGCTCCCCGCCAAAACCGCCGCTTGGTCCGGACGGCAAACCAATTACACCTGACCAGCTTGCTCCAGTATTTCCTATGAACCTCATAGAACAGGAAGTAAGCACAGAACGCTGGATTGATATTCCGGAAGAGATCATGCAGGCATATCGTTTATGGAGACCAACCCCTTTATTCAGGGCCCACAATCTGAAAAAAAAACTTCAGACACCTGCTAAAATTTACTATAAACATGAAGGATACAGCCCTCCCGGAAGCCATAAACCCAATACAGCTGTAGCTCAGGCTTATTATAATAAGGAATTTGGAATAGAAAGGCTTACTACAGAAACAGGAGCAGGACAGTGGGGAAGCGCCTTGAGTTTTGCCTGTTCTCTTTTTGGATTAGAGTGTAAAGTATTCATGGTACGGATATCATTTGACCAGAAACCTTATCGGCGGTTAATGATGAATACCTGGGGCGCTGAATGCGTGCCCAGTCCCAGTAATGAAACAAAAGCTGGCAGGGCTATACTGGAGAAAGACCCGGACACCTCCGGCAGTCTGGGGATTGCTATCAGTGAAGCAATTGAACTGGCAGTAAGTGATACCTCCGGAAAAACCCGCTATTCACTCGGCAGTGTTCTAAATCATGTTATGCTCCATCAGACAATTATTGGACTGGAAGCAAAAAAACAACTTAAAAAAACAGGTATAGATAAAGTACATACCATTATTGGATGTGCAGGCGGAGGAAGTAATTTTTCCGGATTAGCTCTGCCCTTTGCTGCGGATAAAATAAATGGTGCTGATATTGATATAATACCAGTTGAACCAACTGCATGTCCTACGATGACCAAAGCACCTTTTGCCTATGATTTCGGAGATACTGCTCAGATGACACCTTTGATGCCCATGCATTCACTGGGACATGCTTTTATTCCTCCTCCCATCCATGCCGGTGGTCTCCGATATCATGGAATGGCGCCTATAGTCAGCCAGGCAATCAGGGAAAAGATTATGACTCCCCGTGCTTTTGATCAGCTGAAATGTTATCAGGCGGCAGTAGAATGGGCCAGAACAGAAGGATTTATTCCTGCTCCGGAAACCAGTCATGCTATTGCTGCGGTTATTGATGAAGCCCTGAAGGCCAAGGAATCCGGGGAAGAGAAAGTGATACTATTTAACTGGAGCGGTCATGGTCTTCTGGATTTAACCGGCTATGAAGCCTATTTTGCCGGTAAATTAGAAGATTATGCTTTACCGGATGAAGAGATTGAAAAATCAACCAAAGTATTGGAAAACCACCCCAAACCCGAGTAATCCTGGAAGAATGAAAACAGCATTACTCTATTAACAGCGGGATTTTCCGAATAGAACAATAACCACAGAGTCCGCAGAGTAAAAAATGAGGTTATAGATAATAAAATTTTATTTATATTTATTGTATAAAATCAATATTTTCTCTGTGTTTCCTGTGGTTCTAATATTTTAAGACTTTTGGACAATCCCGCTAAAAAAAAGGAGTGTTCAAGTGAAACAGTACGATTCTTTGGAAAAACGCTGTCCTTTGTTGGGTCATCAGATACAATTTTCATATTGCAGACAAAGTGAATCAGAAAAACCATGTTACAGAATACTGCGCTGCTGGTCTGATTCCATACCGATCTATGCTTATATTACAGAATTTTTCGGCTCTGATGAGATGCAAAAACTCAAACAAATCCCACAAAATAAAATATGCACTATTGTTGAATTAATTAATAGATATACGATGGGAACGGAGAGGGAATAGTTGCAGAACATGAGAGCGTCAGAACTTTTAAAACTTGAAAAAAATTGACGTTCAGAAACCAGAGCTCAGAAACCAGAATTAACCGCAGACCGCGAGGGACGTTCAGAACTATAGAACTTTAGAGCTTTAGAATCTGAGAATATTAACACTTGAGAGGATTTACGTTCAGAAGCCAGTTGTCAGTGGTCAGAATTCAGCAGATATTATTTGGGGGTAGAGTGATTTTCAAAAATAATATCACAACTGGGACTCCCCTGATAAGAGCTTGTCCTGAGCTCGTCGAAGGAGGAGATTTAGAGGGGTGTTTTGGACGGAATATGGAGAAGGGAGAAAAGGAGAAGGGAAAGAAGAAGTGCCTAAAGTGCCTTAAGTTGAAAGTGCCTAAAGTTATAAGTACTCTATGTATAATTCGGACACTTTAAGTACTTAAAAT
>CAZETW010000102.1:0-9629 GCA_964515295.1 uncultured bacterium | reverse complement strand
AAATTTGTTTTAGTATCAGTAATGCCAGATATAACCGGTATTCGGATATTTATTACACTCTTCTGCTGTCATCTCCATTCCGATCAATTCTGTATCTTTTTGGTATCGGATGTGAAATTTCCTTTTACTTATACCAGCTGGTACTATATCGGGTTTCATGTTCTGACTTTCTGGATTCTGACACCACCAGCATCGCAGAGGACACCCTTTTAAAAATACTGTAGTCCGTATTCCCGGACCATCATGAATCGAGTACTTTTTTATGTCAAAAATTGTCCCTGTTGTCTGTTTCATAATTGAATATAAATTTATTAATGAATTATTACAGATTTCAGTAAATTATGTTTATTATTTTGTCATAATCCCATTTATTATGAGTAAATAGAAAATATTATATCGTGTACGTACACAGAAAATATAAAAAAAATTTATAAAAGTCAATAAAATTGTATCTAATATATAAAAAGAGGACTTAATTTTAATTAATCACCGCAATTTTCCCCTGACGCAGTACCTTGTCACCGGAAGAAATAATATATATGTATATCCCTCCTGATACTTCCTGCCCCTGTACAGTTCTTCCATCCCATTTAAAAATAGTCGGTCCCGTAAATGAAGACCTATCCTCCCACACCAGATATCCGGAAGGAGTAATGATCTTAATCCTCACTTGATCTGATTGTTCCATTTCAAAAGGTATGGAGACAAAACTGTGCTCTTCCAGAATAAAGGGATTAGGATAACATTCCGGTATCCCCCTGGCCTTAAACAGATCAGGTGAGACTGCATCAAGAAAAATCAACCTGCTGCTGTTATCAGGATTCTGAATAAAAGCTGTTCCTTTAATTATACCCCCTGCTTCAGACAAAAGATTAAAATATATCCCGTTAGTTAAATAATACTGATAAATACTATTCATATCACGGGTAAAATTTATACTGAATTCTTTATTGGCATTGTAGTATATAACAGTATCTGTATTGACAGGCATTAGTGTAAGACTGGTGCCGTCAGTTACCTCAAATTTATAGTATTTTGCACCCGTAGGTACAACTATATCTGATATTGTAGTATCTCTGGTAATGGGATAGATGCCGTCCAGGTCTGAATCCTGGAATTCCGGATAGATATTGCCTTCCGGATAATAATTTGATGTATCTGCTCGTGAACCGGTAAAATAATTCCAACCGTAAAAGAGGGTCAATTCATTCTGAAAATCTGTCCCCCTGTCATTCAAAACCTGATCTACAGCCTGTATTGCCGGAAAATCAACTATATAATCCCAGATATCATCCACAAAGTATATAGACTGCAGTCTTTTTTCTAAAAAATGAAACCAGATGCAAAGTCCGTATTCATATGATCCATCCGTGGTATTAAAGGGCATATTAGTGGTATCAAAAAAATTATCCAGATAATCTATATATTGATTAACTTCATCGTATATCACATCTTCCATCCATACAGCTCCAATTTCAAGAAGAAATACATCCGAAAAACGAAAATTATACCCCAGCTGAATCATGTGGAAGAATTCATGGGCAGTGGTTATTCTCATTGCATCCAACATAGCAGTAGTGACGTGGGTATAATCATTATCAATGGTTATATAGGAAGTCCATACCGCAGGATTGGATGATACTTTAGTGTCAAAAGATGTATATCCAAAATAATTTGGTATATTTTTAATATAAACATCCCACTGTGAACCGTCTTTGTTATCAGGAGGAGGAGAATTCAATCCTATTGATAAGACTTCAACCTGATAATTATATTCCATTGCTCTGGCTACTTCTTCAACATAATCCGGAATACCTGACTGGTCGCTATCTTCAGAGGGCACAGCATCCGATCCAAAAATAGTATAATGTATCCTGAAAAGAGAATCTGATGAAAGTAGTGCAAAGGGCAGATCAGGACGGGAAAGATAATTCTGTAAAAATTGCTGTTGTGTACTCGTGAATTTCTTGAAATTCTTTTTTATCTGTGCCTGCAGCTCAAAACCGCATTTTTGTACTTCGAAATCCAGTTTTCTGTATTCCGCAGGTAATTCTTCCGGAGCAAACATGGCAACAGCCTGGAGAAACAGAGCATCAACTTGGGAAAGTTTGTTTTGCTGTACCTGCTGTTGTATCGTCGGGGTAAATTTTTGTGCTTCAGCCTTGCAGAAGAAAAACATCACAGACAAAAACAATACAATAATAATTTTTTTCAATATTTTTTTTCCTACAGTATTCATTATTTTATCACTAAGTATAATATAAAAATAACCGGATTCCCCAAAAAAAATTAAACTGTTTGTTTTCCGCTTTTTTTAAAAAACAGTGAAAAAGGAATCCCCTCAAATCCGAAACTTTTTCTGATATTGTTTTCCAAAAAACGTTTGTAACTCTCTTTAACCAATTCAGGATGATTGGAAAAAAATACAAATTCTGGAGGATCAGCTTTTGTCTGACATCCGTATTTAACCCTTACTAATTTATTTTTCACTGAGGGGTGCTGGTGTTCCCGGTTTAATGCATTAAGAAACTTGTTCAATGCAGATGAAGGCACTCTTTTTTTTCTTTCTTCATATATCTCTTTTATTTTTATTAACAGTTTAAAAACCCGTAGACCATGTAAAGAAGAAACTGTGATTATGGGAATATAACTGAATCCCCTCAATTTATAACCAATATCAGCCTCTAACGTTTGCAGTTTCAGGTCATCCCCTTTTATCAGATCCCACTTATTAATCACCAGTATAACACCTTTTTTAGCATCAGTTACTTTTCTTATTACATGCATATCCTGACTGGTCAGTCCCTGAAAACCGTCAATGAAAATCGAAGCAACATCACACCTCTTGATCACCTTGTCCGTCCTCAGGGAACTGTAATATTCAATATTATCTTTTATTTTCGGATGTTTTTTCAACCCTGCAGTATCGATCACCAAAAACTTATTCCCCTTGAATTCTATACCTACATCCACTGAATCCCTGGTAGTACCTGCTATTTCAGTAACTAAGAGGCGTTCCTGGTTTAAAATTTTATTTATGTAGGTGGATTTTCCGGTATTGGGACGACCTACAATAGCCATCTTTATAATTTCATCCTCAGTTTCAATATTCTTTAATTCCTGTTCCTGTGCAGAAAACTGGGGGTATTCATGTTTCAGCACAGTAACTATTTCCGAAAGGAGATCACCTATATTTCTGCCGCCAGCAGCAGAAACCGGGATAGGTTCACCGCATCCCAGATTATAAAATTCAGAAGCATACACTTCTTTTTCCATGGAATCAACTTTATTAACTGCCAGCAGATACTTTTTATTTGTTTTTCTTAAGATTTTTGCTACTTCATCATCAAAATCAGTGCTACCGGTTTTACAATCCACCAGAAATAATATAAGATCGGATTCTGTAATGGCTGTTTTCACTTGCTTGGTTACGCCTGCCTCTATAATATTGTCTGATTTTGGTATGAATCCTCCTGTGTCAAAAAGTATAAATTCATATCCTTCCCATTCAGTCTCAACACCTTTTCTGTCCCTGGTCACACCGGGCTGGTCATCAACAATTGCTTCTCTCCGCTGGATTATTCTATTGAAAAGCGTTGATTTCCCCACATTGGGACGTCCGACTATTGTTACGACAGGTTTATCCATATTTATATAATTTCTTCCACATCATTAATTATTCGTACACTTTCTTGTAAATTTTTTCTGACATCGTCTATGTTCAATCCATCCAGAAAAAGACCATCATTATTCAGACAATTTCCGGGGAGAAGTATTTCTCCACTAATATTATGAGCTTTACATGTGTTAATAATATCCGCCCCAGTTAAAAGACCGCTCACAGTCACTGATCTTCCGTAGAATGTATTTTGAACTTCACATACGTGAGCAAAAATACCATTCATCTGATTCAAATAGGGAAGAATATCTTCCTTTATTACCGGACCGGCCAATTCCCCGGTAACAAAAATAAGCTTCCGCTGATCTTTTACAGATTCAGAAAATTTTCTGGCCACCTCTCTGAGATCATGTATAAAATGACGCGTAAAGCCAACTCCATTATCAATTTGATGAAATTCACCATAATGTTCCATACCTGGTAGATCTTTTTCACCTAAAAGATAAAACTCATCAGCTAAAAAAACAAAGGAAGTTCCCAGAGTTTTTCTAAAATATTTTTGTATTCTGTAAACTTGATTGAGTAATAAAACTGCAATATCTTTAGTTACTGGGTTAATACGCGGGAGATTTTCTCTGTGTTTGGTTAATCCCACCGGTACAATGGCCAGGGTTTTCAAATAGGGAAAGAAACCTGATAACTCTTCAACCGTTTCATTAAGTGTTTCTCCATCATTGATCCCGGGACAGAGCACAATTTGAGCATGAAGTTCAATTTTATTATGGGTGAGAAAAGTAATTTTTTCAATAATATGGTCGTTTTTTTTAATACCCAATAATTTCTTGCGGATATGCGGCTGGACTGCATGTATTGAAACATACAACGGTGATAATTTCTGATTGACAATCCTTTCCAGATCATCCTGAGTGGCATTACTAAGTGTTACATAATTTCCATACAGAAAAGAAAGACGATAATCTTCATCTTTTTCATAAATACTTTGTCTCATACCCGAAGGATTCTGGTCAATAAAGCAGAACATACAATTATTGCGGCATGATTTAAACTGCATAGGATAAAAAGATAATCCCAAATCAGTAGTATCTTTAACATGAATTTGTAAAATTTTATTATCAGGTTTTTGTATTTCAATCTTTAAAGGAGTATCGCTGGAATAAAAATAATAATCAATTATATCTGTTATGAGATGTCCGTTAATACGTACTATACTGTCCCCTGCCTGTATTCCCAGACGCAGAGCATTACTTTCAGGATCCACATGTTTAATCTTTAAGCTTTTCTTTTTTTTCAAGTAACTTTCTCCAATTCTGATGTTTTTTCCTGCTTCTGTTTAATATATAAATTTTTTAAACAAAATCTACTATAGTCGATTTAATTATAAAAAGATAATAAATTGTGTTAATGGTGGAATAAAGGTACTGCATCATTATATGGAGACATCTGAAAATCAGAAATATAAAAAGATTACAGATTAAATATGAGAATAAAAAGGATTAATACTTATGGATATCGATTTAATTATTTGTTTATTGGTACTACAATATTCAATTCAGTATATTTGCTTCTTGCAATCCATATATTACCATTGAGATTATCTTCAATGGTATCTTTAATCCATTTATAGTTTTGATTTTTATCATCAAAACCAGGCCAGGCCCCTTTATCAGAATGACGGATTTTTATCATCAGTTCATTTTCAGGTTTCTGAATAAATAGTTTAATATCACTCTGCTTGTTGGAATGTATAAACGATGATTGTATCAGTTCACTTAAAAGAAGTGAAGCCGGGGCAGCGTAGTCCATTGGTATTAATTCTTCTTTATCCATATAAAGATCCAGAGTATGTATATAATGTGAGGAAGATAAATAATTCATTAGATCTTCTAAGTAAGCTTTATATTTTAATTGATTACTGTTTTCTTCTTTATATTGTCTTGAATAGATTAATGAAAGTGCATAAAGTTTTGTTTTAATGTCAGTTAAAATAAAAGAGATATTGTCATTATCAGCTTTGGAATATTTGGTCTCAAAAAGTCTTAGAAGATTTTGAGTATTTGTCCGTAATTGATGGTGAACAGATAACACAGAATCTCTTTGGTTTTTTAATTTATCTTCTAATTCCTTCCGCTTTTCTTCATGCGTTTGAATCTTTTGATGGAGAGATTCATTCATTTTATTTAACAAGTCAGCTTCTTCCTGTTTATTGGAAATAAACTTATCTTTTAAATCCTGAAGCTGCTTTTCTGCTCTTTTACGGGCATCTATCAGAGTTTTAATATAAATACTGAATAACACCAGTATACAAACAGCCAGGATTCTCATAAAAAATTCTTTTGTCCCCGGTAAAAAAATCTGAGTTATTATATTCTTGAAATTCAGTACTTCAGCTTCTCTTACAGATTCAAGAATCCAGTATAAAACACCGAAACCAATACTGATCCAGATATGTTTTACATTGGTCAGAACTTCTTCAAGTCCGCTTTTTTGCTGTTTTGCTTTATTTTTCAAAGATTCTACATAGGCACTAAAAAGAATAATAATAAAAACAATCAGCAGCCGCATCCAGATAGTAATTGTATCAGGAGTTAAAAATCTTTCAAAAAAGGTACCTTTTTGAAAAGCAATTACATCTCTTATTGATTCTAATGTCCAGTAGAAAAGTGAAAATAAAACCCCAAGCCAGATAAAATTTACTTTTATTGGCATTCTGATATCATTATCTTTTATCATAATACACCTCCCTTAATTAAATAGAATAGGGCTGCTGAATAGTCATTTTCCTGTTATATATAAAAAATGTTATTTATAATATATAAATATAACCCGTATAAATAATAAATGCAAGAAATTTATTATTTTTCTTTGCTATAAATAAATTTTTTTTGTATTTTGAAAAGTATAATTAATAACAAACAAATATAGATTAGTACTATTGGGAAAGGAGTATAACCATGTCTAATATTATTTTCAACTGGTACGATGGTTTGATATTTCTTGCATTTATTGCTGTAGTGGTGATCTTCAGTATGTATAAAAGTCGTAAAGAAAAAACAGGAGAAGATTACTTTCTGGCAGGAAGAGGATTAATCTGGCCCTTGATCGGTCTTTCCATGATTGCTGCCAATATTTCCACTGAGCAGTTCGTAGGAATGTCCGGACAGGGTGCAGGATCAGCAGGATTGGCAATAGCCAGTTACGAATGGATGGCCGCTATAACCATGGTGATTGTAGCCCTATTTTTTCTCCCTCATTTTCTTAAAGCCGGTATCTATACTTTTCCCGAATTTCTGGAATACCGTTATTCACCAACAGCAAGAAATCTCATGGCTTTTTATACAGTACTGATTTATGTTTTTGTTCTGGTAGCTTCTGTATTGTATTCTGGCGGTTTAACCATAAAAACCCTGTTTGAAGGTACCAGATTGTTTGGCATAGAAGTAACTCTCACCAATTCTGTCTGGCTGGTGGGCATAATTGCAGCTATATATACTGTTTGGGGAGGTCTGAAAGGAATTGCATGGGCAGATCTTTTTTTTGGCTCCAGCCTGATTTTTGGAGGAATTATTACTCTGGTAATCGGATTAGGAGAAGTTGGAGGAATCCCAAATTTTGTAGCAGCAAATGAAGATAAACTTCATATGATACTGCCTGCTGATCACCCGGTTCTTCCCTGGACAGCGTTGGTATTCGGTTTATGGCTGCCGAATTTTTATTACTGGAGTGTAAATCAGTTCATTACCCAGAGAACCCTGGCAGCCAAGAATCTGAAAGAAGGTCAGCTGGGGATAATTTTCGCATCTTTTCTTAAACTTCTTACTCCATTTATCATTGTCATCCCCGGAATTATTGCCTGGCAGTTATTCAAGTCAGAAATGATGGGAGCCGAAGGAAATACTGATGCTGCTTTTCCATTGATAATCAGAAATTTAATACCAGGTGGACTTCGAGGATTTATCTTCGCCGCAATCGGCGGAGCAGTTATGAGCTCGCTGGCATCCATGCTGAATTCAGCTTCAACTATTTTTACCATGGATGTTTTTAAACGGTTTATAAACAAAAATCCTTCCCAGAAAAACATAGTTACTACTGGCAGAATATCTACCTTAATATTTTTACTGATCGGCTGTTTTATTGCTCCCAATCTGAACAGTCCTTCTTTAAAAGGAATTTTTACCTATATTCAGGAATTTCAGGGATTCATATCACCCGGAATCCTGGCTGCCTTTGCTTTTGGTATGATTGTAAAAAAAGCGCCCAAACAGGCAGGAGTAGCTGCGCTGATCTTAAATCCCATTATCTATGGAATACTTTTAATCTTTTGCGGTACTCTTCCCTATTTCGAAAAAATTGGATTAACCCTGATAGAAATTGCCTTTCTTAACCGTATGGCTATAACTTTTATCATTATCATTATAGTTATGGGTATAATTACTTGGGTGAAACCATTAGATAAACCAGTAGTAATGCCGGAAAGAAAAGATTTTGACATGAAAACTCCCAAGATAGTAAAGTGGTTAGGTATTGTGGTAATTATGCTGGTAATTTTACTTTATATTATATTCTGGTAGTCTGTAGAGATATGAACATAAAACAATCAAATAAAATTGGCATAGTAATTACTGACCTGGATGGCACCTTACTTAATTCCAATTACTCTATCAGTAAAAAAGACTTTCAGGTCTTCAGCAAACTGAAACAAAAAGGCATTTATTCAGTGATTGCAACCGGAAGATCATTCTTTTCTATAAAAAAAGTACTGCCTATGGATTTCCCCCTAAATTATCTAATTTTTTCATGCGGAGCAGGTATTATAGAATGGAGCAGTAAAAACATAATCTTTTCCAGTCAACTGGAATCTCACCAAGTAGCAGAGATCAGCAACAAACTGATTGCCATGGAACTGGATTTTATGATACAATATCCTATCCCGGATAATCATAGATTCTCCTACTATCACAGCGGCAGAGAAAATCCTGATTTTTTCAGAAGAATCGAACTGTATAAAGAATTTGCTGTACCGCTTAATAATAATCTAAATAGTTTTGGTCCTGCTTCACAAATAATAGCAATTACTCAAGATGGTGAACACATATTTTCAAAAATAAACAATGAGATCAAAAATATTCATACTGTACGCAGTACTTCTCCTCTAGATTATAAAACTAACTGGATTGAAATATTCGCTCAGGGTATATCCAAGGCACATACAGCCAGATGGCTCTGTGATAAACTTAGAATATCCCATGATAATACATTAGCAGTCGGGAATGATTACAATGATCTAAAGCTTCTAAAATGGGCTAATAAATCATTTGTAGTAGAAAATGCTCCTGAAGAAATAAAAAATTGTTTTGAGGTAACAAAATCAAATGATAACAGTGGATTTTCAGAAGCAGTAAAAAGAGTTATAAAAATATAGGGGGTGTAGTATGTTTTGTTATAATTGCGGAACAGAGCTTAAAATATTGGAAAAAATATCAAGAGCACAGAAGTGCAGCAAATGCGGTGTTTCGTTACATTGTTGTAAAAACTGCAAATTTTTTAAAGAGTCTGCTTATCACCAATGCCGGGAACCACAGGCAGAATTTGTAAAAGATAAAGCATCAGCAAATTTTTGCTCATATTTCGTGCCTTCGGAAAGAAGATTTGATTTTCAAAATAAAAAAGCAGAACAGGCCCGAGAAAAGCTGGATAGACTTTTTGGAGACCGCTCTTGAATAAAATAAGTTGATTTTTTAATTTATAGAAGTATTATTTGAATAAAGAACGGAGAGAATATGGAAAATAAAAAAACTGTTCGATTAGATAAAACCAAGAATCGTATTTATCTTTATTTTAAAGGATTCATGACCCCTGAAAGAGCACGGGAATTACGGGATTTATATATAGATGCTATATCCCAGACAGAATCGGGATTTACTACTGTAACTTTTTCAGAAGATTACAAACCGAGTTCTCCTGAAGTTCAGGATATCATACATGAAATGAC
>CAZETW010000101.1:0-9729 GCA_964515295.1 uncultured bacterium | reverse complement strand
ACCAACGCTAATCATAAAATATTCAACAAATAAAAATCTAACGACTACACTCCCCAATACTCCGATACCCCGATACTCCGATACAGTTTCCATAACGAAGATAATTCAAAAACCACATACAATTATATTTTAAAGACTACTCTCTCCGATTCACAAACTTCCCCCATACTCCGATACTCTATCCTCAAAGACGACAACTATTCACTACAAAACAATAATCCTCTAACGCCTTAAACATTCCCATCACTTCCGCGGTCTGCCGTCTGCGGTCAACGGTCAATTCCGGCTTCTGCACAATAACACTCTAAAACACAAAAGATTCCCGGCAGTCAGGGGCTGCCTCTAACCGTATCAGCCTGAAGTTCTAAAGTTCTCACGTTCTTAAGTTCTCACGTTCTTAAGTTCTCACGTTCTTAAGTTCTTACTGCTTGATTCTTGCATCTTGATTCTTTAGTCTTTTGTCTTTTGTTTTTTGTCTTTTGGATTTATTTTTATCCTTTCTCCTTTCCTCCCTTCTCCATATTCCGTTTAAGACCTTCTCCGACACCCCCATACTCCGATACTCTATCCTCAATGACAACAACAATTATACACCAAAAAACTGACCTCTAACGCCGAAACGCATCACACTACCCGATCTTAATGCTGGAATGAATGCCGAAGGCGGTGATCTTACGGTTTGCTACTCTCATCCCCTCTCTTTCCCCGAATTCAAAATGAATACCGCCCTGCACACTCCGGGAAAAAGTATAGGATATACGAGGTTCCAGTGACCAGCTCTTGGTAAAGTTGGATTTCGCCATATCCTCACCCTCACCTCGTTTTTTATAGATAATATCATTGCCCATATTGAATTTCAGTGACATATCAATTGTATTATCGAATCTCTTCTTTATAAACGGCAGTTTTATACCTTTTTTCAGGGTGTACTGACCTGATACGATAAGTTTAGAAGACAGCTCTTTGCTCTTAGATGATCCGTATTGTGTCTGTTCTGAAATGCTCACCGTATTGGAATACTGAATATTGGTGGTGATATCATTTTTAAAACGTAATGAAATCCCTATTAGAGGATTAAAACCACTGCTCATACTGATATTAGTGGTTTTACCATTGGATATCTGCTCAGTTCTTTTACCGCTAAATCCATGATTAATATTTATACTCTGAAAAACAGAGGAAATAAAAGAAATTTTCTCCAGTCCGCTCCAGCGAACCGTCCAGCTGGGAAAAGGTATTTCTGTATCACCAACATATAACACTGAATTTGAAATTGTTTCCGTGGTCTGGGATGAAATATTTTTGCTTTCATCATAATTATAGTCAAAACTTATATTTACTTTATTTGCTATATTGATCCCGGATCGCATGGTAATACGATTACTCCGTTTACCGGTTCTGGGCTGAGATACTTTTTCTGAATATTCAAGATCTTCATCACTGAATCCAAACTTATAGGCATTGGAAGGCGAAACAAGAATACCCTGATCATTTCTGGTTTTGGAAGTAGAAAAATTTACTGAAATTGGTTCTATGCCCTTCAGAGTATTCCCGATTGTGGAAAGAATGGTAGTAACAGGTGAAGGCTTATCATTCTTTTCTTCCTGTTTCTCCGTATCTTTTGTTTCCTCTTCTTTTTCTTCGGCTTCTGTCTGGGTCTGCCTTCTTCTTCGTGTCTGAGGACGCCGTATTGTTTTCTCCTTTGTTCCCTTCTCAAACATGCTGATAAACTTATCAGGACTGAATTTTCCACTGATAGTCAATCCGGCATTCACCCCTGCACTTTTACTGGCCGTTGTTCTCTGTATATTATTCTGCCATCTGTAATTGGCATCATATTTAAAAGAAGGGGAGAACCAGGAAAACAGTGTAGGAGTAAAGTTGGTCTGAAATCTTTGCTGATAATCCAATCGTTCCGGCAAACTTGACAGTATTTCTTCCCAGGGTGTTTCAACCATATTAAAGCTCTGAGAGCTGGAATAATCAACTGATAAATCATCTACTGGCTGTAAACGTATAGAAACATTGTTATTGAGAGTTGCGGTTCTTGAAGATTTAGGCACTCCCTCTCTGTTTTCAGATTCTTTTTTTGAATCATTTGCGTTGATCTTGAAAGAAAAACTGTTAAAAGGATAGTATATCTTGAAATCTGCAATTTTACCTAAGAACCCCTCATCTCCCAGCCATATAAAAGGTTTAATACTGTATTTTTTATTAATGTTCAAACTATAACTGAAACTTCCATTATAACTTAGTGATTTGGCAAAACGGATACGGGAACTGCGGTCGTCAGAACGTCTGTAACTCATCTGAGCTTTGATGGGATCGAACAAATATCTTCCGAAAAAATGCCGGGATCGCTGGGTTTTGGAAAAAGAAACACTTAGACCCTGACTTTCATTTACTGTCTGGACCTCTTCAAGCTGTTCATCGGTCATAATGTCTTTGTCTACTATAATGTCACTTCCTGGCATATATTTCGGGGTGGAAAGTGATTTGCCGTAATTTGCCCTGACCGGAATATTCAGACCCCAGGAAACCGGTAAAAACTTATCCATATTTACATTAACATTCACCGCATAGCTCTGAGCATTTGAACCGCCTCCAAACCGTTCATTGACAGTATGAAAATCAGCATCCCTCTTATCAAAGGAACCATTAATACTGCAAAAATCACCAATCTGTACATTGGATTTTGCTCTGATCGCCATTCCTTTTTCTTTTCGCACATTGGATAATCGTAGTTCATTCAGCCATACTTCTCCGCTGAAATATCTGTTGGTTTTATTGATAATGCCTGCTCTGAGCCATCTGACATTAGTAACAGTCGGACTCCCCACAATGGTCACGATATGTCCGTTATCCAACACTATACTACTGGTATCTTCGTCAGCTTGCTGGTTAAGTTTTAACTCGCTGAACACTTTCAGCGGCAGTTCAATAGTATTTTTTTCATCCCATCCCTGATACACAGGATATCTTATTTCATAATAGTTTTCATTCTTCGTATCTGAACCGATCTGGAAATAGAATTCCACCGGACTGCTGTCCGGCGGAAAAGATGTATACACTATATCCCCTCCGTGCAGAAACATCTTCAAAACTTTGTAATGAATTAAATCTACCGGCTGATACAAGGTTTTCTGGGCAACAGCACTTCTGTTGGGCGGCAGATCATGTAACTTTAATACTAAAGCCTGCTCTCTGGAATGAACCCGCCGCACCGGATCATACTCTCCGGAAACACCTTCAGGGGAGGAATATTCATCTTTATTTTCATCAGTGTTATACACTTTGATAACCATGGTGGTATCATCAGCAACACCAAAATTGGTGGTATCAGGTAGCTCGTAAATACCTTTAAATCTCCACTCATTGCCCACCAGACTGATCTCTGCAATCTGCATCCGGGTGTATGAATCCACACTGTCAACCCATACTCTTATATACTTAATTCGTGACCACTGGGGATTTCCCACCACTGTATCAGGCTCATTTAAACGGAGCTGATATTTCCGCCACCCTTTGCCTTCTTTACCATATCCGTCAATTAAACTGGTATCCGGGCTGTTTTCATCAAGAGAAAATGAAAAAGAAAAGTAATCGTTAGTTAAATCAACGGTTGAATTTCCATCCGAATCTTCACTGTCCGGTATTTTAACACTGGATTTATTAATACTATTTTCAGTACCATTGAATTTTATAATATCCTTGGAATATTCATCCCCTGTATTATATTCATAGTCATCATAACTCCAGGGCTCGTCAGGAGATTTTACACCATTGCCATCCAGATCCCAGAAATCATACGGAGTTGCCCGGCCGTCTTCTATAACTGCTGGTTCATGAGGATAAAAAAGATAGGGAGGATCATCACCCCAAACACCATCTATACCTGTATCTTCATCATTCGGCTGCAGTACTCCGTCCCGCAGCCCGGACCTTAATTGGTCTTCCGTATCCAGTCTGCCGTTGGAAATAACATCTTCTGAAATACAGCCTATATCAATATGTACCTTCCCGGCAGAATACCCTTCCATCAGCTTTATCCATACTTCCAGAAAACGGCTTTTTATCTGGTTTGCATATCCGGTAGGCAAAGCTTTCTGAAGCCCGCCCCAGCATTGACGTCTGTTCTCAGCAGTATCCAGAGTATCAACAGGGTGAAACCGTACTTCCAGCACATCTTTATACCGTGCACTCCCGCCCATTTGAGTACTTATTTCTTTATTAGGCCATATATCATGAATATCTACTTTATTGTAAGGATTGATCCACTCTGTATATCCGCGCATATTCAGAGAAGCTTTCAGATTATTTTCCCCTATAACAGGCTGTGAACAATGGCTCCAGGAAATTCCATTAATATTGATCTTGTTTTCTAATTTTGCTCCTTCAAAATCATCTAAATAGGCTACTCCGTTCTTATCTCCGGTGCTGGCATTGTTCAAAGAATTTGGATTTGGAATGACCTGGGCAATTTCACCCTCAAAGGACACTTTGGAATCACCGGCTACTTTCAGCAGAGGTAAATAATTAAAAGCCTTGGTAAGAAACTGATTTTTTACATTCACAGAGGTATTAATATCCCATACAAAATTTGAAAACGGCGTTTCTTTGCCGATATTAACACGTCTGTCCACTGTCTGCAGACTCCGGTAAAGAAGCGTTCCACCGATAAAAGCACGGCTGTCTTCTTTTTCCCATAAATTGTATTCAGCCCTGGCACCTAACAGCATCTTTTTATCTATTGAGAACATTTCCTGCAGTTCATAGGTGACATCCAGATTTGCATTGGGATCTGTAGCACCTTCCCTGGTGATGGTGAGCATTCCGGACCGGTAATCAATATTATAATCCGTCCCTCTTTCCAGCAAAGCTCCGTTAAGTGTGACTTTTTCAGAGCCTTCGATCACATTTATCCCCAATTGATAGGTTGATTTTAACCGTGATAAAGATGATGATTTTACTTCTATATAAAAATTACTTTGCCTGATAATTTCAGACTGATTGGTGGGATCAATATAGTAAAATTTTGCCCATTGATCCTCAGGCAATTTTGAATCAGAGAGCGTATCCGGTGTAAAAGGAGTAAGATCCGGAAAAAACAGCTCTCCTCTTTCCAGATCTATAATATTGGAATTCCCGAAATCAATGTTTCCGTCAGGAGTGAGCGCTCCTGATTCATTCTTTCTGTCCAGTCCGAAAATTTCCAGATAACTCTTTGAACGGGATTCTCCTTTTGGTTTGGTTGAATCCAGAGGATCACCGGAAGGTGTCTTGTAATAAATTTTTAAATCAAAATCTTCCTGGTTTATATTTTGAGTATTACCTAAATTATATACATTTTTCCATTCCAGGTCCCATGTTTTTAGATCAGGAGTGGGACTTCTGGGTTTGATTATTTTAAATATTTTCTTTCCGGGGAAAACTCCCTCTTCATCTGGCAGGGTGCCAAATACATTACCGGAAGTATCCTGAAAACTGACTGCAAGAACCTCATAATCCTGAAGGGACCGGTTCATTCTGATATACCCTAATTTCTTATCCATATAATAATCTTCATTTGGTTCCAGACGCAGAAAATATCCTTCATAGCTGTCATTGGTTATTTTGGACGTATCTGGATTATCAGGATCCACAACTGCCCAGGCATGGAATGCATCCTCATCACTTTGATAGTTCGTTCCTGATTTGTACACCTCTATTCTAATTATGACATCTTCCGGATTATATTCATGCAAGCCTTCTTCATCAACCTGTGGATACATGGCCCGATACCGTTCATGCAAAAAGAAATAGGTGTTCTTCACATAATTATAATCCTGGATCTGAGTGGCGCCCTCTTCTTTTCCCCCGGTCAAGGTTAATTTTTTCTTCTGTCCTTTTTCCATACTGGCTATAGTGGTGACATTAAGATTTCCCAGCTTAAGCCGGGCCTTTACCCCGAACAGTCCTGAATTTTGGGCACTGAAGGTGACAAATTGGGTCCCGGGCAGAGACAATGATACATTACCGGCATCAATGCTTTGGAGGATGGCATCTTCATCGCCCCGGTATTGCACCTGTAAGGCATTTTGAAATTCAAAGGGCCGCTCACTGTCCTGATCTACAAATACTGAAACATTTTCTCCGATTTTTCCTTCTACCTTGAAACGCTGTGTCTGTTTCATATTAAAACTGCCGGTAGGCGCCCGATTAGTGGCAGTCATTACTTCCTGCCGTTTTTCATGCCGGTAGGTACCATCAATGGTAATATTCCCGGTAACATTCAGACTCAACTCATCACCACCGAATAATCTTTTAAAAGTTTTGCTTCTGATTTTCGGACTCTTCAGGGTTATACCTCCTCGTTCATCCCGCTCTTTTGCCGGAAGATAGTGCTCACTGAAATATGACCGTAAGGCATAATCAGTTTCACGGTTTAACCGCTGCTGGATATACTGTTCCAGGGTAAGATACTGCGGTATGAGCAGATCTGTATCATCATATTTGTAACGGATGATAACAAACTGACCGGATGAATCAATGGTTACTTCCCATGTAAACATTTTGGGATAGAGAGGAGTTCTTTCTGACAGAGAATAGGCCAGGGGATAGTTTAATTGTTTTGCGGTAAGCGGCGGAAATGTCTTCTCAGGCTCAGGAAGATACAGTCCTGTCTGTGCTTTGATCAAAACAGGACATAAAACACATAATATGACTGTTAAACCTGAAAAAAAAGTAAGCCGATATGATTTTAAACGACACATAGATTGCCTATACTCCCGGCACTGATGTTAGTGACATCTATTTACCACAGATGTCATTTCTTTTATAATTTTTTACCAGTATCAATATTCTATAGGCAACCCATTGTTTTTTATGTTCACCAATTTAAATAAAGATAAATTTTATTGTTTGAAATTGCAAGTAAAAATTTTTCTTTTCTTTAAATTTTTATTATGATGTAATTCCTTCTGTTTCTCTTTCCGGCTCCTTGTAAAAATTTATGGTAATTAAAAGCATCAGTCCCACAGCTACTGCACCGGCAGAAAAAACATTTTTCTAGGAAATAGCCCGGAGTCTGCCCATTACCACTGGTCCTTCAGACGCTTCTCCATTAACCATTGCATAAAAGATGCCAAAACCCAGATAAATGCCATAATAAACAAATCGTATTAGGATTTCAATGAAATAGCAACCCAGTATACTTGGGGAAACGAGATACGGTTTTTCATTATAGCCATCCGCGGTCTTTGGCACATTACATTTCTTGCTTATCTGAAATATCTTGTTTCTGTTCCGGCAATGTAAGTCGCACTGCTTCACGCAGATTGTTTTTCTTTGCAAACCAGGGGCGGAGCTCATACACAAACTCATAGTCAACAGGATGTACAAGATACTGATCCAAAACACCGGGACCGCAGCTTCCATTGCCTAACCCCAACTGTGCACAGTCAATACAGAAAATAATCTCGTCTCTGGGGTGCAGCTCATGAGTATGATCAGCTTTGTCCAGATCTCCAGCAGTAAAGTGCAGAGCAGAAAAGGAAAAAGGGGCATCTGCCACCATTACTATGCCGTTTCCTGCTTTGTTGGTCAGAGCTGCCCAGCGCACATCCTCCCGGTTTCCGGTTTCCTGGGGGCGTACATAGGGCACATACATTTCATCAACGCTTTTTGTATACAATCCGACCGGACTGCCTGTTTTTCGGTCAGGATAGTTTTCGTGCGGTCCCCGCCCCAGCCAGTGTATCTGAAAATATTCTGAACTCAACGCCATTCTGATTCCGGTTTTGGGTAAAACAGGCAGCTCACCATAGGGATGAACACTGTTTTTTACCCGCATGCATCCATTGGTAAATATCTGATACTGTACACTGTGTAAGAAACCTGTATCCTTTTTCCCTGTACAGTTAAAATCAATAGTGACATGTACTCTGTTGTTGATCTTTTCATAATGAAAATTTTCGACTTCATAGTACAGTGAGTCAATACCGTATTTTTTCCATTTTCCGGCCATATATTCATTATTATCCGTGGGAGCACGATAGACATTCAGCAAATGACCAGAACCAGAAGTCCCGGTATGGATAATTTTTTCTTTTCCATATTCTAATGCCCCGATAATCCCTTCTGTGGTATTAAATACTACTCTGAACGAGCCTCCCTTGACTGTGAGCTTATGGTTATCTTCTGTAACCTGGAGATCTGTATCCGCTGGTAACATCATTTGTTCTGCTGCAGGAACCTTATAAGGAATTAAACACTGGGCATGGGCTACTTCAAATCCGGGATCAGCCCATAGAGTTTTATTGTTCAAACGAAAACTGAAATTAATCCGGTCAATATGCGCCTGTTCTCATTCCGGTTTATTTGCCAGGGTGTGTTCCGGATTATATCCCATCCCGTGAGACTCGATATTAGCTTCATCAATAACATATAATCCGTACTGATCACAGAGATCATACCACTCAGGGACATGGGGATAATGACTGGTTCGTACAGTATTGATGTTGAATCGTTTCATAAGGGTAATATCTTTGATCATGGTCTCTGTACTGACATAATGTCCGGTTACCGGATCATGCTCATGTCTGTTTACTCCCTTGATATAGATGGGCTTGCCGTTCACTAAAAGCTGCCCGTTTTTGACCTCTACTTTTCGGAACCCGATCCTGCAGCTCTCAATTTCCAGAATATTTTCTTCATGATCTTTTAAGGATAATACCAGAGTATACAGATGAGGGGTCTCAGCAGTCCATTGCAGAGGATTGGAAAGTGATGCTCTCATAGTTACTATGCCCTCATTGTCTGAAGTTAGGTATACACATTCTCCGGTAATGAAAGGTCTGGGCTCAACCTGGTTTCCCTCAGGATCAATCAACCTGCCCTCAACAGTAATATGAGAAACAGCAGTCTTGCTTTTATTATGAACCCGGGCTTTTACTTTTAATTCTGCATCCCGGGAGGAATCATCAAGATCAGTAATAACCTCAAAATCCCTGATATGGATCAAGGGCACAGAGAAAAGATACACATACCGGAAAATTCCGCTTAATCTCCAGAAATCCTGACACTCCAGATAGGAACCGTCCGACCATCTGAACACCTTTACTGCCAGTATATTCTTTCCTGATGTGAGATAGGGAGTAAGGTCAAATTCTGCCGGTGTTCTGCTTCCCTGACTGTATCCGACTATCTGCCCGTTAAGCCAGAGATAAAAAGCTGATTCCACTCCTTTAAAGTGTATGCAGGTTTGTCTTCCTTCCCATTCTTCGGGAACAGTAAACACGGTCCTGTAACAGCCAACCGGATTATAATTATGTTGAATATAGGGAGGATTTTTTTCAAAAGGATATCGTACATTCAGATACATCAGGGTTCCGTATCCCTGAAGCTGCCAGTTGGATGGAACAGGAATGTCATCCCATTGAGAGACATCATAATCAGTTCTATGAAAATCATCCGGCGCCTGTTCAGGATTGGATGACCATAGGAATTTCCAGGTACCGTTTAAACTCTTATAAAAAGAAGATGCTTCTATATCACCTGCAACCGCTTCTGATTCAGATGTATAGGGAATCAAGGTGGCATGCGGTGCTTCCTTGTTTATTCCGATCACGTGCGGATTTTCCCAGTCATTCATTTTTTCCATATCATCAGCAAAACTGATGCCTGAAGAAATAAAAAAAATTGCAGCAATGAAAAGATGTGTTATATGTTTTTTATATTGCATGTTTAGCC
>CAZETW010000100.1:4233-10009 GCA_964515295.1 uncultured bacterium | reverse complement strand
TTATGAATATAGTACTTTCTTTTTCTTCTCTTTGTATACTGTTGATTATCGGAAAATTTCTCAGAGTAAAAGTTAAATTATTACAGAAACTTTACCTTCCTTCTTCTGTTGTGGGCGGAATAATTGGATTAATACTCATTCAGATAATAGGGACCGGCACAGTTTCAGATTTTATTCGTGGATGGGTGGAACTCCCGGGCTTTCTGATAAATATTGTTTTTGCAACTCTTTTTTTAGGAGTAACTATTCCATCCATATCTGTTATCTGGAAGTGGTCCGGACCGCAGCTTGCTTATGGTCAAATTGTGGTGTGGGGACAGTATCTGGTGGGAATGATGCTGGTTTTGTTTTTATTGAAAGGAGTATTTGGCATTCCGGATCTTTTTGGAGTAATAGTCCCGGTAGGATTTGAAGGAGGGCATGGAACAGCTGCAGGTTTGAGAGAAACATTTGAACATCTTTCCTGGATAGAAGGATCAGACTACTGTCTTTCTTCAGCAACTCTGGGTATTATATCAGCGATAGTGATGGGCATTATTCTTATCAACTGGGCAGCAGGCAAGGGGTATCTGGAGGTTTTAGAAAAAAGAGATGTATCCCTTAAAGACAATACGGGATTATATGCTGTTGATGAAAGACCGAGTGCCGGAAATCAGACAACATCTGCAGATTCTATAGACAGTCTGGCTTTTCATTTAAGTATAATCGGTATAGCTGTTCTCATAGGTTTAGGAATTAAACTTGTTTTGGTTGGATTGGAAATCTTTTTTTCCCGAACAGGAGAATCAAATATTTTTATCGGATTTCCCCTGTTTCCGTTATGTATGATAGGTGGTCTTTTAATTCAGCTTTTTTTATCCAAAGTAAGTACAATAAATCCTGTTGATCATACCTTAATGCAGCGAATTGGCGGCACTGCTCTTGATTTTTTGGTGGTAGCGGCGATAAGCACAATTCATCTTCAGGTCGTTTTTAACAATATTGTCCCTTTTCTTTTAATTGTTTTATCCGGTATTGTGTGGAATGTACTATGTATTATCTGGCTGGCACGAAGGTTGCTCCCTAACTGCTGGTTTGAACGGGCAATTGCAGAAATGGGACAATCCATGGGAGTGACAGCAACCGGTCTTTTGCTTCTGCGCATTGTGGATCCGGAACAAAAGACAGTAGCCACCTCTGCCTTTGGTTATAAACAGCTGCTTCATGAACCTTTTATGGGAGGTGGGTTGTGGACTTCAACTGCAGTGCTTTTGGTAGCTGGAACTGGGGGATGGATAGTACTTATAATCAGTTCTGCGGCAATTTGTCTTTGGCTGATTGTCTGGAGATTATTTCTTAAAAATAAATCGAGCGAATAATGCTAACTGTGATTATTCTCTAAAAAACAAGAATAGTATTATGAATAAAGTTTTTCTCATAGAAAAATTTTCTTATTGTTTAATTACTATTGCATTGACTTCAATAAATAGTTTTTCTAACACAGATAAACTGGCAGAAATCAAAAAAGCAATAAAACAAGAGAATTTGCACTGGACTGCAGGAGAGAATTGGGTAACCAGACTTTCTCCTCAGCAGAGAAAAAAACTTTTTATGAAATCATATGAACCTCCTGTTAGGGCCGAATCGGAGGTCGTCACAGTACCCCGGTCAGGTGAATTACCTTCAAGTCTGGACTGGAGAACTAGGTTGCACAATGACTTCCAGGGTAACTATGTTACTTCAGTAAAAAATCAGGGCCAATGCGGCAGCTGCTGGGCATTCTCAGCAGTGGGACAGGTAGAATCGTGGTGGCTGATTGAGAACAACCGGCCGGATACAACCCTGGATCTTTCAGAACAGATATTGCTGTCAGGCACTAATGCCGGTTCCTGTGAAGGAGGAAGGCCTGCTGATGCACTGGAATGGATTAAGAGAAATGGAATTCCTCCGGAATGGTGTTTTGAATATGCCGCTGCAGATACTATTCCTCCGGACAGTGCGTATGCTGAGTGGAAAAGTTATGCTTATACTATACCTGGATGGAATTATATTACCAATGATAAACCAGATGTGAATAATATTAAATATGCATTAATGCACCATCCGGTTTCTGCTTGTTTTGAAGTATATACTGATTTTAGTTATTATTTTGATGGAATCTATGAACCTGCAGAAATAAGCAGCAGTACCGGAACCTGGCATGCAGTCCTTATTATTGGGTGGAATGATGCTGATTCCTGCTGGATATGTAAAAACAGCTGGGGTAGTGATTTTGGGATTAATGGTTATTTTAAAATTAAATGGGGAGTTTGCCGTATCGGAGAATATATTCCTTTTATATGGAATGAAGTAGGTGGAGGAGATCATATTACAGTTGAAGAAGATAGTTTGTCTTTTATTCTGACTCAGGGTGATGAAGTTATTAGGAGTATTAAAGTCTTTAATTCCGGACTGGATGATATAAATTATGCTGTTCTTAAATATGCAGTAACAGAGAAGTTTCATGTTGATAATTTTTATGCTTATGAGGGAACTTCGTGGTGGTGCGGGGATCCTAAATTAAACGGCTATAGTGACCACTGGCTTCAGTATCTGCAAACACCTGTATTAGATCTGAGCAGAACTGTAAAGCCGGAATTAAGATGGAAAGGGTACTGGAGTATAGAGGATCCCGAAGATACCGGTATGCCACCCTATCCCTGGGACGGATGGGACGGGTGCAATGTCTGGATATCAACAGATGGCGGAAAGGATTATAACGTTATTCAGCCGGAATTCCCTGAATATGATCATCAACATCTCTGGAGTTTTGAAAATCCGAATGAAGGATGGAACTTAGGCAGAAATATCGCAGGATGGAGTGGTAACAGTAAACGATGGACTGATGTGAAGTTTGACCTTTCTATGTATAAGGCAGAGAGTGTCATTGTTCGCTGGGCTTTTGCTTCAGATATGGGGTACTGCACTGCTGATGATCCTTCTTTATATGGTTTTTTTGTTGACAATATTGTGATTTCAGACAGGAATACAATACTGTTTGAGAATCAGGGAGAAGATAATGGGGAAATGGTGGTTGAGGGATATTGTACTGAGGAAATTGACTGGCTGAAAATAATAAATGGAGTCGGAACTGTTTCAGCAGGTGATTTATTTAATATTAGGCTCGTGATTGATACCAAAAATATAGAGCCCGGTGATTATAAAGGATCGGTCGTGGTTTTCGTTAGTGATACCATACAAAAAGGTATTACTATTCCTGTGGATCTCAGGGTTATGCAAGAAAAAGAGTCTAAATTAAAACTATATAATTATCCAAATCCTTTTAATGTACATACAAAAATTTCATATGATCTTTCGGAAATGAGTTTTGTTACATTAAAAATATATAATATGAGAGGCCAAAAGGTTCGTACTCTGGTCAATGAAAAACAGGATCCTGGTTTAAAGCATATTATATGGGATGGAACTGATGAAATGCATAAGGTTGTAGGTTCGGGTATGTTTATTTATACTTTAGAGACTGATAAAAAAGTGTTATCTAAGAAAATGCTGGTTATTCGATAATAATAAAGTTGATTATAAAGAGTATTATTGAATAAAAGATATGTGGTGTATGATTTATTATAGTATATCATGATAAGACATTGTAAAGATAGGAGATACTGAAGATGCAAAAATTTTTTATACCCTTTTTTCTGTTTTGTTGTTACCTGATAGTCATACTGAATCCTGTGTCAGGTTTTGCTGAATCTGATAAACTTGAAAATTTAAGGAGTGCAATAAAGGAAGAAGGTCTGTTCTGGACAGCGCAGGAAAACTGGGTGACCCGGCTTTCTCCTCAGGAAAGAAAAAAGCTCTTTATTGCTTCTTATATTCTTCCAGTAGTAACTCAATCGGAGGTTATCCAGTTTCCACAAACAGAAGAGCTGCCGGACGGGCTTGACTGGAGGAATATTTCTACTGCTGACTATCAGGGTAACTATGTTACTTCAGTAAAGAATCAGGGGCAATGCGGCAGCTGCTGGGCATTTTCAGCAGTGGCGCAGATTGAATCCTGGTGGCTGGTGAATAATAACAGACCGGATACAACTCTTGATCTCTCTGAACAAATTCTGCTGTCAAGCGGATATGCAGGGAGCTGTGACGGGGGAAATATTCATACTGCTCTGGAATGGGCTCAGAGAAACGGAATACCACCGGAGTGGTGTTTAGAGTATAAAGCAGATGATACTATTCCCCTGGACAGTGCATATGCTGAATGGAGGGATTATGCTTATACAATACCAGGATGGAATTACATTACCGGTAATGAGGCAAATGTTAATAATATAAAGCATGCTTTAATGTATCATCCGGTATCTGCATATTATGAAGTATATACTGATTTCAGCTATTACTGGAACGGAGTATATGAACCTGCTGATACGAGTACGAGTACAGGGTACTGGCATGCAATTCTAATCGTGGGGTGGAATGATGCTGATTCAAGCTGGATATGCAAGAACAGCTGGGGCAGATGGGGGGGAGAAAACGGTTATTTTAAAATAAAATGGGGAGTATGTCATATAGGAGAAAGTGTCCCATTTATTTGGAACGAAGTTGGCGGAGGGAATAATATTACGGTAGGAGAAGACAGTTTGTTTATTACCCTGACTCAGGGTACATCAGTGGAAAGAAATATTACAGTTTTCAATGCCGGCCCTGATGATATTGATTTTGCAGCCTTAAGTATGACAGTACCGGTTAAATTTCACGTTGATGATTTTAATGCCTATGAGGGTAAATCCTGGTGGTGCGGCGACAGGGAATTAGGCGGATATGATAACCGCTGGCTTCAGTATCTGCAGACTCCTCTTCTGGATTTAAGCGGCACTCAAAATACAAAGCTGGAATGTAAGGGATATTGGGCCATTGAAGATCCGAGCGGAGCGTTTTCTCCCTGGGATGGATGGGACGGGTGCAATGTCTGGATATCAACGGATGGCGGTGCGAATTATTCAGTCATTGAACCGGAATTTCCGGAATATAACTGTCAGCATCTCTGGAGTTTCGGGCATTCGGAAGAGGGATGGAATATGGGTGAGAATATTGCCGGATGGGGTGGGAAAAGTGACGGGTGGGTTGATGTAGCTTTCGATCTTTCTGAGTATTCTTCATCCACATCGTCAGGAGTAATACTGCGCTGGGCATTTGCTTCAGATTTAGCATACTGTACAGAAGACGATCCTTCACTCTATGGTTTTTTTGTTGATAATATTAAAGTTTCAGATGATAACAAAGTAATATTTGAAAATTATGGTGAGGATGACGGTGAGATGGTTGTTGACGGTTATGGGAGTGAAAAAGCTGACTGGTTGTCAATAGTTAATGGAGTCGGAACAGTAACAGCCGGCAGTCAGTACAGTATTGATCTCAATATAGTTGCTGAGAATATTGAGCCTGGCAGTTATGAAGGATCTATTATATTTACAGTAAGTGATACTTTGCAGGATAGAATTACAATTCCGGTCATGCTGACAGTACAGGAGAAGCAAACAGATGTAGTTGATAATAATAACCAGAATCCGGAAAGTATAAAATTATATGATAACTATCCTAATCCCTTTAATCCCGCTACAGAAATATCATACTATCTTCCGGAAAGAAGCAAGGTCTCATTAATAATTTATGATATCAGAGGGCGGGAGATTGTAACCCTGGTCAAAGAAATACAGAACCCGGGAGTAAAGTATACTAACTGGGATGGCAGAGATTCCTCCGGTAAAATGATGAGTTCAGGTATGTATATTTATTCTTT
>CAZETW010000100.1:0-4133 GCA_964515295.1 uncultured bacterium | reverse complement strand
TAATACAGGTATTGGATCACAGCAGAGGAAAAGTTACTGATTATCCCTTCAGTGATATAGAAAATGTCAAATTTCCTCAAGGAAAAGATATTAAGAAAATGGGGAAACAGTCATTTTATCTGAAATTCAAACATAAAAAGAAATTGGTATTTACGAGTATATTACCATATTATGTGGAGATCAGGGATTATCTGGCGAAAATTCTAAAAGAGAAAGGGCATCTTTAAAGTAAGTATGTAATTGATCTCAGAATAAAGATTAATGATTGGTGATTTCTGATTTATCTTTGATCTAAGATTTCATCTAATGAAATCTTAGATTCAAATTTATCCATATGTATTTAACTTCTTAAATCAAAAATCGTTAATTCTTGTTCGTAAATCAAGATCGATTTATTAACCCTTGTATAACATTGATTCTTCTATTTTACTATATAACCTTCTATTTTTTTTATTTATTTCAAGAACCACTTCCACAATTATTTAATAAAGATTATAAATATATTACAGGATGTAACAAATAAATTGTAATATCGTATAGTTAATTATAAAAAGATTGATTGTTAATAATAATATAAAGAGGTCAAAACCATGGCTAAAAAGAAAAGAAAAAAAATATATTGGATGTTGGGATTTATTGTAATAATCATCATTGCAGTAGTAATAATAAGCTCAGGTAATGGTAATGGAGAAACTATGTTGCGAACAGTAACTGTGGAACGTCAGAATATTGTTGATAAGGCTCTTGCTGTCGGTACTATAGAACCGGTAAATGAAATTGCAGTTAAATCTAAAATTTCGGGAGTGGTTGGTAAAATCTATGTTGAGACTGGAGATTTTATTAATGAAGGAGAACCTCTTCTAAAAGTCAAACCGGATCCTACTCCGGTTGAATTAGTGCAGACAAAACGGGAAGTAGAAAGGCAGAAAATTAAACTTGAAACCCTGGAACATCAGATTGAACGGAACAGAGAGCTGAAAGAAAAGAATTTAATTTCGGATCATGAATTTGAGCTGTTAGAACGAGATTATGAGGAAACCTTGCTGAACTATAAAGAAGCCCAGGAAAGACTTGATCTGATAGAAAAAGGAAGGGTAACTATTGACAATAAACATATAGAATCTGTTATTAAAGCTCCTATTACCGGATGGGTTCTTGAAAAACTGGTTGATGTCGGGGATCCGATCGTTCCTCTGACCTCTTATCAGCCGGGCACGGAATTGATGAGTATGGCTGATATGAAGCAGTTAATATTCAAGGGAACTGTAGATGAAATTGATGTAGGGAAAATAAAAGAAGGAATGAAAGCAGAACTTGAAATCGGTGCTTTGCCGGGAAAAGAAGTAATAGGCAGAGTATCAATGCTGTCACTAAAATCAAGAAATGAAGAAAACCGGACTGTTTTTCCCATAGAAGTTATTATTGAGGAGAAAAATGATGTAATGCTTAGAGCAGGTTTTTCTGCCAATGCTCATATAATTATTGAGAAAAGGGACAGTGTTCTGTCTATTCCGGAAAGGGTGATTACCTTCCGGAATGATTCTGCTTTTGTTCGTATACCGACAGGTCAGGAAGAGTCCAAAGAAATATTTATACAAACTGGGTTAAGCGATGCAATCAATATTGAAGTTGTTTCTGGCCTGGATGAAAGTGACACAGTTCTGGAAAAAGAAATAAAAGAGATTGAATAGGGATTTATGAGAATAATTGAGACCTTTAAAGGTTTTGTAAATGACCTGTTAGCTCAGAAACTTCGTACCTTATTGACCATTAGTGGAGTAACCTGGGGGACTGTTGCCATCATAGTACTCTTAGCGTTTGGAAATGGTTTTGAAAAACAAACAATGAAAACCATGAAAGGTATTGGTGAGAGCATAATACTGGTTTTTCCTGGTCAGACAGCAAAACCTTATAAAGGGTATGGCGTTGACCGTAATATTTATTTTACAGAGGATGATGTAGAATTATTAAGGGAAAAGATCAGTCTTATAGAATATATCAGCCCCGAATATTCAAACTGGAATGCTCCTCTCAAAGTTGAGGACAGAATAAGAAGTCCAAATGTGACCGGGATAATTCCTGAATTCGGGATCATGAGAAATATATTTTCAGATGTCGGAGGAAGATTTATTAATGATAAGGATATGGAAATTAAAAGACGTGTTGTGTTTCTCGGTAATGAATTGGCAGCTTTTCTTTTTCAGGATGAAGATCCGGTGGGGAAATATGTTTATATAGCAGATACACCTTTTCGGGTTGTAGGGATTATGAAACAGAAGGAACAGGACTCATCGTATAATTCCAGAGATAAAGACAGAGCCTTTATCCCTGCATCTACCTATCATATCATGTTTGGCGACAGATATATCAATAACATGGTAATAAAACCTGTAGATCCTCAACTAAATCAGCAAGTAGTTGATAGGGTATATGAGGTTCTGGGAAGAAAATATAAATTTGATCCCTCTGATAAAGAATCATTGTCAATCTGGGACACAACAGAATTTCAGAAGATGGTTTTATATATTTTTATAGGAATGAATGTATTTATGGGAATAGTCGGAGCATTTACTTTGACTGTAGGCGGAATCGGAGTGGCAAATATTATGTTTGTGGTAGTGCAGGAACGCACCAGAGAAATTGGCATAAAAAGATCTGTAGGCGCTAAACGGTATCAGATTATGAATCAATTCTTTTTAGAAACATTTTTTATTATTGGTATTGGTGCTTTAGTTGGACTGATAATTTCACTTTTAATATTAGGTGTAATGTCGGTTCTTCCCATAGATGAATTTGTGGGCACCCCTTCAATTTCCTGGTGGGTCGCACTGGCAGCTTTATCTATTCTGACCGGAATTGGTCTTATAGCCGGTTATTTTCCGGCTAAAAAAGCAGCGAATCTACAAGTAATTAATTGTCTGAGATATTAATATGGCCTTATGGATATTAATAAATGATTTTCTACATGATCTGAAAAATCAGAAAACCAGAGTATTTTTAACCACTTTTGCTATAACCTGGGGTACAATATCTATTGTAATGATGCTGTCGTTTGGCAGGGGATTTAAAAATAGAATGATTTCCAGTATGCAGAATGCCGGTAATAATATAATCAGAGTATACGGAGGAGAAACCAGTATTAAATATCAGGGTCTTCCTGTAGGACGTGATATCCGGTTACATAAAGAAGATGTATATTTAATACGGAAAAGTATTCCTCAAATTCAGGACGTTTCGCCTACCTATGGTCAGTGGGGAGTGAGATTAAAATATGGTGACAATTCTGTTTCAACCTATTGTGAAGGAGTCTATCCTAACTTTGAATATCTTAGAACGTTCTATCCTAAAAAAGGAGGACGTTTTCTCAATCAGCAGGATGTTATTGATAAAAGACGGGTGCTATATCTGGGTTCAGTTATAGCAGAGGAGCTGTTTGGCAAAAAAGATCCTATTGGAAAACAGATAGAAATGGATGGAGTGCCGTTTACTGTTATCGGCATCATGCAGAAAAAGCTTCAGTTAGGTATGAGTAACGGCCCGGATGATGAAAGGGCAATTATTCCTTTTACCACTTTTGAGTCTGCATATCCCAGACAAAGTCTTCGAATGATCATTGTCAAACCCAATAAACTTACGGATTCTGAATTTATCAAATCGGAACTATTCCGGGTTCTGGGAAGAAAACACCGGTTTGATCCTGAAGATGACAATGCTTTAAATTTTTGGGATTTTGTTTCCAATATAAAAGAAATGAATAAAGTTTTTACCGGTATAGAGATATTTTTGGGTGTGGTTGGTGGGTTGACTTTACTGGTTGCAGGCATCGGAATTGCTAATATTATGTATGTAGTGGTTAAAGAGCGTACCAGAGAGATAGGAATAAAGATCGCCGTAGGAGCTCATTCAAAACACATTATTTCACAGTTTATATTTGAATCTCTTCTTATTGCTGTAATCGGCGGGGCAGGAGGAATCATCATATCTGGTATTATAATTAATCTTGTAGGCGCTATCCCTGTTGAGAATCAGGGATTATCTTATCTGGGAAAACCGGTTATGTCACAGGCTGTTATGATAGTAACAGCAACAATTCTTGGTTTTATCGGAGTTTTTTCCGGTGTTTTCCCTGCCCG
>CAZETW010000099.1:0-10214 GCA_964515295.1 uncultured bacterium | reverse complement strand
ACCAATATAAGGTATTTGCAGCGAGGAGTCCACTTTTTATTATAGGAACTCTGCGGACTCTGCGTTAAGATTCTGTTTTTAATCAATTTCTTCTGTTGTTAATACTCCCCTGCCCCCTTCTCTGCCTGTACAACGATTTGTCCACCACTTTTAACATTTCCTCAGCATTTAGCCTGCTGTTAAAAAACTTATTCAACTCAGTAATATGTGGTTGAGGGTCTTTTATAATGTCATTATAGGAAATATAGAGAACCTCAAAATTTTTTTTCTCCCGCAGCCAGTTCTTGATCTTTCTCAGATGTTTTGTGTATCCATCTCTGATGGTTTCATCATCTTCCCCGTCTTCCTTTTTCAGTCTCTCCAGCATTTTTTTCTGAGAGGCCAGAATTTCATCCATGTTTCTTTCCATAAAAACAATTTTATATTTCCTCTTGTCCGGAAGTTCGAACAACAGCATAGATACCATTTTTACCACTTTTCCTCTGCACCGGGAGAGCCAGGAGGTGTCATTTTCAATATCTTTTACCTTTTCAAATTCATAGTATCCTCTGGGATTATCTTTATCAGCTTTGCGTATATTATCAGTCATTATCTCAAATCCCCCCTTTTCCAGAATCTGCATCATCATGGAAGTGCCGGAACGGGGCAGTCCGGTAACAATGGTTATATAATCTTCATCTTTTGATTTGAACCATTTTTTTATAAATAAAAGCATTACTTCCTCAATCAGATTAATAAATTTCATCACAAAAAATAAAAGCCCGTATTCAAAATTGTTTTATACCGGGCTTATTGTGCCCCCAAGGGGAGTCGAACCCCTGTTGCAGGAATGAAAATCCTGAGTCCTAGGCCTCTAGACGATGGGGACATCTCATTTTCTTTAGGGTGAGTAACGGGATTCGAACCCGTGACATCAAGAACCACAATCTTGCGCTCTAGCCAACTGAGCTATACTCACCATTTCGGCTCATAATATAAAAAATATTCAACCTGGAAGCAAGTAAAAAATTAATTTTTATTAAAACTTTTTTGCTTCCATATTCGTCTAAGATATAATAAAGACAAAAAGGAAATAGTAATACATATGACTGATGTAGAACTGATTAACAGATTTCTTGATGGCGATATAAATGCTTTCAACCTGCTAATTAAAGGCTGGGAAAAACCGATATATAATTTTATATATAGAAATATCTCCAATACATGTATTGCCAAAGATATCTGTCAGAAAACCTTTATAAGAGTTTATATGAAATTACATAAATTAAAAGATGTTAATAAATTTTCTTCCTGGATGTATAAAATTGCGATAAATCTATGCAGAGACGAACAGCGAAAAAATACAATCAGAAATCACATAAGTTGTGATCAGAACGAAAATGAAGAAAATTTCAGACCGATACAATTAACAACAGATGAAAATAATGCACCGGACAAAATACTGGATCAGAAACAAATCGAAAATCTGTTAAAAGAACATTTACAAAAAATTCCTGAAGAACAAAGGGTTGTTATCATTATGAAACAATATCAGGATTTAAAATTCAGAGAGATCGCTGATATTTTAGATGAACCGATCAATACAGTCAAATCACGATTGTATTATGGATTAAAGGCATTAAAAAATAATTTTAAAAAAGCAAAATTAACAAAAGAGGTGTTTTTCAATGAAATGTAAAGAAAATCCTGAAAAATTAATTTCTTTGATCTATGATGAAATTAAAGAGGATGAAAAAAAACGTCTCCTTGAACATATTGTATCATGTAATTCCTGCAAAAAACAATATGAAGAATTAATGTGTACTAAAGAAATTCTTGATACATGGGAAGATAAAGATCCTGAGATGAATCTTGTTTTTGCTCAAAAGCCGGAGCCCTGGTGGAAAAGAATATCAGATACTATAAAAACAGTCAGTCTGCCGGAAAGATTTGCCTTAACGATTTCTGCAGCTGTGGTCTGCCTGTTTTTACTGCTTTCCATTTTAAATTTTCGTGCACAGAAAATTGACGGAGATTGGAATATCTCCTTAAGTTTATTTCCACAAAAACATATGCCAAGGAGTACTATTAATTCTGCAGTACAGCAGGCAATAAATAATTCACAACAAGAGACTATACAGTTAGTGTCTGAATTACTGGAGGAAAGTCAGTATCAGCAAAAGATTGAATTTACGCAAACACTTAACAACTACGCTGAACAACTGCAGTCTCAGCGATCGAATGATTTACGATTATTCTATCAGGATTTAGCCGGATTACACCGGGAAACTGAAAATAATTTTTCGCAGACCCGTAATGTATTGAACGATCTGGTAGAATATACTTCTCTGCAGATTGAAAAAAAATAAATTACCGGAGGAACAAAACATGAAAACAAAAATAAACAATGTAATAATTATCCTGTTTTTTCTGAGTTTTTGTATTACTCCTTTATTAAAAGCTCAGAATCAGGATCAAGAAAAGATAATCCAGGATATAAAAACTATGGAAAAAATTCTGGATACACTCCTGCATGAAGAATCTGCACCCCGGCGTTTTTCCCCTCATAATACAAAAGGAGTATATATACCTGAATATGGATTGATCTTTCATATACAGCAGAACCCTTTTGAACAGATACGGGTAAAAATATTTAATAAACGTAAGGAGCATCTGGAACAACTGAAATCTTCTTTGGATAGTTTAACAGAAGATCAAAAAAAATCTATGGAAAAATTACAGGAAATCAAAGAAAAAACAATCCGGGAAAAAATACCCTCTTTGCGTAGAGATAAGAATGTATATATATTAGGTTCAAATGAAAAGAAAGAGAATATTGCTGAATATAAAGAAGAAATTATAAAGAATATAAAAGATAAGATTTTTATCTTTTATAAAAAGTATACTTCATCTCTTAGAAACTTACACAATAATGATAAAATAGCATTAATCATCGACCTTGATCATGAGAATTGGGGAAGTCAGGAAACAGATAAATCTTTTCTCACTTCACAAATTAACTTCCAGATATTGGATCAATACCGTAAACAAAAAATCAATGATGAAGCCCTTGAAAACAGCATAACCTATACTGTTTCTGAACCGGACGGAGATATTAACTCCAGTATCAAAATTATGAATGAAATTGTTAATGAAAATTTAAACAAAAGCCGGCCTTTTCACCGTCCGGTTTACAATAAAGGATTCTACTTCAATGATTTTGGAGTAATATTCTTTTTAGAAATTCCGGAATATACTTTCGGTTCATACAGATATGAAGCGTATTTTAAACGTCAGTTACAGGAAACTCGAGAAAAGGAAGACTATAAAAAAACTGAAGATAAACAAATTGATCTGAAAAATAAAATTTCCGAGCTTAAAGACAATATATTCAATATATTTGCAACCTATGGGCATACTCTCCAGATAGATCCGGATGAATACATAATCATGAACATTGATCTGGGAAATAAAATGTTTGGTCTGGAAACTGACCAGCCTTCTGCCATTACGATGAAAGTCAGAAAAAAATGTCTTGATGATTATTATCACGGAGATTTATCTAAGGATAATTTACAAAAGAAATTTGTTGTTAATTCATATTTCCCTTGAAAAATTCAAAAATAGTCCTATATTACATCCAACATGGAAGAAAATGTTTGGATAGGTATCGATATAGGTGCTATAAGTATTCAGCTTGTAGCTTTTGTTAAGGATCCTGAAAATAAAGAGGTTATTAACTCATTAAAAAGAAATATTTTTTTCCAGGATACATATCAGCACTATAAAAAAGATCTGCTTCTTTTTTCTGTTTATATTCGTCATCAAGGCAATCCCGATAATAAAATATCCGAAATTTTACAATCCCTGTCAGATTCGATCCCTGCAGAAAATATTGCCTCCCTTACTACAACCGGTTCCGGCGGTAAAAGCACCGCTAAAAAGTACAAACTTCAGTATATAAATGAATTCCGTGCATCTGCAATCGGAATGGGTTTGTTATATCCGGAGGTAAGGACAATATTCGAAATCGGAGGAGAAAGATCAAAGTATATCTTGATTGCTCCGGATGGTAATAAAAACATTCAAATCCTGGATTATGAAATAAACGGTGAATGTGCAGCCGGTACAGGTTCTTTCTTTGATCAACAGGCTGAACGGTTGAAATATTCAATCCAGGAAGCTGCAGAAGCAGCATTTGAGTCAGAAAGAGCTGCTTCAATTGCCGGAAGATGTTCTGTGTTTGCCAAATCAGATATGATCCATGCTCAGCAGCGCGGATATTCACCTTCTGAAGTTCTGAGAGGACTTTGTGAAGCAGTGGTAAGAAATTATAAGGGAAATATCACTAAAGGAAAAAAAATCGTCCCTACAATAGGATTTATCGGAGGAGTTGCTTCCAACAGAACATTCAGCGGAATATTCCGTGAACATTTCAATTTTTCCCAAAATGAGTTCTTAATTCCTCCCAATCCTGCCTGGATCGGAGCTGCAGGTGCTGCCTTACATCATTTAGTTTCGGATAATCAGGAGAAAAAAACCTATCATTTCAGAACAACCTCAACAAAATCTGAACATGGTTTCCCCACAACCTCTCCGCTTTCCTTAAAAAAGGTTATCAGGTTAAAGGATTCAGTTCACTCTGTTAATCTCAGACAAAACAAAAAAATCAATGCGTATCTCGGCATAGATATAGGATCAGTCAGCACTAATCTGGCATTGTTAGATCAGTCTAATAATGTTATTCACAGTATTTACAGAAGTACAGATGGAAGACCGGTTGAGATTGTTAAAGACTCCCTTTTGCAGATGTATAATAAATTTCAAGATAGAGTTATCATAAAAGGGGTTGGGACAACAGGTTCGGGCAGGGAATTGGTCGGTCTGATTGTAGGAGCTGATGTTATAAAAGATGAAATTACTGCCCATAAAACCGGTGCTATGCATATAAGTAATCATTTACTGAACAGAAAGGTGGACACTATATTCGAGATCGGCGGACAGGATTCAAAATTTATATCTATCCGGGATGGTATTGTGGTAGATTTTGCTCTTAATGAAGCCTGTGCAGCCGGTACAGGTTCTTTTCTGGAGGAACAGGCTCATAAACTGGGTATTAGTATAATAGGTGAATTTGCCCGATTTGCACTTAAGTCAGAACATCCTCTTAGACTGGGAGAACGCTGTACAGTATTTATGGAAAAAGAATTGACTCCCTATCTGCAGAAAGGTGTTTCTTGGGAAGATATAACTGCCGGTCTTTCAATTTCAATTGCCCTGAACTATCTGAACCGGGTAGTTAAAAAAAGAAAAATCGGTAATTCCATATTTTTTCAGGGAGGCACTGCTTTTAATGATGCAGTTGCAGCTGCTTTTGCAACTCATTTAGATAAAGAAATTATTATTCCTCCCCATAACGGTGTTATGGGAGCAATAGGAGCTGCTCTCCTGTCCCGGGAATATATGAAGAATAATCAAAAATCATCCTTTCGTGACTGGAATTTAAATAACGTAAATTGGGAACTTACGGAATTTACCTGTAAACATTGTTCCAATCGATGCAGAATCCAAAAATTTACTGTAGGCGGAGAAACCTGTTACTGGGGTGATAAATGTTCAAACCGCTATAGAAAACAGACAAAATCAGAAAAAAAAGCAGAGATACAAGATCTTTTTTCTGCTCACACAGAAAAACTCTTTTCTTCCGGTATCAAAAATACTAATTATACCCGGGCAAGCATAGGTATCCCCCGTGCACTCAGCTTTTATGACCGCCTCCCCTTCTGGAGACGATATTTCTCTCAATTGGGATTCAGAGTAGTGCTTTCTTCCCCCAGCCAGCAAAACCTGATTGATTTAGGCTGCGAATCAGTAGTCGCTGATCCGTGTTTTCCGGTCCAGCTTGCTCACGGTCATTTAATTGATCTTATGCAGAAAAATGTGGATTATATTTTTGTTCCTAATTTTGTTACAGAAGAAGATCCGGCTGACAGTATAAACTCCTTTATCTGTCCCTGGACTCAGACACTGCCTTTAATTGCGCTTCATACCCCTTCTTTGGAAGGAATAAAAAATAAACTACTCTATCCCAATATACAATTCCGTATGGGAGAAGCATTTATCCGGAAAGAACTGTTTAAAACTGTTTCTGCTCTTGGTGTCAGTAAAAATGAAAATAAAAACGCGATTGATGCTGCCTATAAAGCCCAAAAAAACTTTAATGATATACGTCGTAATACAGGAGATAAAATACTGAATATTGTCACAAAAGATAAAATACCTGCAGTGGTTATTCTGGGGAGACCCTATAATCTCTATGATCCCGGCCTGAATCTGAATATACCGGCTAAATTACGTGATATTTACGGTATAAATATACTCCCTATGGACTATTTACCCCTAAATTCTATTGATATCACAGAAATTAATGATCATATGTTCTGGCACTACGGAAAAAAGATTATTCAAGCAGCAAAATTCATCAGAGATTATTCTAATCTTCATATAATCTATTTAAGCAATTTCAAATGCGGTCCGGATTCGTATATACGTCACTATATTGAAGATGCTTCCAAAAAACCTTTTTTATTCCTCCAGCTGGACAGCCATGCCAATGATGCGGGTATTCTCACCAGAATTGAAGCATTTCTGGAAAGTAAAAATTTAATTTGATATGGAACAAAATAATAAAAATTCTCATCCCTTAAGCGGTAGAACCATGTACATTCCCCGAATGAGCACTGAAGGTGCTGCCTGTATGGCTGCAGCTTTCCGTTCACTTGGAATTGATGCCAGAATATCTCCTCAGTCTGATTCTGATACCCTTGCTTTTTCTGCTAAATTCACTACCGGTGAGGAGTGTCTCCCGCAGAGGATTGTACTGGGAAACTTTTTAAAGGTAATTCAAAGCAGTAATTTCAAACCGCAAGAAAATGCATTTCTCCTCCCCACTTCATCCGGACCATGCAGATTTGGTCAGTATACCCCTCTTCTGAAAAAAATACTGAAAGAGTTGAATTATGAAAATACTGTGGTTTATTCTCCTACCAGCAGCGACGGATACGAGTCTATAACAGAAAATACCATCACTTTTTTACGAACAGCCTGGCGGGCAATGATCGTATCAGATATGCTGCGAAAAATTAAACTGATGTACAGACCGTATGAAAAAGATCCCGGATCTACTGAAAAACTGCATACTCAATGTCTGTCCGAGATCTGCAAAATACTTGAAGATAATACCAATTCATCAGCCCGGCAAATGACACTTTTTGTTAATGCACTCAATAGTATTGCTGAAAGATATCAGAAGCTTTCTCTTAAAGAACCACTTTTCTCCCGGCCGCTGATCGGAGTGGTCGGAGAAATATTCTTACGGTTCAACCGGTACGGGAATCAGGATATTCTGAAAAGAATTGAATCTCTGGGTGCAGAAACCTGGATAGCGGATATTTCTGAATGGGTATGGTATACGAATGTGGAAGAAAAACGTAAACTCCGGGAAGCAGGCAGACAATTCAGCCTTTCAATGCTTAAAGCAAGAATACGGCATTCCATACAGCATCTGGATGAAAAGAAACTGCATAAACCCTTTGCTGAGATCTTTGCTCAGCGTCCTGAAGCAACCATCAAAAAAACATTAGATTACAGTATGCCGTATCTGCCGTATACCCAGGCGCATGGTGAAATGACCCTGAATGCCGGAAAAGCCATAGCCTTTTATAAGGCAGGATGTGACGGAATCATTGATATCAGTCCCTTTACCTGTATGAACGGCATAATCTCAGAAGTGGTCTATCCACAGATAAGCAGGGATCATGAGAATATTCCGATCCGCATATTCTATTTTGACGGTGTACCGGTTGACCTGGAACGTGATCTGGAAATATTCATGGAGCAGGTAAAAAGCTACAGAAAGAAAAAACGAAAAAATTAACACCCTTTAAAAAATTAGACAGGATTAACCGGATTTACATGATTTTTATATTAATATTTTGTTAATCCCGTTGATCCTGTCAAAATAATTAATTATCTTGAACACGTCAAATAAAAATACTAAAACTGAATAAGGAGTTAACAATGAAAATGATGAAGAAACTTATTATCACAGTACTGTTTTTCATCCTAACTGCAGCTGCAGTGTCTGATGAAGGGATGTGGATGCCCCATCAGATGACCATGCTTGATCTAAAAGAGCAGGGTCTGCTCATGAATCCTTCTGATCTTTATAGAGAAGACGGAACCGGATTGATGAGTGCAGTGGTTTATTTAGGCGGCGGTACCGGTGAATTTGTCAGTAAAGACGGACTTATCCTTACCAATCACCATGTAGCATTCGGCGCTCTGCAGCGGGCTTCGGACAAAGAACATGACTATATCCAGAATGGATATATTGCTGATACCAGAGAAAAGGAAATTCCTGCCCATGGCTACATTGCAGATGTATTGCTGGGGTACGAAGAAATCACTGACAAAATTCATGCAGTCGAAAAGCCGGATATGACCTACAGGGAACGATATGATGCAGTTGATAAAGTGCAGAAGGAAATCATCCGCAAGGCAGAAGAACAGGGTCCGGATATCCGATGCAGAATTGCCGGTATGTACAGCGGCAACAAGTACTATCTTTTTACCTTCAAGAGAATAAAGGACATTCGTTTGGTATACGCTCCTCCCAAAGACCTGGGAAATTTCGGCGGTGATATCGATAACTGGATGTGGCCGCGCCATACTTGTGACTTTTCGTTTCTCCGTGCGTATGTTTCAAAAGACAATATTGGAACTGACTACAGTGAGGACAATGTCGCCTATCATCCCCAATCAGTCCTTAAAATCTCTCTGGAAGGGGTTGCACCGGATGATTTTACCTTTGTCATGGGATACCCGGGACGCACCTATCGCAATTACACTGTTCCTGAACTGCTTTCTGATATAAAACGTATGAAGGAAGGGATGGAAGACAGAAAAGAGCTGATAGAGTTTTTCGAAAAGGCTGGTAAAGACGATAAAGAAGTGGAAATCAAATATGCCGGTAAAATAAAAGGACTGAATAATGGTCTGAAAAATTATCAGGGGAAACTGGAAGGCTTTGAAAAGATCAATCTGCTGGAAAAAAAGAAAGCCTGGCAAAATGATATCAAAAAATGGATTCAACAGGATGGCAAGCGCAAAAAACAGTACGGCGGATGTCTAAAAGAAATAGACGAGTTTATGGAAAAATACACTGATTTCAACCGGAAAAACCAGTATATCAGCCAGCTGATGAGCAGCTATTACGGATCTACCATACTGTCTCAGGCTCATATGATTGTCCGTACAGTAGAGGAAAGACAAAAACCTGATATGGAACGGGAATCATTTTATCAGGAAAGAAACCTGGACCGGCTGAAACAGTATATAACCCTGGCAGAACGGGGCTATGATCTAGATGTGGACAGAGCGCTTTTCAAATACAGACTGAAAGAGTTCCTAAATCTTTCTCCGGAACTGATCCCTGCAGCATTGAAAGACCTTATAAAAAAGCAGTCAGAACAGGCTATCGATTATTATGCGGATAATCTATATGAAAATACCAGTCTAACTGATCCGGAACAACGGCTGAAAATGATCGATTACACTCCTGAACAGCTGAAAGAAACAAAGGATCCCTTTATTGTTCTCGCCACACAGCTGGAAGAAGAAATTAGTGACATGCGGGAAAAAGGCAAGGCTATGGGTGAAGAACATCAGGAACTGAAAAAAGTATTCCTGCAGGCGCTTTTAGAGAAAAACAACGGTAAAATGGCTCCGGATGCTAACGGTACTATTCGCTTTACCAGCGGCATTGTGAAAGGTTACTCTCCCCGCGATGCTGTGTACTATACACCCCTGACCAGCCTGACCGGTGTGATTGAAAAAGAAACCGGTGAGTTTCCTTTTCATGTACCGGAAAAACTGAAAACCTTATATGAAAATAAAGACTTTGGTCAGTATGTGGATGAGAATCTGAATGATGTACCCTCCTGTTTTCTCAACACCACCAACGTCACCGGCGGCAACTCCGGCTCCCCTACCCTGAATGCCAAAGGCGAGCAAGTCGGTATTATCTTTGACATGACCTATGAAAGCGTGATCGGCGACTACTACATCATCCCTGAACTGCAGCGAACCATCAGTGTGGATGTTCGGTATGTGCTTTTTGTCACCGAAAAATTCTCCGGTGCTGATTTTATTATTGAGGAGTTGGGGTTGTAGGG
>CAZETW010000098.1:0-10361 GCA_964515295.1 uncultured bacterium | reverse complement strand
TTTAAAAACAGCGAGAAAATGCTTGCTTTTTATTATAGCAGTTCGCAAAGTAATACATATTTGATTCTTAAATATTTAAGAACCTTACGTTTTCTTGTGTAAACTCTGTGTTAAAAAAATATTTTTTCCTCTTGGAACACACCTGTCTGGTGTATACATTAAACAAAAGATTTAAATTCATTATAGTTCAACGGTTTACCGCAGTCCCTGACTGCAGTCCTCGCTGTTACAATTTGTTACAATTTCCACATAATCCTGTAACATTTTAACCGTACATTTATATAAAGTAAGGTTAAAAAGATATAGTATAATATTAAGCGGAGTAAAAAATGAATGTAAAAAAGTCAATTATAATTATAGCAGCCATCCTTATAACCGGTTTTCTGATCAGTACTTTGTTGAGCAATCAAAAAAAGCCCATGAAACGCAGACCAGCACAGGAAAAGAAACTGAACTATAAAATTGCTACAGTAACCAGACAAAACCTTTCAACCACCACTGAACTGGGAGGACATCTCTATGCGTTTGATAAAGTGGATGTATTTGCAGAAGTCTCCGGACTTTTACTTAATTCCCAAAAACGGTTTAAAGAGGGAGCGCATTTTTCCAAAGGTGAACCGTTAGTTCGCATTGATGATTCAGTGTACAAAAATAATGTTCTGGCCCAGAAAAGCGGATTGTTAAATGCCATTACCCTTATGCTGCCTGATTTTTCCATTGATTTTCCTGAACGTGCTGATATCTGGCGGGATTACCTGAAGAAATTTTCTCTGAATCAGGAACTGCCCCCTCTCCCTGAAGCTGTAACTGATAAGGAACGCTACTATATTGCTTCAAAAAATATTTATATGCAGTATTATCAGATAAAAAGCATGGAAGCCACCCTGGCAAAATATACTATCAACGCACCTTATGATGGCGTGGTTACAGAATCTATGATCAATCCGGGGACATTGGTGCGTATGGGTCAAAAACTGGGTTCTTTTACCAGTACCGAAACCTATGAACTGGAAGCATTTGCCAGTCTGGATCAAGTAAAACATCTGAAGGTAGGTCAGAAGGTACATTTAACCACTGATGAACTTGAGGGTCAGTTCAGAGGAAAAATTGAACGTATCAACCAGATAATTGAAAAAGAATCTCAGACTGTTACTGTATACATCACAGCCAGTGACCTGCGCTTAAAAGAAGGAATGTATATGACGGCTCAAATCAGTAGCAATACTATAGAAAATGCATTCCGGGTTCCCAGAACAGCCATGGTAGGCAAAGATCAGGTCTGGATAGTTCAGGATTCAGTTCTTACGCAGCAGAAAGTTACTGTTGCTGCAGATGAAGAAGATCATGTTATTCTGCAGGGTCTGGAAGAAGGAACCACAATACTGACTGTACCTCCGGTAAAGGCATATGAGGGGATGAAAATTCAGTTATCTAACCGCTCAGTACCAAGAGAAAAGATGACCACTGCTCAGACTGTTTCTGACATTTCTACCCGAACCAGCAATACAAAAACAAAGAGGGATTAAAAAATATGAAAAAAGCAATCCGCCCCTTTATTAAATATCCTATCCTGGCACATGTCATACTTGTCGCCTTATTTCTGTTCGGTTATGTGGGATTCAAAAGTCTGAAAACAACTTTCTTCCCCCCTATTCCCAGCCGTACTATTATGATCCAGGCTGCTTATCCCGGGGCCAGTCCGGAAGAAATTGAAGAAGCAATCGTGACCAAGATTGAAGATAACCTTAAAGGACTTACCGGTATAGAACGGGTCACTTCTGTATCCAATGAAAATTTCTGTTCCATTACAGTAAGAACACTGGCCGGATACGATATCAATGTCGTTCTCCAGGATGTTAAAAACGCTGTTAATAAAGTGAGCTCTTTTCCGGTAGGTATGGAACGGCTGACCATATTCAGACGTGAACCCATGAATTTTGCCATTGACTTTGTACTGGCCGGCGATACTGATCTTAAATCTTTGAAAAAAGAAGCACGAAGAATTGAACGTGATCTCCTGGCTATGGAAGGTATCTCCAAAATTTCTCTATCAGGATTTCCGGTCGAAGAAATAGAAATAAGTGTAAGAGAAAACGATATGCGCAGATACGGTCTTACTTTTGATGAGATCATTAACAGTATCAGAAAAACCAATGTCCGTATGACCGGAGGGAAGATAAAAGGTGAAAAAGAAGAACTGCTCATCCGAGCTAATGTTAAAGGATATTATGCAGAAGAATTACAAAATAATGTTCTTAAATCAACCAGAAATGGAGCCATAGTCCGCTTAAAAGATGTAGCAACCCTGAAGGATAAGTGGTCAGAAGATCCTAATCGTACCTTTTACAATGGAGAACGGGCGGTCAGAGTAACTATTAATAATACAAATCAGGAAGATCTGTTCCAGATCACAGAGAAGGTAAAAAAATATATAGAAGATTATAATAACAGCAATACCAATATTCAGGCATATGTAGTACGCGATGGAGGAGAAATTATTAATGAACGTATTGATATACTTGCTGAAAACGGGTTACTCGGTATTGTTCTGGTAATTTTGTTCCTTTCTCTGTCTTTAAATCCTCGTATCTCATTCTGGGTTGCGCTGGCAATCCCCATTTCGTTTGCCGGTATGCTCATGATCGGACCTGCATATGGTCTGACTATAAATATCATGTCCCTGATGGCAATGATCCTGATCCTGGGAATACTGGTTGATGACGGAATAGTCATTGCAGAAAATATTTATCAGCATCATGAAAAAGGTGAAAAACCCATTCCTGCAGCAATCAACGGAACTATAGAAGTGCTTCCTTCAGTGGTTGCATCAGTGCTGACCACTGTAGTCATTTTTACAACTTTCTTTTTTCTGGAAGGAGGACTGGGAGACAGAAGTAAAGATCTGGCCTTTGTTGTGGTCAGTACACTCCTGATTTCTCTGATTGAAGCTACTTTTATTCTGCCTACTCATATTGCTCATTCAAAAGCTATTTGTGATGCCAACCGGAAGAAAAGTATCATCGAACGAGGAGCACAAAAAGTGCTGTACTGGATACGGGATAAAATCTACAGCCCTGTACTTCATTTTACTGTTCATAATCCTTTAATCACTATCGCTTCCATTGTTGCTTTGTTTATGATAACTCTGGGTGCACTCAGGGGAAGTATCATTAAAACCACATTTTTCCCCAGTATTGAAAGAAGGAGTGTAAATGTTGAATTAGAACTGCCTGCCGGAACTCCGGACAGTGTTACTGACAGTCTTCTGATATACATGGAAAATAAAATTTCTAAGGTTAATGATATATACCTGGAAGAACACCCTGGTCAGGAAGATCTAATCCTTTCAATTACCAGAAGGACCGGACCTGGCACTCATCAGGGCAATATGTCTGTAACTCTTATCAGCAGTGAAAAAAGGGAATGGACCAGTATGGAAGCAGCAAATCGTATGAGGGAAATGGTTGGTCCGATTGAAGGAGTTGAAAAATTAACCTTTGGCGGCGGAGGACGATGGGGTAAACCTGTATCCATTGCTTTAGCAAGTAATAACCTGGAACAGCTGCGCAATGCAGCAGCCGCCTTAAAATCTGAATTCCATAATGTAAGTACGTTAAAAGATGTATCGGATAATGATCCTCCCGGACTTCGGGAAGTAAACCTGACCTTGAAAGAAAAAGCGTATTCCTTAGGCTTAACTACTGCGGATGTGGTTAATCAGGTCAGGAGCGGTTTCTTTGGCGGACAATCACAGCGTATCTTACGCGGTATTGATGAAGTTAAAATATGGGTTCGGTATGCCCGTGAAGACCGCTCATCACTGGCAAAACTGGAAAATATGCGGATCCGTCTGCCTGACGGACGATCCTATCCGCTGGAACAGATTGCCGAATTTCGAATAGAACGAGGCGTTATGGCAGTTAATCATATTGATGGACAACGGGTCATCAGTGTAGAAGCAGACATTGCAAACCCGAAAATTTCTGTACCGGACCTGCTTGCCGATATAGAAAAAGAAATCCTGCCCGGCATCAGGAAACAATTCCCGGAAGTACGGTATTCTTTGGAAGGTGAAAGTTATGAAAATGAAAAAACCATGCGGGCCATAAGCAGGGTTGTACCGCCAATACTGATATTAATGTTCCTTATTATTGCCATCACCTTCCGTTCTTTCAGTCAGGCAGTAATTGTTTTTCTGCTCATTCCTTTTAGTCTCATTGGTGTACTGTGGGGACATTTCATACAGGGATACATTGTAAGTATGCTTTCCTGGTTCGGAGCCATAGCACTTGCAGGTATTGTAGTTAACGACTCCCTGGTCTTTGTTAATACTATGAACCGGCTGCTGAAAGAGGGGAAGAGATTCAGAAGCTCTCTATATGAGGCAGGCCTTTCACGTTTCAGACCTGTACTCCTTACTTCTATAACCACAATCGCCGGTCTGGCTCCTCTGATCTTTGAGAAAAGTCATCAGGCCCAGTTTCTTTCACCTATGGCTATTTCAGTTGCCTATGGATTACTCTTCGGTACTGTTCTTACTCTGATCTTACTGCCTGCTTTTCTCTCAGGATTAAACAGAGTCAAAGTTTTATTTTTTCAATTAATAAAAAAGAAAAGACTGACAGAAGCAGCAGTTGAACCAGCTGTGCGGGAAGAAATATTTGCACGTGAATCATCAAGTAAAGCATGTGAGGATGAAGAATCATGAAAAAAATAACTTTTATGATAATGTTTGTTTTGTTTTCAAGAGTACATTATGCATCTGACCAGGAATCACTCACTTTCCATGAGGCGATAAAACTGGCACTTGAAAATAATCATCAAATAAAAGTGGCTTATAATAATAAACTGATTACAGAAAATAATACTCATCCGGGCAATGCAGGACTGCTCCCCAACCTGAATATTACAGGAAATATAAATCAGCAGAACACCAGCGGATTATCTATGGGATCTAAGGGAAGCATATCAAATCTTTCGGCAAAAATGCAGGCTTCCTATACCCTTTTTGATGGATTCGGTAATATTTACAGATTCAAAAAACTGCAAAAGGAAAATGAGATCAGTACATTTAATACCCGCAGTCTGATCGAGCAGACTCTTATAAGGGTAAGCAGCGCTTACTATAATACTGCATCAGCTGCCGAAAATCTGCGTATTTCCCGGGAACTCCTCTCTATTTCCAGGGAAAGACTGGACAGAATAAAAAAACGATCTCAGTTTGGTCAATCCAATAAGGTGCAGGTGTTAGCTGCCCAGGTCGATTTCAATAATGACAGTATAACAGTTGCCGTTGCCCAGCTCAGATTTGAAGAAGCGAAAAGAAATCTTAATGCTTTGCTTAATCTGGAGATTGATGCTGATTATACAATTGATCCAAAAATTGAATTTATCCGCCTCCCGGAATTATCTGAGCTGAAGCAAACTGCCAGAAAATATAATGCGACATATCAGTCTGCAAAAGCGGCTCTGGAAAATGCTCAGCTGAATAAAAACATAATCAGATCTTTTCAGTTTCCTCAGATTGGTCTGTCTGCCTCTTACGGATATACCGGAATCGGATCAGATATTAAGGATACATATCAGGACCCCAATAAATCCTGGTCAGTGGGGGCATCACTTACTTTGCCTCTTTTTAATGGATTCCAGACCAGAATTCAGCTCCAAAATGCAGAGATTGGGATAAAAAACAGTGAACTTCAAAAAAATGAGCAAGAGCTTACTTTAGAGAAAGAACTGATAAACAGTTTTGAGGCGTATAAGAACAGCAGAAAAATACTGGAGCTCAACCAACAAAATCTCCGGGCTGCTCAGTTGAATTTTAAAAGAACTGAAGAACTTTTTTATCTGGGACAGGTAACCAATACTCAGTTCAGAGAAGCGCAGATTAATTTGATCCGGGCAAAAAACAGTATAACAGAGGCAAAATATACTGCAAAACTCGACGAACTTGTTCTGCTGCAGATCACAGGTCAGCTGATCGGTTTTGTTGAAGAATAAATAGTTCTTGAATTATTACTCTAATTATTTTATTATATATTGATTGAGAAAAAAATGAATACATGTTCCGGACACAGCATGAAACCATATATTCTCATCATTGACGATGATGAGAAACTGAATCTTCGTTTAAGCAAATATTTAATTAAACAATTTGGTTTTACTGTTGATACAGCCTCCCATCCTACAGAAGGAATGAGGAAACTGAAAGAAAACCAGTATGATCTGCTTATTCTGGATGTAATGATGCCTGATACGGATGGATTCGAAGTACTGCGTAAAGTCCGACAGCAGCAGAAAATTCCTGTAATCATGCTCACTGCCAGAGGTGATGTGACAGACAGGATCGTAGGTCTGGAGCTTGGTGCTGATGACTATGTTCCCAAACCTTTTGAACCCAGAGAACTGGTAGCCCGCATACAGACAGTTTTGCGGCGTTCTTCTGAAGAGAAGAAAGAAAGATCTCCGGCAAAACTCAGCTTCGGTGACCTTACAATTGATTTCAATACTCATTCAGTAAGAATCCAACAGGAAGCAGTTCCGCTTACCAGTCTTGAATTTGAAATACTATCGCTTTTCATTAAAAACAAAGGAATAGTTCTGGACAGAGATTATCTTATGGATCAGCTCCGCGGTCTGGACTGGGATGTCTACAACCGCTCTATTGATGTATTGATCAGCAGACTCCGTCAGAAACTCCAGGAAAATCCCAAACATCCAAAATATATTAAAACCGTATGGGGAACCGGATATATATTTATAGGCCATAAAAATGAAGAATAGGGAAAAAAGAAAATTACGATTATCATTATTTATTAAAATCATACTGATTTTTATTATCTTCTATCTCATTTTAGTAAATATTCATATGTATACTCACAAGAGATTATTGAAAGCAACCCGCATGCAGGAACTTCATCAGGATAATATTAATCTGTGTAATTATATCATTCAAGATATCGGTAGCCCCCCTGATACCCTTAAAGCGAAATTACTAGCGGAGCGTATGGATATAGATATTTTGATCGAAACGGATTCTTGGATCTGGACAACACAAGAAAAATTAAAACAGTTTAATCAATCAACATTGCCGAGATTCAAAAACAGCAGCACCACACGAGCCGGATTTGCAGACGGTTTTAGAGTAGATATAAAGAAAAATGAAATCCGGTATCATTTCACTATGAGAACCAGGTTAAAAAAATGGTCGCACCTGTTAAATATAGTCGGACTGATACATCTGAGTGCCATAACCATCATGGTCATACTCGTTTATACTGCGTTACGCTGGATTTTACGTCCCATTGGCACACTGCATCAGGCAGTACAGAATATAAAAGAGGGTGATTTATCAACAGAAATCACCACTGATCGCAGAGATGAACTGGGTGAGCTGATCACTTCTTTCAATAAAATGCGTATCCGTATTGAGGAAATGATCAAAGCCAGAGATAAGCTGCTTCTGGATGTCAGTCATGAACTGCGGTCTCCTCTTACCCGTATTCTTGTCTCTCTGGAAATGGTCGAAGACTGTGACGAGAAAGAAGACCTGCTTGCAGACATCCGTGAAATGGAAAACATGGTAACAGAACTTCTGGAAAGTGCACGCATCCAGAGTAAACACGGAGGTGTAGATCTTGAGAAAGAAAATCTGGCAATGATTATAAATGAAGTATGTCAGAAATTCTCTGATCAAAAACCTGGATTACGCTTACATTCCATACCAAAAAAGATTATTCTGCAGCTCGATTCCGAACGTATTAAAACTCTTTTTAAAAATATCATTTCCAACGCCTTAAAATATTCTGATCCTGACGGACAACCGGTTGAAATCTCTGTTGATAAAACTGATTCAGAGGTATCAGTAACAATTCAGGACCATGGACACGGTATCCAGGAAAAAGAACTCCCCTTTATTTTTGAACCCTTTTACCGGGTGGATAAATCCCGCTCAAAAAAAACCGGAGGGTATGGACTGGGTATGAGTCTCAGTAAAAAAATTATCGAGGCTCATGATGGTACCATTGATATCAAAAGTAAACTTGGGAAAGGGACTACTGTGTTTTTAACGTTTAGAAAAAGTTTAAATTAAAATTTATAATTAACTTGCGAAAACTATTGATCTTAAATCTAAAAAAATTTCTTTATATAAATGATGACATTTTTTTCTTGACTTTTTACATTACTTCATGTATAATTAAACAGATTAAGTTCTTATTTGGGAAGATATAAATATAGAAAAATACTTAATATTTTTTTAAATAATTTTGTAAAGCTAAATGATATTTAAATCGGAAATTTTATATTTAGATATTATTCTCAAATTCGGAAATCTAGGCCTATTAATTTATTTATATATTTAAAACAAATGGAGAAAAACTAAATGGCCTTTAAAGATAGAATAAAAATATTTAATGATCTTGAAAAAGTACGTGGGGATAGAACATTAGTTTGTTTTTTTAATTTTGATCGCCACTCACAACCTTCATTGTCAGGTTTATCAACACAATTTCATTATGATACAAAAGAAGTACTTTTTCGTGTTTTTAAAGAATCAAATATAACTAGAGGAATTGACCTTTTTTTCTATACACGAGGAGGAGATACAAATTCCGTATGGCCGATAGTAAGTCTAATACGAGAATTTGACCCTGATTTTCAAGTACTCATACCATTTAGATGCCATAGTAGTGGAACTCTACTTGCATTAGGAGCAAAAAAAATAATTCTATGCCCTCTTTCAGAACTAAGTCCAATAGATCCAAGTACAGGAAATCAATTCAATCCAAGAGATCCTGCAAATACAAAAGTACCCTTAGCTATAAGTGTAGAAGATGTAAAAGCATATCAAGATTTTATTTATGATCAATTAGGGAAAGAAAAAAAGGAATTAGATAATGAAGATATTCAGAATATATTACCACTTTTTGAAGAACTAGTAAAAAAAGTACATCCACTAGCACTTGGAAATGTTTATCGTGTTTTAATACAAATTCAACAACTTGCAACAAATCTACTAGAACTGCATACAAATAATGATGAAAAAGTAGAAGAGATTGTAGAAGCATTAACAACTAAATTCTACTCTCATTTGCATATGATAAATCGCCACGAAGCAAAAAATATTCTTTTAAATAGAGTTGAATTTGCTCAAGATGATTTGGCTCATAAAATGGACAAATTATTAAGAAACTATGAAAACACATTTAATTTAAGAGAGAAATTTTTTTTAAGTGATTATCTTGGTGAGAAACAACAAAAAAAAGTACGTTTTATTGGTGGTGCTATCGAAAGTAAAAATTGGTCCTATTTATTTGAGACAAAGGCAATAATTAAACAATATTCTAAAATCAAATCAAATATTCAATTACAGATACCACAAGGACAACCAATGCCATTAGTACCTGGATTACCGAGGGATTTTAATATAGATATTAAATCACAAGGATGGATTCATAACAAAGAACCTAAAGGGGTCACAAAATGAGTAATTATTATAAACAGTTTCAAATCGAACAATCAACAGCAGAAGAATGGGATAATTATTTTTATGGTGATACTTCACCATCAATTCATTCTTTTGATTATGAAACTATAATGCCAGCTGGTAAATATAGAGTTATTAATGGTCAATTATGTAGAATATTACCTGGGTTTCCGCCTGATATTAAAAAGAGGTTTACCAGGAAATAAAATTGATATTAAGAAATGTTTATGAAAAATTAATACTGATAGATAGTTCAGCTGTCATTGCCTTACATTCAGATAAAGATAAATTACATCCATTTGCTAAAGAATTTTATATAGCTCAAAATGATAAATATTTTATTGCACTTAATTGTACATCACATGAAAGCTATACAAGGGCAAGATATTTAAGTAATTTTAAATCAGCATGGAATCATTATCAATTTCTTAAGAATAATAATAATATTCAAATAGTTAGATTTTTAAAATCAGACGAAAATGAAGCTGAAAAACTCTTAAAAAAATATAAAGAACATAAAATTTCTTTTCATGATGCATTATGTGCTGCAGTAATGTTTAGATTACAAATATTCAAAATTTTTTCATTCGATAAACACTTCCATATACTTGGTTTTGAAGTTCTTCCTGGTATAACAAAATAAATAATTCTAAAAAATCTATCAATCTTATTTAAGTAAATCAATCTTATTTAAGTAAATCAATTCCCTATCCTCTATAACAGTTATAACAGTAACCTCTTTCCATGGCATAGTTACCTCCTTTCTTTGAAATAACTATATGTCGTAAATGTGTTACCGATGTCTCAAGTCTATACATTCCACTCTGTCAGGGTCTCTTATTATTGCCAGCTGAAGTTAATCACTTCATAAAAA
>CAZETW010000097.1:0-10691 GCA_964515295.1 uncultured bacterium | reverse complement strand
CTTCTTTGGGCGCAGGATTTCCGGCACAATCATAATGCCCGATCACAGCCACTCCCACAGACTTGTGATTCTCAATGGATATCTTCAACCTGTCAAATATTGAGCGGATCGCTTTGATATTTTTATTTTCTGCAAGTATCAAATTGGGACCGGCTTCGGTAATACAATCAACATTCATGACCTTGAATCGTTTTTGCAGATAGCCGATAACCGGTAATTGCACCCGTCCGTCCATACAGTTAACAACAGTACAAAATCTCAGGTTATTTCCTCATATTATATAATATAATATAATCTATTCTAAAACTCAAAAAAACCTATCGCCTACTTTATAGGTAACTAACGAAAAAATCAAATATGTTATTTTTAATTAATAAATTTTGTTTATTACCATAGCTTAAGAACAACTACACAATCCAATAAAAGTCCCTTTACAAGGTATCCAAATGACCAGCCAACTCACATACCGATAAATATACTTGCCGGAATAAATAAGCCACTGATTTTTGAGTTATTTTTAGTCTAATTAGCACCCGCGGCTTTCAACAACGGTATTATTTCTTCTCTATTCGTGCCCCAGGATTCAATATATGACAGCAACGATGTGCCGGATTTAGTTTTTGCATTTACGTTTGCACCGACATCGATCAGCACCCTCACAGTTTCAGTATGTCCTTTATAAGCAGCAACCATTAAGGGTGTTTTCTCATAATCATTCCGAATTTTTAGGTCTGCACCATTTATCGCCAATAGTTTGACGATATCTGCCTCACCCTTGTCTGCAGCAATCAAAAGAGGTGTTTTGTCAAATCTGTTTTGTAAATCAGGATCGGCACCAGCTTCAATCAGCACTTTAACCGCTTGAATATTACAGCTTGTGGTTGCATCCATAAGCGGAGTCACTTCATAATCTCGGGTTATATTTACCTCTGCCCCTGCTGTAAGCAGCAACTTGATGATCTCACTGTGACCGCCCAGAGCAGCTGCGTGTAAAGGTGTCTGCAAAGTTTTTTTGTTTACCGCAGAAATATCTGCATTATGTAATATAAGTATATTAACAATATCAGATAATCCATGGGAAGCGGCATATATTAATAAACAGTTTCCACTGCCGGGCCAAAGCTGATCAGGATCTTCACCTTCTTCGAGAAAGCGCCCAAAACTGCTGTGTCATTCATTCTCATGGCATCAAATATCGTTTTCGGTTTGGGAAATGTAACACCTGCATCCTGTAAGTTGCCCACAAATTGAGGTGTTTGTTTCAAAGCATAAGCTTGAATTGAATATCCTCTTCCAGATTTGGCATTAATATCTACTCCGGCTGATAACAGAAGAGTTACTATTTTTTGTGCCTGTTCTATGCTTCCGCTCCCAGACACTCCTGCGATTACATGAAAAAGTGAATTTCCTAATTTACTTCTCAAATTGGGGTCCGCACCGGATTGTAAAAGGTATGAAACTAAGGATACATTCTGATTCCTGCAAGCTTGCATCAAAGGAGTATGTCCTTCATGATCTCTGGAATTTGCATCAGTACCTGCAGTTATGAGCTTTTTAACAGTTTCAATATCATCTTCTTCCGCTACTTTCACCACTAATATATTGTCTCTTTTTCCTTTACTGAATTTCAGATCTGACAGTTTATAGCACATTACCGAAGGATAGGCTGTCAAAGTCTGGTCGCAAACATACTGATCATAACCAGCAGCATCAAGACTTATTCCTGTTATTACCAGAATGCCTCGCTCAGGATTAATTGCATAACATGGCATATCAAGTTTTGTAATGGAATACAGATTATCAAACACATGACAATAGGGTGTGTAAATAAAATCAGTTCTTTTCCCAGTATCCAGATTTGACAAAAACAGACCCTTGCCCCATTTTCGAAAAGGTCGCAGGAAATAATTTTCCTGAAAAGATGCTACATGCGCTTTTATTGAACTTGTCAAGTCATACTGTTTTCTTGCCGACATTGCTTGAATCGAAGATTTTTTCATAGTCTCTACCAGAGAAATGGTAAGGTTTATTATTGCTAATCGCAATTGCTGACTGGCATCGAACTTTTTCATGGCAGAAAAAAGTTTTTGTGGCACATATTGGCGAGTACTACTCGCACCGATTTGTGTCACCCACTCTTCATAGCTCTGATTCTGCATTTGTCTGGCAGCAGCATCCAGTCGAAAGACAGGTATATCCGTATTATCTTTTACCAGATACTCTCGTTTGAAAATATCCTGAGCTACATTCTGAGTACTCTGGAAGAAAGAGTTACCCAGTTGTCTCCTTATTTCTTTATACATTTTATCATGCTGTTCAATATCCTTTTTCTTTTTCAAAAGTGTTTTTGAGACAGTTTCCAGCTGCCCCACTCTAAAATAACTGCAGTAGGAGAACAAACTAGGTTCATCCTCAGGTTCCAAATAATAGAGCAGTTTTCCCTTATCCAATGAATATGCGGCTAAACCGTCACCTTCCCGGGTTATATATACTTTCCCGGGAGCAAACTTCAGTATAGCGGATAGAATATGTCTGGAACCTCCCCGGGTAATTAAATTGTGATACAAATACGGAGTATCCTGTTTTTTAATCTCAGATGCTTTGCCTTCAGTCCACAGCTGCCAGGGAAGCTGTGATTTAAAACGTTGTCTGCCGGATAGTCCGTCCAGGGCTATGAGCTCTTTGGAAGTGGCATAGACAAGCAAATCTGGATAATACATAAGCGGACTTTGCACTTCATCTGAAGTATATAACTATATACAAATACTCCAATAGGATAAGCGGTAACCAGCTGTATATGCTTATTCTTTGGCTCATATACCCAGAGTTGAGATCCGGAATTTACATCTAAAGCTGTTATCCGGTTTTCATTATAGAGTCCAACAACTTAATTAGGAACGACACTAAAAATCTCTTCAGGTGAAGCATCTTTTTCTTTTGTAAACTGAACCGTCCGTTGCAGTTGACCATCTTGAATCTCAATCATTGCTGTTTCATTTCCAGGTATATAAAGTTTGTTATCAACTATGTTCAGTAGTTGTGACTTTTCTGTATTTGATTTTTTGTACGGAACCTTCAGATTCCATTGCTCTCTGCCTGTTTCCAGCTGCAAGGCATGTATATCAAGATTGCCAGCAGTCAAAACACCAATAATAAGTTGATTATTTTTTTGATCAATAGTATTTGTGTTCGGTGCAGTACATTCATACTTCCATAGTATCGTGCCGCTGTCCGGATCCAAGGCAGTAAATTGTGATCTACTGTCATTACCGGCTTCATCCAGGATCACGGGATCTGTAGCATGTAGTGTATTATAACCCTTCTGCAATTCCTTACGTGCATAGGACCATACCTGGTTACCGTCATGAATATTCAAGACTATTAAATCTGTAGAATACGGATGGTCGTATACACCTTTGAATTTAACCACACTCAATAAAAGCTTATCATTCGGAAGAAAAAATAACCCATCAGCTGCTTGACCTTTGAACACAGTTTCCCAGTAAGGTTCGGGTTGTGATTTCTGCAATTCTCCGGCGATAAAAGTCATTTCCGGTATATCATTTCTTTGGGCAACACTTACACTACCGTCTTGGTTAGTTATGGCTATCATATTTACACCAGTTGAACATGACAGGAAAAGCAAAAATAGAATGAAAGTTGATAAACATGAAAATATTTTAGACATATCATACCTCCTTTCATGCAAGAATCTTTAATTATAATGCTCCGTAGGGGCTCCGGCCCGTACGGTCTATAAAAGATTCAGTGGAAGGTAGGAAAAGCTGAATTGTACACATTGTCATTTCTACCGTACATTTAATTCAACGAAGATAAGTGATATTTACTCCATACATGACTCGGATCATACCTGATTACCATGGAAAATTCTTTTTTTGCTTTATCCTTGTCATTCAATCCTTTATAAGCCAATCCTGCCAGATAATGATTAGAAGCCATACGCTGATCCTGAGATCTACCACCTTCAAACTGTCGGAAAAAATTACCCTTTTCCTGTGATCGAGCGCTCTTCAATAAATCATTGAAAATATTCCTGGCTTTTTTTGATTTGCCGGTTTTCTTCAGCGCAAGTCCCTGATAGAACAGAAATTCATGATCCGGCCCTATTTTTGAAACATTGACTGCAATACTTTTTTTGAAGGCTGTCTCCGCTTTCTCCGACTCTTCAAGCGCCTCCTGCACCATGCCAATCAAATAATGAAATTGAGCCCAACGGGACCTGCCCCAGCGACCCACAGGATATCCCAGAGCAGTCTGAAAGTCTTTTAATGCCAGCTCATATTTTCCCTGATTAAAATATTTTAATCCCCGTAGTGTGAAAGCATTCAGATAGGTGTCCTGCATTTCACGGCCTCCTTCAAACTGAGGAAACTCATTGTTGAGTAAAATTTTGAGTGCTTCCTCATATTTGCCAACTTCCACTGAACGGGTAGCCAGACGCAGCATGGTTTCAGTTCGCTTTTTGACAGTTTCACTGTTACTTTTAAGCAAGGCATATTTTTTCTGAGATGATTCCTTGTTTTTCTCATACAACCGGTCCATCTCAAATAAAAGCCTGGGATCATCACTGTTACAGACCACTGCTTTTTCCATACTGTTCATGGCTTTCTCCACATCATGCTGGATTTCTTCATAGGCCAGTGCCAGATTTCGATGAACGATATAGAATGAATCATCCAGTCCACGGGACTTCTCCCACACCTGGATCGCTTTTTTAGGCTGATGTTCGTAGAGCAGATTGCCCAAATAGTATGGTGCTTTTGCATCATCCGGATTCACCTGCATTGCATGGCACAACACACCAACCGATTCCCCCCTGAATGGAAAGCAGTAGGTATGAGGCATTCTGTTAGCTGTCTGATAACAAAAAAACACTTTTTCATTTATCCCCTGTTTTGACCAGTAATACCCCAGATAGTAATAGAGCATTGGAAAGGATTCACCCTTTCCCTCAAGCCGGCTTAGCACATCAATTGCTTCTTCATACAAACCAGCATTCCCATATTCTATGGCTAATTCCAGGTAAGACTGAACGTTATCGCGCATGATTTCAGACAGCTCATTTAGCTGACTGGTTGCTTCTTTTTTCTGACCGTTTTTTTGAAAGGCAAGCATCAGTTCATTTCTGGCCTGATGATTTAGTATATCCTTTTTTAGAATCGTTTTGACCTGTGTAATGGCTTCTTTATTATACCCCATTTTTCGCAGAATCACTGCCCGCAAATTCAAAGCTTTTAAATTGTCAATATTGGTTGAAATCGATCTGTTCACATGATCCAAGGCTTTTTCAAAATTGTTTCTACGGCAGTCGATTTCCGCCAGTTGATAGTAAGCTGATGTGTGCCAGGCTGCACTCCAGGAGGCATCATAGAAATTATCATAGGCATGTGCCAGTTCTCCTTGCGCTTTGAGCGCTACTCCCAAATAATATAACGCTTCACCATCTTTCGGTCGGGTATAGTTAGCAGTAATGCGCTCAACAGCTGTTCGCAATCTTCTTTCGGCTTCCTCCCAGTTCTTGTGTTTAATAGCCAGGATGCCAAGTTGGGTATTCACCTGATAATTACCGGGATCGCGTTTGAGCGCTTCCATGTAGTACGGCATAGGATCAAGGGAAGCATTATAGAATTGATTCAGCCGCAAACCAGTGAAATAAAGTTCTTCAACGGTTTTGATCTCTTCAGGAGATGCCAGCGGGTTTAACGGTTCTGGCATTGGTTTGTCCGGCGGATAGTGCTCAGCAGGTTTGTAAGAAAACAGCATTTTATTATTCAAACCGGTTAACGACAATTCCAGGTCATCTTCCGAAACTCCTCTTGGAAGAGGGACATTTCTTGCATAAGGGTTCGCAGGGCTGATTTTTATAGTTTCCTCAAACACAATTTCTTTTTTAGCTTTGAGGATAACTTTAGCTTGCTTATGCGGCGAAGTGGTATTTAAACGGATCAGGATTGTATCATCCGAGGTGATCTCCATATTCAAGGCGCCGTTTCGGTTGGCATATTTCAAACCACCCAGTTCACGGATCGGAAACCAGATCATTTTCACATCTTTTCCCTCGTAAGGCTGAATCCAGCTATAATCAGGTTGGTTATCTGTATATGCTCCAGACATAAGTTCTATATAATGGCCATCGTTATCAGTGAGCCCTGCATTAGCTCTGTCACCGCCGGGATTATTTCCCCACGCCCAGAATTTCATTCCAGGAGAAGTATGGTGATTGCCGACCCACACTGTACCTGCATCTTTTAAATAATCATAACCGCCAAAATAGTCTTCCTGGGGATCCCAGGCAAAAAAGGAGGAAGGAACACCGATATTTTTCCACATACTGATATCTATCCCGGAGTAATCATATCTATTATAGCGACGATCTGCAATCGGCCAAGTGGTCATTTCACGTTTAGCGTGCTGGGTAACATACTGCACAGAGGGGGGGAAAATAACCTGATAATTTGTGTCCACATGAACAGATGGGTTTGCCCAGAATAAAAATGAGTTCACTATTGGAGTTCTATTTTTGGGGCGGATGGTCATTTCAACCAATGAAGATTGAGGAAATATAGTATATCCAACGACTATCCTCATACGATGCCGGCGATCAATATTAGCGATCCAGATGGTTTTGCTCCCATTAGGGTGATCAACAATTTTATAGTCCATCGGCTTTACAGTATTCGGACCATGGTGATGTGGAAAACCCCATGCATTGGACCCTGATATCCAGTATCCAAGCATACCAATAAGTGATGGTTTGATGACATACTGACGATAAAACCAATTATAATTATTGGTTTTATCTACAGCATAAAAAATACGCCCTCCCATTCCAGGCATTATGCCCACGTCAATAAATTCGTTTTCAACATTGACAATATAATAAGATCTGTCTTCTTTTATATATGTTAGATTGTCATTCATGGGATAAGGATAAATTCTACGCTGCACACCTTGATGTGTTCCACCCTCGTAAAACCGGGGCATGGGATTTGGCGAGTTTACCAAGTAAGTGGGAATAACCAACGAATCCTCTCTCACTGTTACTTCACCAAACAAATTGTTCATTAAAAAAAGAAACAGAACCAAAAGCAAAAAAATTAAAACTGGAATCGAACTGCTTCTTTTAATTATGAGAAAAATAGTCTTTTTCATCACACACTCCTTTAATTGTGTATTTATCAATGTATTATTACTATTACTTTATGAGAATAAGTTTTTTATGCTTTATTACGTAATGGTTACCATTATAGATTTCGCTCCTCACAAATATATAAAATGATTTTTTCGCTTTTTTCCTTTTCGTTTTCATTCTATTATTCTTCCCCTGTATCGGGTTCTGATTTTGTATAATGATGACCGTGCTGTGATAAAAAGTGTTTTTCTATCCTTATCTCCAAAAATGATACTTGTGGGACGCTCCGGAACTTCAATCATATCAATTTGTTTTCCAGACCGGTCATAAACAAAAATATTTCCAGCCGGGATAAACACATTTCCTTTGGAATCCACTGCCACATCCAGCTCTCCTCTTTCGGCAAAAAGTTTGGGACTGGAAAGAGAACCATCTGGATTCACCGAAAACTTATATGTTTTCTGTCCGAATTCATCTGCCATATAAAATGGATGTCCCGGAATCGCCTTTCGAAGAGAAAAAGCTCTTCGTAAATCACTAAATTCGGGAATAAATGTTGTACCATCCGGTGATACATAGTGTCTCTCCAGTGGATTAGCCTGACTGCGGAAATATCTTGTATAGGATGAATGAGTTGCAGGTGGTTTTTCTTGTGAATAAGTACATGCATGACTGTTTCCCACGGCTTTACTGCATCTCCATCATATAATGCTCTAATTTTTAACTGATCATATTCACTTTCCCAGAGTGCATCCAATTGTTCTGAAATCTCTATCTGTTCTTTAGTCAAGGAAAGATATTGTTTTTTATTATTGAGAAACGCTTCCCGAATTTTTGGCTTGAGTTCAATTAGCTTATCAAAAAGAGTGTAGGTTTTATCCGGATCTTTATAACGTCCGGATCCTAATTTCTATATGGCAATTGCCTCATCAATACCACAGACTATGGCAGACTTCTTTTGAAACACCTGCATAGTAACTTGTTTATTTATCCCGAATTTTTCCAATGTAATTTTTGATCGCCAAAAATACACATCACTGCGATAGCCCCGCCTTAATTCTTGTACCGGAAGATCGAATACATTACTTGGCAGGCGTTTTTTCTTTTTACTTATCGTGATACCCTCCGGTTTAATAAAATAATTGGTTTTAAATTATATAAATATATAAAATTTTGTGTACTTAAACAAGAGTTATCAACCTTATATTAAAAAAGAAAAAATAAGAAAATCATAATTTTCTTGCAAAAGTTATAATATTTGTTTAAGATATAATATATTCTCAACTACTATTGATAACTTTACAAACTCTTGTTAAAAAATTACAGCTATAGAACTGGAGGTAACATGTCAAACCAATCAATAGAAAGCATCCTGGAAACCCTGGATGCTTTGGGAAAAAATGAGATGCTAATTGGAAAGCTCTATCGGGAATGTGCAGAGCTGTGGCCGGAAGATAATGAATTCTGGTCCTCCATAGAAAAAGAAGAATATAATCATGCCCAATATGTTGATGAAATGAAACAAATTCTAAAAAAAAATCCTGAAGAATACAAAATCGATCGCGGTTTCAATAAAACTGCTGCGGAAACGGTGAAAAAATGGATTGTAGAGTTAATGGATAAGGTAAGAAAAGGCAAGGTCTCTAAATTAAACATGCTGCACATTGTAAGAGATCTGGAGAAGTCCCTGCTGGAAAGTAAATTTCATGAGCTGCTGCATTCTAAAAACGTTGCCTATAATAATTTTGCCAAGAAGATAACAGCTGAAACCGATCAGCACCTGAAAAAAGTACAACAAAAAATTAATGAATATAACTCATGAAACCTTTTAAAATATTAGTAACATATCTTAGTATAGGATAATCACATGGATTTCCGAAATATCATTGCCTACTGCGGACTGACCTGCAAAAGTTGTCCCATATATTGGGCAGCCAAAGAGCCGGATAAAGAAACACAGAAAAAAATGAGAACCGCCATTGCGCAGATATGCAATGAACAGATGGGCACAAACTATGATTACCAGAACATAACTGATTGTGACGGCTGTCAGACAGAATCCGGAAAATTATTTACCAGCTGTCAGGACTGTGAAATCCGCACCTGTGCCCGGGCTAAGAATGTAGAAACCTGTGCTCACTGTCCGGATTATATATGTACAAAACTAAAAAAATTATATGAAACTGATCCAACTCATACTTTTCCTTCCAGTAAGGATCCAGTTCAGAAAATTTTAATTGTCTGAACACATCAAACAACTCCTGCCAGCTTATCTCATTCTCATCAACTTGCAATAATTCAGCCAGCCTTTCTGATGCCTGTTTTTTTAATGCTTTAATCTCTTTGAGTGATTTATTTAATAGTAAAGCCACTTCTTCTTCATAATACTCCTCAATATATAATAATATAAATACTTTTCTGACAGATGCCGGAAACCGGTTTATTATTTGATACAGTTTTTTCTGAATCTCATCCTCTTCTACTGTATCCTCAAATCCCATCGATCCATCCTGTGTTACTATGTCTTCCACTCTTAACACTTCATCCGGTTCATAGAAATACAACATTTCTTCACCTAATGTTGAAACCTTATCTTTCTCACTGATTTCTTCGATTTGTTTATCAAATGAAATTTCTTTTTCCCTTCTTTCATCGAGCTGATTAGATAATACTGAAGTTACCTCATAAATTGTCCGGATAAGCGCATACTCAATCTCTGATTCCGTCATATTTTTTTCACCAGATCTATATACTCTGAGTATTGTTTCATCAATTACATCCTGAGGCAGTAATTCACCGGGTTCCCGTTTTCCCACAAGCTGAAGATGGATAATTTCATGTCTTACCAGACGAAATAATTGATTCAGCTTCTTTTGAACTGTATCATGAAATAGTTTTTTCCATTCAGTATCTTTTATTGTTTTCTCAGCTGATAAAAAATTAAAGTTACTCGTTGAATGATTATGTTTCTTTTTACTTTGTAAGCACTTATTAATTTTTAATCGATATTTTTCAAAACTACGAATTATGGCCTCGAATGACTGCTTAATTGCAGAAAGAATAGTGGAATGATACTTTTTTGCATATAAAATTTTATTAAATACGTTTAACTCCAGAGAACAAATAAATAGATCCTTTTTGTTATTTCTGGAAAGTCGAATAGTCAGATGACTTGCATCCGGATGATATCGTTTAAATCGCTTTTGAATATTTTTGATTTTATGTTCAAGGTGATCTTGGGTTATTTGGTCAATGGTAACATTTTTCTTGTATATATCAACTTTCATAATTGATTCTCCTCTATTTCATTGATCCATATAATCCCTCTTTTCCTTAAAAATTACATATTATTTTCAGCACAAAAAATCTATATTCAAAAATACATAAATTATTAACTAGTAGAAAATATAATAAAATAATAAATTGATATGCTCTTAATGTAAGAGCATATCGATTAAACGCTGAACTTCATTTTAGGTGATTTCAATCTTTTTAGCTTTCCGCTGTGTTTCTTCTTTCTTGGGAAGAGTAATGTTCA
>CAZETW010000096.1:6743-10755 GCA_964515295.1 uncultured bacterium | reverse complement strand
ACCTGGTTCAGGATGCTGGGGTAGGTGTTGGGTTTGACATTCAAATCTATAAGTCCTTTAAGCTTATCTGGGCATATCTTTAATATTTTTTTCAGAACCACCTAAGTCAGCTAATTTTTTGGCACTTTCTTGGCTAATAAGAACTCGTAATGCTAATGTTACAAGAGTAGTTGTTTCTTTGATTTCAGTTATTTGGATAGCATTATTCAGAAGAGCATCATCAATGTCCAAAGTTATTTTCATACTTCATACCTGAGAATTATTATATGGTTTAATATTTAATATGCATAATTTATGACTTGATAACAAATATTTTAATAAAAAAATTTATTCATACATATTCTTCCTGCTCAGCTGATCGACTTCTTTCAACAGAGTTGGTATGCGGTACCAGCCGTGCATGTTTTTGATGTGTTGTTGAGCTGCCGCAAGGTCGATTCCGATAGAAGTGACATACAGAGGCTTCCTGCTGTTTCCGCGGAACACTCTGTATTTTTTCTCAATATCCATAAAAGGATTTTTTGCTACTCCTATTACCGAGGTCTTGTGTTCCAGAGCATCATAGAGATACTTGCCTAATCCGGGTGTGCTGTGACCATCCAGAAAAACAAAACCGTCAATCACTATGCATTCCGAATATAGGTTGTGTTCTTTAAGTAAAGCAAGAATACAGGGCAGTTCTCTTTTGTAAAACTTCCCGGGTTCATAAGGAGCGATGTCCTTTACCTGACTGACAAACTGTTGTAAAGGTTTCTCCGACTGTTAGGAATCAAAAGTGATACCGGCTGCGGTTGCCTGGGTTGGGGTGTAGTTGACGTCAACGGCTAAGAACATAATTTTTTTGATAATTTTATTTTTTTGCTGGGATCGACAGGATGTTTAATAATTCATATCCTATTTAGCCGGTAAATTCTATTTCAATATTTATGAATTTTCAGCCAAGATTCTTAATAGCTTCCTGAAAACTTTTCAGGCAGATTTTATCTTTTTTAATAATAGTATTCCCCAGCCAGTGAGTATCATCACGTTCAGGATAATCAGTTGTGTAGTGCAGTCCCCTGCTCTCTTTACGGAATTGGGCGCACTGGATTATTTTCAGAGCAACAGTGGCAAGGTTTCTCAGCTCCAGGAGCGGGGGGGTTACTTTGGTTTTTTTAAAAAAGTTTTCAATTTCTCCTGCTATCATTGTTACTCTTCGTTCTGCACGTTTCAGGCGGAGATCAGAGCGAACAATACCAACATAATCCCACATTATTTTTTGGATTTCAGCCCGGTCATGCGATATATACACCCACTCTTGCTGATCAAAGGTGCCCTTGTCATCCCATTGAGGAATGGCTGGAAAACGGATTTTTTCTTTCTGGATAAAGTCTGCAGCACTTTCATAGGCTCTTCGGGAGAAAACCAGTGCCTCCAGCAGAGAATTGGAGGCCAGTCGATTGGCGCCGTGCACTCCGGTACATGCTGCTTCTCCGGTAGCATACAATCCCCGGAGAGATGTTTTCCCCTCCAGATTGGTCAGAACACCACCGCACATATAATGAGCCGCAGGAACTACAGGGATCAGTTCTTTGGTCATATCAATTTTGAAAGAGAGAAGTTTTTCATTGATTTGAGGAAAACGGTCCCTTACTTTTCGGGTATCCAGATGAGTGACATCCAGATATACACATTCGTCCCCTCTTTTTTTCATTTCCTTATCTATGGCTCTGGCCACTACATCCCGGGGTGCCAGTTCTGCCTGTTCATGGTATTGTTCCATAAATCTGTCCCCGTTTTTGGCACGAAGAATGCCTCCGAATCCCCGTACTGCTTCTGAGATCAGAAAAGAATCTGCTTTAGGGTGATACAGAGTGGTAGGATGAAACTGCATGAATTCCAGGTTGGCAATGTCAACTCCGGCCCGGAAACACATGGCAATACCGTCTCCGGTTGCAATAGAGGGATTACTGGTATGCAGGTACACCTGTCCGGTTCCTCCTGTAGCCAGCAGTGTGACTTTGGCCGGAAATGTTTTCACTGTGCTGGTCTTGTCATCCAGCGCATATGCACCCCAGCAGTTTTTATTTTCTCTCTTGGTTTTTTTATTGTTATTGATATGGTGTTCAGTGATCAGTTCAATGACACTGTAATTTTCATGCACTTCAATTGCCGGATGCTCCATTACTCTTTCCAACAGTTTCATTTCTACTGCATACCCGGTTTTATCCTTGACATGCACTATTCTGTTCATGGAATGTCCGCCTTCTCTGCCCAGATCATATTGTGAGCTTCCGGATTTATGGGTAAACGAGACACCCCATTGTTCCAGGTCCTGAATTCTGTGCGGACCTTCTTCAGCAATGATCTTTACTGCTTGTTCGTAACATAATCCAGCTCCTCCTCTGGTTGTATCCCTGAAGTGTTTTTCATAGGAATCCCCGGATGCAAATACTGCAGCAATGCCGCCCTGTGCATAATTGGTGTTTGAATCTGCTCGTTGTTTTTTAGTAAGTATAATGACATTACCGTGTTCCGCAGCGCGTAAAGCAAATGAGAGCCCTGCAGCCCCGCTTCCTATAACCAGAAAATCTGATTGTGATGTCATGGATATCTCCTGATGGTTAAGACTGATTTAATTTATTTTCAATAGATTGTTTAAAGGTTTCTAATTCTGACATAAAGTTCAATTTAATTTTCAGGTAATAGAGAGGAATATTTTTTTTGTTCCAGGTATCAATTCGCATAACATCTTTTTCTGTAGTAATAACGGCTTTTACTTTATTCTGCAATGCATTGCGCCATATTGTTTTTTTATCTGCAGCAGTATAGTAATGATGATCCGGAAAAGAAAGAAATTGTTTAATATCACATTTAAGATCAAAAAGTGTTTTTCGAAACAGATCCGGATATGCTATTCCGGAAAATGCCAGAACTGGCTGATCTTTCAGTCGGGAAAGAGGTATGTGTTTATGAGGTAATGTGAAAAATGATTGAGGTCTGTGGCAGGTAAGAAACACCCGATTCCGGGAATATTTTTTAATTACTGATTTAATTTTTTCAATATTGATGTTATTATCAGCATGAGTGATAATAAACAGATCACCCCGCTTAAGATTTTTCAGGGGTTCTCGTAAAGGTCCGCCTGGTAAAAGCATGCTGTTGCCCCAGGGATCAGCTGCATTGATGGTGATAATATCAATATCCCTGTTAATTTTACGATGCTGAAAGGCATCATCCAGCACAATAACCTCTGAGTGGAAATGTTTTTCTGCATACCGGGCTGCCCGGATCCGGTCAGGATCAACAATGACAGGTATTTCGGGAAGATTTCTGGCGTGCAGAAGCGGTTCATCACCGCTTTCTTCCGGACTGGAAAGAATATTCTTTCCGTCAGATACACAGATTGTGCCCCTGGTTTTTCCTCCGTATCCTCTGCTTATTACTGCAGTTCTGTATCCGGCTTCTTTTACCATAGTTGCCAGGGCGGTAACCAGGGGTGTTTTACCGGTTCCCCCTATACTTATATTACCCACACTGATTATTTTACCTGATATCCGGGCGGGTTTTATTATTTTTTTATCATAGAAAAGATTTTTTAAGGATACTGCAATACCATACAGCAGAGAAAAAGGGGAAAAAGCTATACCCCATATCCGACTTTTTAATAAAGAAGGAAAAAGTTTGTGAATGGTCTTATTACTCATTTGAGTTCATTAAGAATTATTTCAGCCCCTCTTTTACTTGCTCCGGGACTGCCTAAAAGTGAGTTCACTCTATTTAATTCTTTTTTTACTTCAGATGTTTTTTTGTCATCAGTGAGAAGGGGATATATTTCTTTTGCAATATTTTTTCCTGTTACCTGATGCTGCAGCAGTTCAGGTACAATCGTTTTTCCTGCTACAATATTTACCAGCCCGAAATTATTCAGCCTTACCAGGGTTTTTCCAATAAGATAGGAAACAAAACTTATTTTATAGAGAATAACCATAGGAGTTTCCAGAATAGCGGTTTCCAGGGTTGCAGTTCCGGA
>CAZETW010000096.1:3379-6643 GCA_964515295.1 uncultured bacterium | reverse complement strand
TTTACTTCAAAAGGGAACAATACTACCATCTTGGAAATACGTTTGGCAATGGTATTAATTCTTTTTTTCTTCCAGGCCCATACCTGGGGGCTGATATAATACACTACAGGAATGTTTCGTTTTTTTGCTTGTTTGGCAAAACGGATATTAAATCCGGGATAATCCACCAGAATGACAAGATCCGGATTTTGTTCACTTAGACTCCTGGTCATGGTGTTATATACTTTACGGATAAAGGGGAGATGTTCAATAACTTCAAAAAATCCCAAAATTGCCATTTCTCTGGTATGGAACAAAAGCTCTACACCTGCTTTCTTCATTCTTTCTCCCCCAATACCGTAGAATTGTAGTGAACTATTCAGCTTGAGCATCTCTATAACAAGATTACCGGCATGTATATCTCCGGATTCCTCTCCGGCAATAATGAGAACAGTGCGTTTTTTTGGGTTCATGGTCGGGTGTACCTGTGATTTTCAGATAATTTTGAGAAGCATATTTAGTGTATGATGAATGTGTACATCAGGTAATTTGATCAAGTATTTCATGCGCAATAGCCAGGGCTTCTCTGGCCTGCCTGCCAGTTACAGCAGTGGTGTTCTTACCATTAATGTGATCGAGAAAATTATTCAGTTCCACTTCAAGTCCCATTTCCTTAGGTACTTTGGGTTTGTGATAGTAGATGTTTCTTTTTTGATCACCTGTTCCAATGTCCCCGATTATCTTGCCAGGTGTATCACCATGTTCATTAAGGTGAAAAATTTCTGAGATACGATTAAGAAAATCGACAGTAACATAGGCATCTTTCTGGAACATTCGCATTTTACGCATGTTTTTCTGGGAAATCCGACTGGCAGTGAGATTCACTACTACATCATTTGTAAATCGAATACGTGCATTAGCAATATCTACTGCGTTTGAAACCACTGCTACTCCACTGGCATCAATACTCTTTACCGGACTGTGGATGAGATCAAGAATGATCTCCAGATCATGTATCATCAGATCGAGCACTACTGAAACTTCTATACCGCGTGGGTTGAATAGTGCCAGGCGGTGGGATTCAATAAACTGAGGTTGAATGGTAAAATTAGTTAAAGCCCGTAAGGCCGGATTGAATTTTTCGATATGCCCTACATGTAATACGAGACTGTTCATTTTTGCCGCTTTTATCAATTCATCTGCCTCCCGGCAGTCACTGGCAATAGGTTTTTCTATTAAACAATGTATTCTTTTATTCAGAATTTTCAGTCCAATTTCATGATGTAAATCTGTTGGTACAGCCAGAGAAACTGCTTCTATTGCATTTAATAATGAATCAAGATCAGAGAAAGCCTGAGTTTTAGTTTCCTTGGCAACTTTTTCTGCTTTTTTGTGATCAACATCATAAACCCCAACTAATTCCGCAGTGGATAATTTTTTATAATTCAAAGCATGAAAACGACCCAGATGTCCTGTTCCCACTACACCTGTTTTTATTTTTTTCAATGTATACTCCCTTATTATTACTTCATGTAGTGTTAAAATCGTATTAATGTAATATATTTATTGTTCTTAATCAAATGATTTTTGGTTGATTTTTGCTAAATATTTTTTATATTAAAACACAATTATTATTGGTATTAACAATATTTTAACATATCTACGGAGGATTTCATGGAACAATATTCTCTCTCAAATCCGGTTTCAGTTTTACTGGATAAACCCAGGGAAGAGTTTACCAGAGAGGACATGATAAAGGTGATTAAGCAGAAAGGTATTGAAAGAATTATCTTTCATTACATTGCTTTGGACGGAAAGCTGAAAGAACTGAGTTTACCGGTAGCAAACACGTATCAGGCTGAACAGATACTGACCAAGGGAGAACGAGTGGACGGGTCGTCATTGTTTAAGGGAATTGTTGATGCCTCTCTTTCTGATTTATATGTGGTTCCGGTGTATAAAACTGCCTTTATAAATCCTTTTGATCCCAGCAGTCTTGATTTTATCTGCAGGTATCTGACCAATGAAGGGGGAAAAGCAGCTTTTACCCTGGATAATATTCTGGCAAATGCTTATGATGTTTTTAAGAAAAATACAGGTCTTGAATTGCATGCATTTGGAGAATTAGAGTTTTTTCTCATTAATAATACAGAAAAATCATTATTCAACAAAGAGGATCAGGGAGGATATCATGCCAGTTCTCCGTTTTTAAAATCCAGAGACATTTTAAATGAGATGGTAGGTTATATTACTCAGATAACTGGTTCTGTAAAGTATGCACATAGTGAAGTAGGGTATATAAAGAGTATTCATAGTGACATATCCGAGATCAAAGATAAAGAAGGTGAACAGCTGGAAATAGAATTTTTGTCCCAGCCTGTAGATGAAGCTGCAGACAGTCTGGTGCTGGCTAAATGGTTGATCAGAAATGTTGCCTATAAATATAATTGTGTTGCAACCTTTACTCCCAAAATCGAAGAGGGAGTAGCCGGTAATGGAATGCATGTTCATATGGCACTTATGAAAAACGGAAAAAATATTATGAGGAATAAAGATGATGCTGAATTATCTGTAGAAGCTAAACAATTGATAGGTGGTTTATGTCAGTATGCCGATTCTCTTACTGCCTTCGGGAATACTGTTTCTTCCGCTTATCTCAGATTGGTGCCGAATCAGGAGGCGCCCACCAGGATCTGCTGGAGTGACTTAAACAGAAGTGCAATGATCAGGGTTCCTTTGGGATGGTCTAAAACACTGAATATGGCTAATATAGTAAATCCTCAGCAAAAAGAAACACTGAAGAATGTACAGGGCCAACAAACTGTTGAGCTCAGAACAGGGGATGGAAGTGCAATAATTCATCTTCTTTTAGCCGGAATTACCATGGCAGCAGAATGGGGGCTGACCCAGGAACAGTCTATCTCGATTGCTGATTCCAAGTATGCAGAAGGCAATATATTTGAGAATGAAGAATTATTAAATAAGTTAACTCTTCTGCCTCAGAGCTGTGTTCAGTCTTCCAGAATATTGTTAAAAAACATAGATTTTTACCAAAGAAATCACATTTTTCCGGAATCCATAATTGATTATGTTGCTGATTTATTAAAGAAAGAAGATGATGAGGGCATGAATAAAGAACTGAGTGATCTTCCGGCGGATGACCGACTGCTTAAGACCCGGTACATTATGCATAAATATCTGCACAGGCATTAGTGTAAAAAAAATAAAGATAAAAGAAAAAAGATAAAGGATAAAATAGAACCTTAGAACTTGAGAACGTAAGAA
>CAZETW010000096.1:0-3279 GCA_964515295.1 uncultured bacterium | reverse complement strand
GTGATGGGAGTGTTTGAAGTATCTAAAATGTTTTAAGTATGAATTATTTTAAGTACTTTGCCACTTTAAGAATCTTCGTGCACTTCGTGTATTTCGTGGTGAAATAGAAGAAAGTGCTTTAGAACGACAGAACTTGAGACCTATGTGGTTAGAGGCAGTCCTTGACTGTCTGGAATCGTTAACATTTTAGTAGGGTTTCGTGCAGAGGCCAGAAGACCGAGGTCATTTGTCTAGAGGAAATGAAAAATGCAAAATGAAAAGTGAAAAATTTAAGATAGAGAGAATTTTTAGATTGATTGTAAGAACTATCAAACGTAAGTAGGTTGACGTTTGTAGACCAACGGTCAGTCACCAGAGAACGGAAGAATCAAAGACTTTGAGACTTAATGACACCATGACTCAATGACACAAAGACATCATGAGACAATGACACAAGCACGTATAGACTTTGAGATTCAAAAAAATAAACAATTTTCCTGAAAAAAACAGTATTTGTAACAACAACATTCACTATTACAACATCAATATAAATATCAAATAAATAAGGAGAGGGTAATGGTACGGAAGAAACAATTAATATTTAGTATATTTGTTTTTGTATGTTTCCTGATTTTGAATCTCCGGGCAGAAGAAGTTGTCTTTACCCGGAAGACAGTAAATTCTACCCAATTCCTCACTCTGCACAATAACAGAATACAATGTACAGTTGAAATAAATGACGGCATTATTTCCTCTGAGACCATAGAATTGATCAATGATCCTGATGTTTCATTTAACAGCAGCGGTGATTTTACTCTGGATTTCATGTGGACAGGATGGCGTGCACCGGGAAAAATTTCTAATGCAGATAATATGGTTCAATTTTCAAAAAAATCTTTTTTAATAAAAGACATTATTACTGAACAGATTAAAGAAGGAGGGGGAAAGCTCATTGTCAGATTAAAGGGTAAACAAATTCCTTTTGATGCTGATGTACTGTATCAGTTACAGCCGGATGATTTTTATATAAAAAGAAAAATAGTTTTACGGGATACTACCCAGTCAGCTCATTTTTTACGGTGGATCTGGCCTCTGAAATCAGAGCTTTACACAGAAGTGGATATCATTAAATCAGGAGGGTTCGGACAGCCTGTTGCGTTGACTGTAGGTCAAGGTGGTATATTCATGGGATGTGAATATCCTATTGCAGAAAATTATTGTAAAAAGGGCAAAGAACAGACTGTGTACATTGGGTGCGGCTATGAATTCGGAGAAAAAATTACAGAAAAATGGATTGAAAGTGAGTGGGTGGTGTTCGGACTGACACCTGACACAAGAGTAAAATTCTGGTTTACACATTATCTCAATGATATCCGGATTGCAGAATTAAAACCCTATTTATTATATAATTCCTGGTATGATGTACGCTCTGAGATCTATACTCAAAGACCGGAAGATATAATGAATGAGAAAAATCTCTTACGTATAATAAATGACGTTAAACGGGAAATGACAGAGGAGCGCAATCTTCAGCTGGATGCCTTTGTACTGGACGATGCCTGGGATGTTTATGAAAGTGACTGGCAGCTTCGAAAAGAAGAGTTTCCCAGAGGGCTGAAGCCGATTGCTGACGAACTTGAAGAAACGGGTACAGATTTAGGAATATGGTTTGGCCCTACCGGTGGATATTCTTACCGGTCCAAACGACTTAAATGGATGGATGAACACGGATATGAAACAGTAGGCAGAGAAGGAGATTATAATCGTAAAATGCTCTGTCTTGCTGGTGAAAAATACAAAGCGCTGTTTAAAAAAAGAGTGGTGGATTTCATCAACCAGTATGAGGTGGGATACTATAAATGGGACGGGATCCAGTTTTCCTGCAGTGAAACGGATCATGGACATCCGATAGGGGTGTATTCCAGGAGGGCGGTAATGGAATCAGTGATTGATCTCAGCACTGCTGCCAGAGAAGCAAATCCGGATATTTTTATCAATGTAACTTCCGGAACCTGGCTCTCTCCCTGGTGGCTGAAGTATGCGAACACTATCTGGATGCAGGGCAGAGATTACGGATATGCAGAAGTACCTTCTATTAGCAAAAGAGATGCAGCCATGACTTACCGGGACGTTGTTCTTCATACCAATCTGAAAGTCAATAATTTATGGTTTCCCATTTCCAATCTTATGACTCATGGTATTATTAAAGGACATTTGCAGAAACTGGGAGGGGAAGCAGAACCCCTGGATAAATTCACCAATAATGCTCTGCTCTATTTTGCCAGGGGTGTATCCATGTGGGAACTGTATATTTCTCCCAATCTCCTTACTGAAAGGGAATGGCAGGCCTTAGCTCAATCCATTCGCTGGGCCAGAGACAGATTTGATATCTTAATGCACACTGAAATGGTGGGAGGCAGTCCCACAAAAGGTGAAGCGTATGGATATGTTCATTTTACTGAAGACAGGGGAATCGTGGCGCTCCGTAATCCATCCATGGAGAATCAGAATATTATCATAACTCTGGATCATGATCTTGGGTTCAGTCCCAATGCCCAATCCGTAGTAATAGAACGGGTCTATCCGGACCGGTATATTTCATCCCTCCTCTATGATTCCGGTGACCGTGTTGAACTTTCTTTACAGGGATATGAAACTGCTGTGTATGAAATCTATCCTCTTAGTGAAGCAGAATATCCCCTACTTGCAGGTGCTGTGTTTTCTGTAAAAGAAATAACAGACAGTCTGGTTAATTATACCGTGTATACAGCTGATGAGAATGTATGCCTTTTAAATCCTGATATGGTGAAAAAACAATTAACGGCTGTAAAGCCGCAGTATCTTCCGGAATGCGGTGAAACATTATCATTAATCAAAAAGCATCATAATATTGTTCTTGATTTTACAGTCAGCTCTGCTGTTCGGACAGCAACTCTCGCCTTTCTTTTTGTCCAAGATTATTCCCCGGAATCAGATGAGCACAAAAAAGATTTTCAGGTGAATATTACTGTAGATGGTAACAATGTAGATCCACTGGTTCAAAGTCAGCAAAACTGGAAATGGATAAAAGTTCCGGTTTTATCAGGTTCCCATAAAACAAATATTGATATACTCACTGATGATCAGGAATGGCAGGGTAAGGTGCAGGCCTGGCTTTTGGGAGAGTTTGCACCGGAATCGCAGTCAGTAATGTTGTCATTAAAGAAACCTTTGGGGAAGATACGTCCTTTTCCGCCCACTGCGGATGAGCAAGGAATTATTAAAAACAATGTGAAGCTGGCAGAGATAGAAATTAACTAA
>CAZETW010000095.1:0-11220 GCA_964515295.1 uncultured bacterium | reverse complement strand
AACCCCGGCGGAGTTTTTAAATTATTTAAGGACGGAACGTTTTTATGTCTATCTCTTTAATAATTCTGTAGTGTTTATTGTTACCAGTAATGAGTGGTAGAGCATTTATGATTGCGGTAGCACCAATTAAAGCATCTGCGATTTCCAAAGAATGACTTAGATAATGACGTTCTATAAAAAACATGGCCTTGGTTGATATATCTTCTGTCACGTATAAAATTTTAGCATTCCAAAATCTTAATGCTTTTCTCAATTCAGTAAGCTCATTCTTATTTCTCATACCTTGCACTAATTCCATATACGTTATTACTGAAATATAAAAACTGTTTGCATCCTCAATCAAATTGAATGCATTTTCATTGCCTCGCATGTACCAGATCAAAACATCAGTGTCGATGATCATTTAATACGTCCCCTTCTGATTTCTCGAACATATTGAGGTACATTTTTGGTTTTCTCATAATTTTTCCACATTCCAAATAATGAAGTATACATTTTATTTTTATCTTTCGTTATATGATGCTCAATAGGTACTAATTTTGCTTGAGGCTTTCCCCGGAAAGTAATTATAACTTCTTCACCTCTTGAAACTGTATCAAGAATTTCTTTGGAATGAAATCTTAAATCTTTTGCCGTTGCTTTCATAGTTATTTTCCTTAAGTTTATACTTCAGAATATAAACAATTTTAAGGTTTATTACAAGTGTTTTTTTACATGATTTAGTCGATCCAGAAAATTAACATTTTGAGTGTTCAAGATAAATATAACTTCAAGAATATATATATCATTTTTTTTAGCCCCGATCTCCGAAATCCAGGGCTATAGTGTCATTCCAGTACAGGCAGGAATCCAGGGGAGAGGGTGCAGGGTAGATCCGCGACAGAGACATTCGGGGATGACAGGAAAAGGGAATTCATTTTAGCCATCTTGGTCCTATCGGAATTCGGTATCTGTATCGGTATCGTAATCGAATTAAGACACGACTTTACTTCTCCGTAAGTACGTGAATTCCAGCGGAGTTTTCTAATAGGGCATTAATAAATTATTATCCTATAAAAAGGTGATTGGTTTAAGGACGTTTTTGTGGATCCTGTCTATTGTCAAATAAAGAATGTACAATAATCTCGTTACTTTCAATTGTATAAAATATTGAGAAAGGGAATCTTCTGATAGGACAAACTCGAAAATTTAAATAGCGGATTTGATACATCTCTGGATATTCAATAATATTTTGCAGAGAAGATTCTACACAATCTAGGAATTCGAAACCAATACCTCTTCGTTGTTTTTCATACCAGGCAAAGGCTAATTCAACATCATCTCGCGATCTGTCAGTATAACGAAGTTTCATTTGTATTTATTTCTTATTTCTTCATGAACTGATTCCCAATCATGTAGCTTTTGTTTTCCTGCTTTATATGCTCTATATCGTTTATCAAGTTCTTTTTTTTGCCATTCAGGCATCGGAAGTTCAGAATTACTTTGGGCAATTGAATCCCAGATATCTTCTACTAAGAGTAATTTTTCAGAAAGGTTCAGTGTATTTATTTTTTTCTTAATTTCATCAGTTCTCATTTCTAAATATTTCCCCTTGTTATTAATATATTTTATATGAACAAATGATATTATACTATTTTTTCAAAGTATATATTTTTAAATATAAAAAATCTTAAAGTTTATTACAAGTTCTATTTTTTACTTGATTAAGTTGATGGAGGAGATTAACATTTTAAGTGTTCAAGATGAATATAGCTTCAAGAATATATATCATTATTTGTAAGCCCCGGACTCCGAAATCCAGGGCTATAGTGTCATTCCAGTACAGGCAGGAATCCAGGGGAGAGGGTGCAGGGTGGATCCCCGACAGAGACACTCGGGGATGACATTTTTTTTGATCTCAGAGCACGGATTAACGATTTATGATTTTTGATCTGTTTTTGTACTCATATCTAATTTTTTGCTATTATTTTTTAACTTCATAAATCTCATATCGTTAATCTGTGTTCTTAAATCTATTAAAGCCTGGTTTTTTAAATTTATACCGTCCAAATAACAACCTCCCGAAAGTTTTAAACTTTCGGGAGGTTGTTTATAAAATATTACGATTGATTCATTAAAAATTTGAGTATTAATCCAGCAGCTCACTGATCTTGTTGCGAAGTTCTTCTCCTCTCAGATTTTTGGCAATAATTTTCTGTTCCGGATCAAGAAGAACTGTATGGGGAATTGAACGTACTCCGTAGAGATCTGCTGCTGCATTGTCCCATCCCTGCAGGTCAGATACATGATGCCAGGTGAGTCCATCATCTTCAATAGCCTTGGTCCAGTTTTCTTTTTCCGTATCCAGCGAAACTCCCAGAATCGTGAAATTTTTATCTTTATAATCATTATAAAGTTTTACTACTTGAGGATTTTCCTGTCTGCAGGGAGCACACCAGCTTGCCCAGAAATCAATAAGCAGATATTTTCCTTTTAAAGAAGAAAGAGACAAAGATTTTCCTTCTGGTGTATCCAAGGTAAAGTCCGGAGCAGTTTTTCCAATCTGTACTTTGGAGAGAGTTTCTACTCTCTCTTTTAGCTTTTTTACATATTTTGAATCTTTAATTGAAGCATCAAAATTATCAGTAATTGATTTTAATTCTTCAAAGCTCAGGACATGAAGAAGATTTTCCAGAACCAGAAAGGGCCCCACAACATTGGAGCTGTTTTCAGCAACTATTTCCTTAATTTTTTCATTTTTTTCATTGGTGAGCTGATCCCATTTATTGCCTATTTCTGCAATTAAAGTTTCATCTTTGTTGTTCCTGGCCTCAAGATATTGTTTATATAATTCCTGCTGTCTCTCAGCAAAGCTTTTTAGCTGATATCCGGCAGTATTAAGCTGATTTTGTGTTTCTGACCCGGTTACATATATTTGATTAAGACTATCAATATGGCCTTTAATAAATATCTCAGAGGCTTCGGCAAAAAAATTGATGAGTTCTTTTTTATTGTCAATTTTAAGATAATACATTTCAGGAGAAGAAATATTACCTGTAAAAGTAAAATTTCCCTGTTCTATTTGAGTTGAATCAATGGTAACAAATTTTCTTTCACTTCTTTTCTGGAGTTTTATTTTACCAGTATCAATACCGTCTAATTGTCCTGAAATTGTATAAGAAGATTGTTTTTGTGAGCATGCTAAAAGAAAAAGCAGTGAAATACACGTTATTAAGAATTTTTTCATCGATATCTCCTTAGTTTAATGAAAAATAAAATTAAAAACTAACAGTAATATATAACACTATTAATGATAATATAATAAGAATTATTTATCTTTCCAAATATTGAAAATTTCATTAATTAAATATCATAATTTTAGTTTAATAAGGATTATTAAAGCATAAATAATTAAAACCTATAACATTTAAATTTAAATTATTTAACCCTTGACAATTAATATTTAAATATTTATATTTGAACAGATAAAAAAAATATAAGGGTTTAAGTCATTATGATGGATAATGAACTGGAAAATAGTGTAAAAAAAATTGTCTGGGCAATTCGCCGTATTGTCAGTTTAATCAGTGCTGATTCAAAGCTGATGTATAAACGATTTGGAGTAACCGGTCCTCAGAGTTTGGTTATTAAAGCTATATATGCTTCAGATATTCCATTATCCTCGGCAGATTTAAGTCGATATCTTAATGTTACCCCGGCTAATATTACAGGTATCATCGATCGATTAGAAGAGCAGGAAATTGTCAGAAGAGTACCGAAAAAATCAGACAGAAGAACTGTTTTGATAAAGTTAACAGAAAAGGGCAGGAAACTGCATAATAAATTATCGGATCCAGTCGAAGAGAAACTTATTAATGGTTTGGCAGATTTAACCGCAACTGAAATTTTTGGAATTTATGCTGCTCTAGAGAAGATTGTTAATGTGATCGGTGCTAAGGAAATAAAGGAAACTTCTTTAGATCAGGAATAAGAATTAGTAAAAAACTAAGAATTATTTATACATATTGGAGTTATAGAGAATGAGTCTGAAAGAAATTGACCGTATTCCTTTACGTATTTGTCAAAAGCCTTTATTGAGAAAATTAGGCAGAATCAGAAATAATAAATCACTCTCAGCACGGATGAGAAAACAAATCAATAAGGCTATAAAGGAAATCAGAAAGAACTCACATCCCAAAGCAGTATTTCAGTTATTTCCGGTTAACACAGATAAGCAATTTGTGTCAATAGGTCAGAAAACAACATTTAAAAGTCAGAAGCTGGCAAAAATTATTGAACCTTGTAAGAGAGCAGGTGTTTTTCTGGTTACATTGGGAAAGGAAATTGACAAAATCATTAATAATGCAGTGGAACAACAGCCCTATTATGGTTTTATTTTGGATGCAGCAGCCTCATTAGCCATAGAATCTTCTGCAGAATATGTTCAGGAATATATTGACAGACATCATACCAGTAATAATGAAAAGACGTTGCGTTACAGCCCTGGTTATTGCGGCTGGTCCATTACAGAACAAAAAAAACTGTTTCAAACATTGCCATCAGACAAAGTTAATGTAAAACTTTCCGATTCTTGTTTTATGTCCCCGCAGAAATCGATATCAGGTCTTATCGGCATTGGATCAGGTGAGCAGGTATATGAGATGGAAAATCTATGTACTCGTTGTCATAAGGTTGAATGCAGACATAGAAAATTTTAATATAATTAATGAATAGTGAATAATGGACAAGAAAAAGATAAACTGTAAAATAATTAAAGAAAAGGATATTTCTAAGCCTCGGTGGCAGTACCAGCCTCTTTCGCAGAAAGAAATTCAACAAATACACGAGACCAGTATGCAAGTACTGGAAGAAGTAGGTTTTGAAGTTCAGGAACCGGAAGCATTTGAACTGTTTAAAAAATCAGGATGCAAGGTAGATTCAGAAAACAGGATAGTGAAAATAAAAGAATCAAAAGTCAGGAATTTAATTGCAACTGTCCCTTCCACAGTAACACTTTGCGGTCGGGAGCAAAAACACGATTTAGTGCTTGGCGCTGGAAATGTGTATTTCGGAACAGGGGGAACAGCTTTAAATGTTCTGGATTATGAGACAAATGAAAAAAGAGAGGCAAATATTCAGGATCTGGTGGACATAGTAAAAATAGTTGATTATTTAAAAAATGTACATTTTATGCTCTTACCAACCTACCCTTGTGAGATCCCGGTTAAAGATGTTGATGCTAATCGTTTTTTTGCCGGGATACAAAATACTTCAAAGCATATTATGGGAGGAATTTATACTTCTCAGGGAATTGATCAGGTTATTGATATGGCAGAAAAAGTAGCCGGAGGAGCTCAAGCATTACGGGAAAGACCGTTTATATCCATGATAACCTGTGGTATGAGTCCATTGAGATTAGAGAGTAAATACGGCAAATTTATGATCCAGTGTGCACGAAGTGGGATACCGACAGCTGTTCCGGTTGAACCTCTTTGCGGTGCAACTGCACCGGTTACATTAGCAGGAACTCTGGTGATCCAGAATTGTGACGGATTAATCAATATGATGACCACTCAACTTGTCAATCCCGGTGCACCGGTAATTTACGGAAGTGTTGCTACAGCAGTTAATCTTCATGATGTGAAGTATTTAGGCGGACCGGTTGAAAGCGGAATGATCAATGCCGCTACAGCTCAACTTGCAAGATTTTACGGCTTTCCTTATTATTCCACAGCCGGAATCAGTGATTCTAAAACCCTGGATGCGCAGTGTGGTTACGAATCTGCCATAAACAATCTTTTATTAGGACTGACTGGAGGCGATCTTGTTCATGATGCTGCCGGATTAATGGAATTTGCTACTGCAGTCAGTAAAGAAAAAATTGTCATAGATAATGAAATTATTGGTATGGTAATGCGGGCTGCCCGTGGTATTCAGGTTAATAAAAAGACGTTAGCCTTTGATGTGATTAAAAGTGCCGGCCCTGGTGGAAATTTTATTGCTGAACGTCATACCAGAAGATATATGTATAAAGAACATTTTACTACTCAATTAAGTGATCGTCAATCCCGTGAAGCCTGGCAGTCAAAAGGGAGTAAAATTACAGCTCAGAGAGCCAGAGAAAAAGTCATAAAAATTCTTAAGGCCAAACCCAGAATACATCTAAAAAAAGATCTGGAAAGAAAAATATTACAGGATTATCCCAACATACGTGTTAAACCTTTTAGTTCGAAGTAATGTCGATATACCACAAGAACCCCTGCAGTTATTATTTCAAAAATGATTTTTACAATGTTTTGAATCAGTAAATAATTTTATTATTTATAGTAAACAATTAATAGATAATTGGTGTGAAATAAATTTAATTATTGAAGTGGAGTTATTTTATGATTATAATCGGAGAGAAAATAAATGCAACCAGAAAATCAATTGCCAAAGCAATTCTTTCAAAGGATGAAGATGCTATTATAAAACAAATAAAAAAACAGGATGAAGCAGGAGCTCATTATATAGATCTTAATGCCGGAACTGGTGAAGGAGGTCAGGAAAAAGAAATGGAAAATATGCTCTGGCTCATTGATCTGGCACTTAATAATACTGAAAAGTCACTCAGTATTGATTCTGCTGATCCTGTTATCATTAAAAAGGCTGCAGAATACTTAGAGGGAAAAAGAGAATGGATGCTAAATTCTGTAAAAAATGATCAGTCTTTACTGGAAGAGTTAATGCCCGTTGCAGCCGAGTATGATTCCCCGGTCATTTGCTTATCCATGAGCGGTGAATCGATCCCTCAGACTGTAGAAGAAAGAGTGAAGAATTGTCAGGCAATTTTTGATGCTGGTAAAAAGGCAGGGATCAAACCTGAGAATTTATTTTTCGATCCTCTGGTTATTCCAGTTTCTTCTAATCATACTTATGGAAAACTTACTATTGATACCTTACATGCTATCAAAAAGGAATTTTCTGAATCCAGAACAACAATGGGAGTATCCAATGTATCGTTTGGCCTTCCCCACAGAGCACAGATCAACAATGCCTTATTGATGATATCCATATCTCATGGTCTGGATTCTGCCATATGTGATCCAACCAAAAAAAGTACCAAAAGAGCGATTTTATTAGGACAGCTTATATCAGGGCGGGACAGATACTGCCGGAGATATACCAGAGCAGCCAGACAAGGTCTGTTCAAAAAGAAAAAAAGGGGGAAAACAAAATAATGGAAACAAATGAAGAAATACATAAAAGAGCCTTCCATATTGCTGTAAAAGCTCGGGATGTAAGCACGCAATTAGTACAACTTGCCACTGTTAAAAAGAACAAAGCACTAAAAATACTTGCTCAGCTGCTTGATCAATATCAGGATGATTTGATCAAAGCAAATAAAAAAGATCTGGAAAATGCAGAAAAAAACGGTCTGCCCAGGGCACATATAAACCGGTTGATTTTTGACAGATCAAAAATCCAGTCCAGAATAAGTTCACTTAAAAAAATTATTCGACTCCCGGATCCGGTAGGTCAAATGGAAAAGATGGGAGTGATGGAGAATGGAATTACCTATGGCAGAATGCGGGTTCCGATAGGTGTTATACTGATGATCTACGAGGCCAGACCGCATGTTACCATAAATGCAGGCAGTTTTTCCTTAAAATCCGGAAATGCCATAATTTTAAAGGGAGGTTCAGAAGCTAAACACTGTCTTGACATTTTGTCAAAGCTGTGGAGAGAATCTTTACTGGAAAGTGGCATACCTGCTGATGCAGTTCAGGTTGTAACCTTAAGCCATGAGGAAGTTGGAGGACTGCTATCAAGAAATGATTTAATTGATCTGGTTATTCCCAGAGGAGGTAAAAATTTAATTGAGACTGTATGTGCACAGTCAGAAATCCCGGTTATAAAACATTATGAGGGGAATTGTCATATATATATAGGGAAAAACGCTGACTGGGAAAAAACTGTTAATATAATCTTAGACTCAAAATTGCTCATGCCCGGTGTGTGTAATGCAGCTGAATCACTTTTAATTGATAAATCGATAAAAGAATGGGTACCGGATATAGTGGATATACTCAGTAAGAATAAGATTGAAGTTCGCGGCTGCTCGGAAACACTTAAACTGACCTCAAAAGCAGTTCCTGCCAGACAGGAAGATTATGCTGCTGAATATCTGGACACAATTTATTCTATGAAAATTGTAAAGGATGTTTTTAAAGCTGTAGAACATATTAATACTTTTGGTTCAGGACATACTGAAACTATCGTAACAGACAGTTATGCTGATGCACAATATTTTTTATCTGCAGTTGATTCCGCTGTAGTCCTTGTTAACAGTTCGACCATGTATTGTGATGGAGAATCACTGGGTATGGGTGCAGAAATTGGAATATCAACTGATAAACTGCATGCCAGGGGTCCAATGGGACTTAATGAACTGACGAGCTATAAATTTATACTGACCGGGAGTGGTCAAATAATGGGAGATGAGAGTCAATGGATGACATCATAAAGCATTTTAAAAATGGTTTTAAGAATGCGGAGTCAAAACGATCTTCTCAGCGAAGAATAGGGGCTGAACTTAAGTTTCCGGTTGTTGATGAGAAGGGAACAGCAGTCGGAAAGCAATCAATAAAAGATTTATGGAAATTTCTTAATAAAAAGGGATGGAAAATTAATAAAGATCCGGTTACTAAAGAAGTTGTGGGAGCAGTAAAACCCGGGCCGCTGAATGATACCTTGGCATCCTGTGAAACCGGGTACTGTAAAGTTGAATTTTCTCTTGCTCATGTAGCTGATATCCATGAACTAATTAATATGATTGCAAATCTCCGAAAACAGTTACAAGAATTTTCCGATCAGACCGGGAATTATTTTTTAGGATACGGAATTCATCCGGTAACTCCTCCCAGTAAAATGTTGAAGATGAATAAAGCCAGAAACATATTATGGGATAAAATATTTGCTGCTAACAACTATATACCGCCGGAAGAGGGAGATGATGTTCATCTCTTTACAGTTTCAGCTTCTTCACAGGTTCATCTTGATGTCTCTATGGAAGAAGCAGTAAGAGCAGTAAATGTATTTAATGGATTTTCCGGAGCACAACTTGCCTTATCTGCTAATTCCAATATTTGGAAGGGACGTCTTGATAAGGAGCACAGATGTGTGGGAGAGCGTTTTTGGGACTGGTGGGATCCGGAAAAATTCCGTTACGGCATCCCTCCCAAAAGATTTGAAAGTTTAGATGATTATGTACGTACTGTAGCAGAGATGTCCCCTGTTTATGTAGAAAGGGATGGGGTACCCATTGGTATGCACCATTATGATACGTTCAAAGAATATTACAAGGATGCTGAAGAACCCCATGGAATCACTCCTGAGGGGGAAAAAGTACCGCTTACTCCTGAGAAAGAAGATATTGATCAGCATTCTACCTTTTACTGGTATAATGCCAGAATATCCAGATATTATACTCTGGAAAATCGAATGAATGATCAGCAACCGCCGGAGGATCTGCATGTAATTGCTGCTTTGAGTCTGGGAATTGTTTCTGCTTTAAATGAGGCAGAAGAAGTTGTACAAGCTCATAACTGGGATCATATCAGAAAAGCCAGAGTTGAGGCCTGCAAGAAAGCTATGCAGGCAAAGAATAGTCCAATTCCGATTATACAGTTTATACGGGAGCTGCTTAATATTTCCGAGAAGGGACTTAAGCAGCGGGGATTAGGAGAAGAAAAATATCTTGAGCCCTTAAAGATGCGTGTGAAAATGAAATTGTGTCCTGCTGATGAAGCAGAAAAAATATATCACAAACAGGGGATTCCGGGTTTAGTTGAAGAGAGGAAACTTTGATGTTCATGGCAAAAAGAGAAAACGATAATTTACATATTCCTGATTTCTTACAGTACAAAGCAGATAAGAGAACAAAATCACCGGTTTATTTTATTAAACCCGGGAATTCGGTTTTTAATATTAATGATTCTGAGCAGCAGGAGGATTTCAATGAGAAGATTTTTGAAGTGCTCCTGAAATTAAACAATTTTGAACTTAAGCCTCCGGTAATTATTAAAGTTCATATTGGGGAGCCATCATGTAATACACGTATGCTGCCTGTATTTACCAGGGGAATAAAGAAATTTCTTAAAAAGAAAGAAGTTAACAAAGTAGTATTCGGTGACACTACTGTAGTCTATTCAGGTCCCAGGGGGTTCAAGGAAAATGGTCCCCAGGCAAGAAAGTATATTCGTCTGGCAAAAGAACACGGATGGGATAAAGAGATTCCTTTTGTAGTGCTTGATAGACCCGATACATCTGATTCATATAATTTAAATTTTGATCAGGATCAGCAGACTGTTACAATAGATAATCCGGGAAGATTTCATAATTTTTCGATTTCAGGCGGTTTATTAAACAGTGGTTCAGTTATACACAATCCTCATTGTACGTTGCATAATCTGGCACATTTTGCACTTTGTGTAAAAGGGATCACAATGGGATTGGCCGGAAGAAAGGGAAAATTGACTATGCACCAGTGTTATTTTCCGGTTATTGATAAGGATGAATGTGTCGGTTGTTTTGAATGTGTTGAAAGCTGTCCGGAAGATGCATTACAGGAAGGCGAAGAAAATATTCCTGTACTGGACAAGTCCCGATGTATCGGATGCGCTGAATGTATGGCCAGTTGTTCCAATGAAGCAATTGTAATGCAGGGGACACAAGTGGATGACTGGAAAAAGGGGACTAATACCATTCCCTACAGAATGATAGATTATTTAATGGGAATAATGAATGGACGATGGAAAAATATGATCAATATAGCTCATTTATATAATATAACACCCTTGTGTGACTGTGTTGATGTTAAGCAGAAACCTATGTGCAATGATATTGGATTCCTTATAGGTGAAAATCCTCTGGCAGTGGATACTGCAGCCTTGAGTATTTTGAATAAACGTTTACAGTCAGAGGGTTCAAAGACTGTAGATGAGAGATATCCGTCAGATAACTGGGCTGAAACGTTCAGATATGCCCGGGATACATATGGGATTATTACGCAGCCTGAGTTGATAGAGGTGGAGGTGTGATTTGTCGAAGTAATAAAGATAAAGGAAAAAGGAAAAAGGAAAAAGGAAAAAATAGAACCTTAGAACGTAAGAACTTTAAAACGGTGGTAGATTATCGGGTAAAGGTCAGATAGACAGCGGACCGCGGACGGCAGACGGCGGGTTGAAAAGCGGTCAGCGG
>CAZETW010000094.1:0-11397 GCA_964515295.1 uncultured bacterium | reverse complement strand
AATATAACCATAACTCATGAAAAAAATCTTGACTTTAAACTAAAAAACTCTGCGGTTAAATTTTGTTTTTGGTCAACCCCAAGGTGGTAACAAAACCAACCGTTTCCATATTGCATTTTTCCTGGTTTAATCCTATTTTATGGATATGCAAGTAATAAAAGCATACATCAGACTGATGCGGCCGCTGAACTGTTTGATTGCCGGAGTGTCGGTTTTTATAGGAGGGGTGATTACGGGCTCAGTTGAATCTGTACTGAACCTGACTCTGGCTGTGGTATCCGCTATGCTTATCTGTGCAGGGGGCAACAGCATTAATGACTATTTTGATATTGAGATAGATAAAATCAACAAACCTGATCGTCCTTTACCATCAGGAATTATATCTCCTGCCAATGCTCTTATTTTTTCCTTATTCCTTTTTATCATCGGATTTATAGTGAGTTTTTTTATCAATGTTACCTGTATCATCATTGCAGGTATTACCTCCGTTCTGTTATATTTATACAGCAGCACACTGAAGAGAACAATTCTTTTTGGCAATGCTGCAGTGGCTTTTATATCCGGACTAACTTTTGTGTACGGAGGTGTTGCAGTCGGGAATATCAGCAAAGCATTCATTGTGGGTATATTCGCTTTATTGTATCATTTTGCCCGGGAGATAGTCAAGGATATTGAAGATAAAAAAGGGGACAGTTCTGTGGGCTCCAGAAGCTTTCCCATTCTGTATGGAGATAAAGCTGCCTTACTGCTGACCTCGATCATACTGATATTGTTGATAGTCATAACAATCATTCCCTATTTTCTGGATATTTTTTCAATTTATTATTTAATTATTGTGGCTGCGGGAGTTGATATGTTTCTTATTTATGCGATGGTGTCTATGTGGTATAACAGCAGTGTTTCTAATCTAAGAAGACTGGAAGTTATGATGAAAATAAATATGGTAATGGGCTTATTAGCCGTGTATGTGGGAAAATAATATGAAAGCAGTGATACAAAGAGTAAGTCAGGCAAAAGTAACAGTGGAAGGAAAAGTAACCGGTCAGATCGAAAAAGGATTGGTCATTCTTCTGGGGGTCAAAGAAGGTGATACAGAAGAAGATGTGAGCTGGCTGGCAAGAAAATGTGTTAATCTCCGTATATTTGAAGATCAGAAAGGTAATTTCAATTTCTCTGCCCTGGAGACCAAAGCAGAACTCCTGATTATTTCCCAGTTTACACTTTACGGTGACTGCAGAAAAGGCAGACGACCCAGTTTTACTCAGGCTGCTAAACCACCGGAAGCTGAAGAACTGTACGAAAAATTTGTAGAAAAATGCAGGCAAACAGGATTAACAGTCGAAACTGGAGTATTCGGTGCTATGATGGAGGTGGAGATCCATAACACCGGTCCGGTGACCTTGATTCCGGAGACGCGATAATACAAGGATAAAGGAAAAAGGAAAAAGGAAAAAACAGAACGAGAGAGCTTTAGAACGAATGTAAGCGTTCAGAAGCCATTGATCAGAGTCCAGAAATCAGAATAGATCGCAGACTGCGGACAGCGATAGTGATGGGAAATGTTTGAGCAATGCAGATTTTCAAAAATAATATCACAATAAAAACTCCCCTGACAAGAGCTTGTCCTGAGCTCGTCGAAGGAGGAGAATAAGAGGGGTTAAAAAAATATTATTTTTGAAAATCAAATAGTTACTCTCCCTTGAGGGACTGTCCTGAGCTGATCGAAGGGAGAAGTCAAGAGAGGGTATTTAAAGTAGATAAAGATAGAAAAACAGAGGTTAATGCACAGCAGTTAAGAATGACTGCGGGTTACAAATTACTCTGTAACTTCAGGATCTTATGACACTATGACTCTAAGACCCTATGACCCAAAGACAAAAGAACAAAGACTAAAAGAAATTATCTGGAGAGATTCATGAGAGATTTTCCGGAAATTATATTAGCATCACGTTCTCCGCGGCGGGCTGATCTGCTTCGCCAGATGAATATAAAATTCACTGTTAAGGCAAAAGATGTTTCTGAAGATTCAGACAAAAAAAATGATCCGGAAGCATTTGTTAAAGAAATATCTTTACGAAAAGCTGAAGCAGCAGCTGATGAGGTCAGTTCCGGGCTTATCATTGCAGCAGATACGATTGTGTATCTTAAGGGAGAGATCCTGGGAAAACCGAGAACGAAAGAAGAAGCAAGAGATATGCTGACAAAACTATCCGGGAATACTCATGAAGTGTATACCGGTTTTACTCTGCTGAGCACTGAAAAAGGAATTTTTCAGGATGTGGAAAAAACCAGGGTTACTTTTCGTACTCTTGAGGACTGGGAGATAGATGCTTATGTTGCAACCGGCAGTCCTATGGACAAAGCCGGATCCTATGGCATCCAGGATCAGAGCGGATTTTTTGTGGAAAAAATCGAAGGCTGTTTTTTTAATGTGGTAGGATTCCCTATAACCAGATTCTATCAGGGATTGAAGCAGCTGGTGGATCACGATCTAATAAAACAATATTTGTTTTAAATATAAATTCTGTTACTGATTAGTTATTTATACTAGGCACTAAATCACAAAGAGTTAAATGGATAGACAAACAATAAGGGAAGCAATGTGCAGAAAAAGATCAATTTCACCAAAATGAACGGCACTGGTAATGATTTTATAGTTTTTGATAATCGTACCGGATTATTTACCGGAAACGAGGGTGATTATTTTAAAAAAATATGTACACGGAAATTTTCTGTGGGTGCTGATGGTATACTTTTAGTTGATGGAAAAGAAGGTGACACAATATCAATGCGTTATTTTAACAGTGATGGAAATGAAGCGGATATGTGCGGTAACGGAGGCAGGTGTGTCGCATTATTTGCAAAAATTAAGAACATTATTCAATCTGATTCCTTTATTCTAAAGGCCGGAGACGGTCTGCATCCTGTTACTGTGCAAGAAAGTATGGTTACTTTAGGTTTAAATCCTACTTCTGAGATCAAAACCGGGTTTGATCTGGTTCTGGAGCAAGGTTTGAAAGAGGGAGGATATATTGAGGTGGGAGTACCCCATTATGTGCTGTTTACAGAAAGGTTAGAAGATATTAAGGTGAGAGAAAAAGCACCTTATTACAGAGATAATGAAGTGTTTCCCAAAGGAGTTAATGTTAATTTTATTCATTATTTGGGAACCAATCAGATACAAGTGAGAACATATGAGCGGGGAGTTGAGGATGAAACCTTATCCTGCGGTACAGGTTGTGTCGCTTCGGCTTTAATTTCCTCAGATCATTATCAGATTACATCCCCTGTTCATGTCATTACCAAAGGCGGAGAGTTAACAGTGAAGTTTGATGAATCGTACAAGAAAGTTTTTTTAATAGGAAAAGCTGAGGTTGTGTATGAGGGAGTTGTGGAGTTTTAAGACTGAAGAATAAAGGAAAAAGGAAAAAGGAAGAAGAAAAAAACAGAACTTGAGAACGTGAGAGCTTTAGAACGAGAGAGTTTGCGTTCAGAAACCAGATGCCAGCGGTCTGCGGTCAATGTAACGTCTCCAGTTGACACTAAGACTCTATGACTCTAAGACTCAAAGACAAAAGAATAAAGGTGTTTTCCTGAAAAAAGTTTACAGCTTTAAAGGAGTAACGAAAAGTTTATAGCCTTATGAAAAAAATAATCATAGACGGATATAATCTTATTCATTCAATCCCGAAATTAAAGAATACGCTGAATAATGATCTGGAATCGGCCAGGGATGATCTGATAGATATGCTTTTCCGGTATAAGAATAAAAAGAAAGTTGATATTACGGTTGTTTTTGACGGAAGAGCTGGATCCATTGAGAATGAAGATACGAATAAAGGGATCATCGTCCATTTCTCTCAGGCTCCTGAAAAGGCAGATCAGGTAATAAAAAGACTGATTGATAAATATGAAAAAGAAAGAGGAGTAATGATTGTCTCTTCAGATAGGGAATTATTTGATTATGCAAAAGTGTGCGGTCTGAAGCGTATAAGATCAGAAAATTTTAGTGAAAAGCTTTTATCAATAGAGTTGAAATCATCGCTTTTAAAAAAGAATGTAAAGAAATCCGATCATACCATGAGTGATGAAGAATTGCAGGAATGGATGGATTTGTTTGGAGAGTAATTTTTTTCTGGTTTTGACAAGAATAAGCTACGGGGCTGACTAAAAATAAAATCTAAACGCAGAGTACGCGAAGCTCGCAAAGTTATAAATTTATAATTATTAAACATTTATAGTCTTTGTGTCTCCCTCTGCGATCTTTGCGTTAATAGTTTTTTCATACTTTTTGGACACCCCCGTGGTGGAAAGATAAATATATTGATTTATAAACTATCTTTTAATTATTTACTTATACGTTGACATTTTCCGCAAATTTTTTTAATTTTATTCAGTTTTTAGTAATTGAGGATCATGAATTGAAAATCCCTACTATTTACTTTTCTGATGGAACGCTCTTACTTGAAAATTGGGATAAAAAAACAAAACCGCCTTTTTTCCAATGGGATTCCCGTACTCAATCCTGGCGGGCATTAGCTATATACTATTCCCGGATAATCGATGAATTCAACAAGCAAAGGATTTCTCTGGAGGATAGGGCTCGGGCTTTTCCTCCCCTGAATTTAAAGATGGTGGTGGATTATGAGTTGCACACGTATCAAGAGGAAGGCATTGAAGCCTGGCAGCAGGCAGGGTGCTGTGGTTCTGTTATTCTTCCCACCGGATCAGGAAAGAGCCTGCTGGCCATGACAGCCATGGCCAAAATCAATGCCAGTGCATTTGTAGTTGCTCCCACCATTGATTTGATGAATCAGTGGTATGATCGACTTACGGATGTCTTTGATATGGAAGTAGGAATATTGGGTGGAGGATATCATGAAATTAAATCCCTTACAGTATCCACCTATGATTCTGCGTATCGATATATGGATATGTATGGAAACCGTTTCCAACTTCTTGTATTCGATGAGATGCACCATCTTCCGGCCCCCAGTTATATCCAGATACCGGAATTAAGTATTGCCCCTTACAGACTGGGCCTCACTGCTACCTATGAATGTTCCGATGCACAGCATCACAAACTCGAGAATCTCATTGGTCCGGTGGTGTACAAAAAACGGATAAAAGATTTGAAGGGTCAGCATTTATCTGAATATGAAATTCACCGAATTCATATAACTCTCACTCCTGGGGAAAAAGCCGAGTATGATGATCTTGCCGAGTCCTATAAGCATTATGTTCAGGAAAAAGGAATTCGGTTTTACGGTAAAAAATGGGAAAAGTTTATTCAGGAAAGCAGCTATGTTCCGGAAGCTCGTAATGCCATGTTGGCTCGAGAAAAAATGCGGAAAATCCTTTTTAGTGCGGATAGAAAGATGGAAGCCTTGGAATCTGTTCTGAAACTTCACCACCAGGACCGGGTAATCATATTTACTCTGGCTAACGATCTGGTTTATTCCATCTCCAGACAGTACCTGATTCCTGCCATCACCCATCAGACAAAAACAGTTGAAAGGAAAGCAATCCTGAAACGATTCCGTAAAGGTGAATACCGTTTTGTTGTTACTTCCAAGGTGCTGAACGAAGGAGTGGATGTACCGGAGGCCAACGTGGCTGTGATCTTGGGAGGCACGGCCAGTCCCTTAGAACACATTCAGCGTTTGGGCCGCATTCTGAGAAAGAAAAGTGGTAAAAAAGCTCACCTCTATGAAATTGTAACCGGAAGTACTCAGGAGACCGGTATTTCCTACCGCCGGAGGGACAGCGATGCTTACAGCTGATTTACTTCGCTATCGTATCAAGGATACTGAAATAGCCCCTCGCTACATCACCAGAAAACAGGCTAAACGCTATATTGGAATTTGCTCTCGACTTATCTCTCTGTTTCAGAGTCATATCGGTAAAACCTATGGAGAACTCAGGGAAGCTCTGAGGGAATTTGAGGGAAAGCGTACAGATTTTAAGATCATCCGGGGTTTGTTTAAATTATTGGAAGACAAAGCTGAGTTTACCCCTGCTTTTAATCTGGAGTTTTCAGCCTTCCGCCATTATATTTTTTCTAGAGCTCAGGATTATTACCCCATAGTTACTCGTTCTGATTTAATTCACAAAAGACAACGAGAACAAATTTTAGATAAAATCGGAGAGAAATTTGATGTTCCGGGTGATGAGGTGGATAGGGTGATGTATGGTGATCTTCAGGAAAATCAGATTCTTGATAGGTTTAAAATTAGTTATACACCTGAATCCCTGCTGAAAAGATATAATCTTGCTTTGGCCCAGGGACTTCTTTATCAGGCAAATCAATTGCGTATCCACCTTATGGGGGATTATCGGGTAGTTTTTCAGTACATCAAACTTTCTCGTCTGATTCACTGGATTCATCCTTCTGAAGATAAAGAGATGGATATTACTCTAAATGGTCCCGCATCTCTGTTTAGAAATTCACAGCGTTATGGTATTCGCATGGCCAATTTTCTTCCTGGTCTGATCCTGGCAGATAACTGGTCAATGGTTGCAGATATCCAAACTAATGAAGGGCTAAAATATTTTCAGTTAGATTCCAACTGCGGACTGACTTCTCATTATAAATCCGTATCGGTTTTTGACAGCAAAATTGAAGAACAGTTTTTTCAGAAGTTTTCCCGAAAAGACCGAGGATGGGAAATTCATCGTGAGGATACGGTTATTAATATAGGTGATACGGTATTTATACCGGATTTTAGCTTCTATAATCCCGACGGCCGTGTTGCTCATCTGGAGATCATCGGTTTTTGGACTCCGGAATATTTAGAAAAAAAGATAGAAAAAATACGAAAAGCTGATCGCTCCAACCTCATTCTGGCCATTAATAAAATGCTCAATTGCAGCCGAAAAGATTTCAAAGGAGAGGTGCTGTTCTATCGAACCGGGATCAAAATCAAGGAGGTGTTGGAAGCGCTGGAGAGAAAGGGGTGTTAGATAGTGATTTAAACCACCCTGATGAGACTGTCGAAAAAGTCAATTTACGTCTTTGCGAAAAGCGAAGCGACAAAGCAATCTCCTGGCGTTATATTGAATATTTTCGTGTGACGTGCTGGGAGACTGCTTCGTCAACCCTGAGAGACAGGCCTCCTCGCAGTGACATGGTTGACTGCTGTCATTGCTGTAAATGCTATATATTTAGGCCTTTATTCAACAGTCTCTTCAGGGTAGTAAAAAGACAACCCCCTTGATATATCAACTCAAGTTATCATTTTATTCACATAGGAATCATCTTTATACCAGGCTTTCAGTAAGGGTTCTTCTACATTTTGGAACAGGAATATAAGAGATGAAAAATAAATCAGTTTTATACCGATGCGAGAGAAGACAAATAACTGCTGTAGAATAAACAGTACGATTATACCGATCCACGTACTTATATGTAATAACGAGCAGAGAGACAGGTAAATTAACCCTAAGATTATCAATAGAAAGACTATTAGATAGAAGAGTCCAAGTATTTTCCATTTGTTCTTTAAAACAAATTTCCAGGTTTTAAGATTAGTGATGATAACTTTCTTCTTATCTTCTGATATCAGAGCAATTTTAGTATAATCAAAGACCATTTTAATCAAAAGAAACAGAAAGACTAAAATGAGAAAGTTTATTATGAAAAAGATAAAGATCAGAGGTTCTGACTCTCCAGATAATAATTTAAAAACTTTGCTCAGAATAGAATACAGGATGAATGCTATCAGATAGAATGGTACAGACCATATAAACAGTCGTAAAAGCCGTCCAAAAAAGTGACCAGCTGATTGAAAGAAAAATGCGGCCTGGAAATTCTTTTTTTCTACCAGATTTGTAATAATTCCTGCATTAAAAAATATGGTCAGCAGTAAATATACAAGACCAGCCAAAAGAATTATTTTTTGTTGTACAGCAATGACTTCTGCTTTATGGACCATAAATTCAAATATACTGTTTGTCCCCTGACCTTGCAGGATTGTATCAGCAGAAAGGCTGTTTGAGAACATTTCGTTAAACTGAGAACTTATAGGATTGATCAAAATCAGCGCTATGATGAATTGCACCAGAAACAGAAATATCCAAAGTCTTTTATATTGAAACAGGGTTTTAATACTTCTGATAAATATTTTCCAAATTCCCATTTTAATAATCCTCCTGTTTATTAACTGAAAATAGTAAAGAATTCCAAAATTGATTGAAACCAGTAAAGCAGTTTTACTGAGATTCCGATCTCTAATTTATTATTAGGTTTCAAGGTTTTACTGTTGTTGGCAAAGTTGCTGTCAAGTAATAGTTTATGGTGCGGATCCACAGCAGCGAATTTTATTTTCGAAGGTTTATGGAATTCATATTTCACCCACCGCTGTTTGCCATCCCATCTTTTTATCAAAGAGTCACCATCAGAAAATACCATGAGTATTTCAACCGGCAGTATCACTTCTCCGCTACGGTTAATTCTTACAACAGTATGATAATTGTCCACAGTATCTTTTTTTGAATCTTCTTTTGGCAGTAATTTTTTCTCTCCTCCAATATTAAAAATTCCCCTTTTGATTTTTTGTTTTTTGGAAGAAATGCTTGCAACTCTGTAGTCCAGTTCATTGGATCCTTCAAGGAGCTGCTGAAAAAACCAGTTATAATCTTCTCCAGTGATTTCATTGACAATTGATATGAAATCACTGGAATTGGGATGTTTAAATTTCCAGCGCTGAAAATAAGTTCTCATTATTGTATCCATGGTATCTTGACCTACCATATTTTCCAGAGTGAGCAGCATTAAAGCCGGTTTTGTATAAGAGAAGGTAGAATACCCACCTCCGATATAATCCCAGGCATTTTGTAAGGTCTGGTCCCAGTCAGGAATAGAAATGTAACGTACACGATTAGAGGGAATTTCTCCGATTTTAATTCCGGCAAAATCCATGAGAGAGGTCTCTTTACCGTAATATGTATCCATTATTTTTATTTCAGTATAGGTGTTGATTCCTTCATCCAGCCAGGCCTCTTCAAATTCATTATTGCCCACCATTCCATACCAATAATTGTGAGTAAATTCATGTATGGTTACCATCTCTGTAATTTTAATTCCTTCCGGTATTCCCCAGAAAGCTCCTCCGGTAACAAACATGGGATATTCCATACCTCCTGCATACATACAATGTGTAGGAGGATGCACTACTGTGATCTTTGGATAAGGATATTCACCAACCCAGTCAGTCATATAATCAAGAGCATTTTTAACCGCAGTCATGGTTCTGTTTATTGCACCTTTATGATCTTTTTCATGATACACTGCTATTTCAATATCTCGATACATTTCTTTTGCAATCAAGTATTCCGGCCAGGCAGTCCAGGCAAAATCATGTACATCTTCTGCACGTATAAAAAGTGTTTTTTTATCTTCATTTACCTTTGTGTTCTGAAGTATTCCAGTAGAACCTACTATATATTGTTTAGGCAGAGTTATTTCCACGTTATAGACTCCATAGTCTGCAAAAAATTCTGAATGAGCATGAAATTGATGACAGTTCCATTCATTATCGATATACACCCCGATTTTTGGGAACCATTGAGAAACAAAAAAGAAATTCTTATAATATCCGTTACGCCTGTAAAGCAGAGGAAGCTGAGTAGTAAAGTCCATTGTAACCGTAATTTCTCTTCCCGGCCATACAGGTCTGTCAAGTTCTACTTTAATAACTGTCTGGTCATATTCATTATCATCATCCGGCTGTATGAATTCGATTTTATCATAAAAATCTTCATTATTAATCTCAAGAGAGTTGATATCTATCCATCCCCAGCCTTTTTTCTTACGGAGCCTGGAAGCACTTCCTCCGCTTTCTTTAATAAAAGTAGTTTTATTATTTTTAAATGCGTTCATATAAAGATGGAATTGCAGCTCTCTTACGGCATTATTGGATATGTTTCTCCAGTGCAGGACTTCAGTTCCTGTGACCTGTTTTTTCTCAGTATCGAGTGTAACCCTTATATCATAATTTGCATTACGTGGGCTCAGTGGTTTTTCAAAGATTATCTGACCCTGTACTGAGCAGAGAGAAAAGAGTGTTATAATAATACATAAACTAATAATTTTTTTCATATTATTACTCCTTTTTTTCTTTATTCTTTGTTCGTTAGTCTTTTTATAATATTGACTTTTGAACGAAAATCCTCTCATGTTCTCAAGTTCTCACGTTCTAAAGTTCTAAGCTTCTAATTTTTTTATTACTTATGATTTTTTTATTTTATCCTGACCAATAAATAAGTAATGATTTGATACTAATTTAGAGTACGAGATCTTTTTAAGAAAGGTTCGTTTAATATATAGAAAATACTTCGTAATACAGCTGTATAGATTAATATAAATCCTATAATGTGTATTAATATTTTTTGACTGAGATTTTGAGAATATTTCAGAAAATATCTATAAAAACCTTGATGGGATTTCCATATCATTGGTATTCTGTTTTTATAAATACTTCCGCCTTTATAATGAAGTACTTTGACTTGTGGGTAATATACTATTTTATAGCCGTTTTGAAGAAATCTTCGGCACCAGTCTACATCATTGAAGAAAATAGTAAATCTCTCATCCATCAATCCAATTTTTTGTACTGCTTTTTGACAGGTCATAATACAGGAGGCTTCAGGCTGTTCAACTTCCACTGGAGAATTGCGATCTAATATCACAGATTTCCATTTAGACTTAATTTTTCCCGGAAAAAGTTTTGGAAGTCCGCTTAATTCGAGTATTAAGTCTTCTATGGTAGGAAGTCGCCTGCAGGACTGAATGGTTTGTCCAAATTTATTTACTAAACGGGGAGCTATTAAACCAGCTTCAGGATGATGTTTTAAAAAACTGATGAGTTCTTCCATTGTATTTTCTTCAATCCGACAATCAGATCCCAGCAGACACAGGTGGTGTCCTTTGCTGTTGATTATTCCCTGATTTACAGCCCGGGCAAATCCCCGGTTGGTTCTGTTTTTAATTAATGTAATATTACATGAAGAATGTTGGTTTGTAAAATTTTTTATTATATGAAGGGTACGATCAGTTGAATTATTGTCGATTATAATTATCTCATGATTACTGTATATCTTCAGTAAAGAAGTTAAACATTCTCTTATGTATTGTTCATTATTGAAAGTTATAATGATAATTGATAATTCAATATTATTCATTCTGCCGTTCAGATAACGGATGTAGAAAATTTTTTATTGTTTTTGCTCGAGTTCCTGGATCTTTTTTTTGTATTCTTTGTTATCAGGATTTTTTTCGAGAAGTTTTTTATACACATCAAGTGCTTTACCAAATTGGCCCTGAGCAGTATATATTTCTCCCAGGGTAGGAGTGACTAAATTATCTTCGTGGTCAGATTTACTTTTTTGTTTTTCTTG
>CAZETW010000093.1:0-11611 GCA_964515295.1 uncultured bacterium | reverse complement strand
GTGAAAATATTCACAATCACAATAATATATAATATCAAAAATGAAAAGTCAAGAAATTTTTTAAAAAAAATATAAATTAAATGTAGAGATGATTTATTTTATATCATTTTAGTCAACACTATAAACAAAGCCAGGGAGACACCTCCGATAAACGCCCAATTAGAATGCTTTTTTTCTGCTCCTGTGCTTCGGGTAAAAGATGAGAAGACGAAATATAGATCAAAACTCCAACCATAAAACCAAGAGTTAATCCTAACATAGAACCAGTTAATTTACTTACTACAGGGTAAGCTATAAATGCACCCAAAGGAGAAGTGAGAGCAGCTACAAAAAAAGCAGACCATCCTGCTGTTTTCTTACTCATTCCTCCAGCTATTAATACCGAAAAAGTGATTATTCCTTCTATTGTGTCCGGTTCCACACCCCAGATCAAGTATGGAATCCTCAGGTTGTATGTCCATTGCTTTAATTGCTTTGTTGATAAATACATAATAAAGACCCAGCGAGGCAATATTTAATAACGTATCGTAAGTCTTTGCTGAAAAAGAGTTTAATTCAACACCTGAATCAGGATATATTTTTTTTGTTTTTGGATTCATTTCTCTCCCCTTATAACAACAAATGAACCTTCTCCATATCCTTTTTTTATTTCCTGAATATTTCTGATTTCATCAAGAGGCTGAAAAATTGTCTGAGCACATTCGAAATCATGAAATCCTGCCTTTTTTAAATACTTCATTACTTCATCGACTGAAAAAAAACATGCTTCCTGATAAAATAAACTTTTATTTTTATGAGCCTGATAATGTTTGCCTATAATACTATCTTTATCCACAAATCCCACAATAAAACAACCTGATGGTTTTAATATTCTGTATACCTCTCTGATAGACGATTCGACATCATCAACAAAGCAAATCGTGGTAACCATTAAAGCAAAATCAAAAGTATCGTTCTTTAACGATAGTTCTTCAGCAATTCCTTTTATAACCCAAATTCCTCTCCGTGCAGCTATCTCAATCATTTTCGAGGAAGGATCGATACCAAACTTGATATTCAACGGTTCTGCAAATCGTCCGCTGCCAACTCCTATTTCAATTCCTTTTGTTTCGAGAGGGAGCATTCTTTTTACTGTAATCAGTTCAGATAAATAGGCACATTCATTTTCAGAAAACCAATTTTCATATTTATTTAAATAGTGTTCAAATGGTTTAATGCGTGCCATGCTGCTCTTTTTTTTCTATACTGTTTTCAACAAATAATCAGCTATAGCTTTATGCATTGTAGAGACTGTAAGAATAGCACAATGAATACTATCCCATGGTATGCCGTCCAGTTCATTCATTAAAACATCAGGTGAAATTTTAAGTGCATGTGCAAGGGTTTTCCCTTTAACAAGTTCAGTAACTGCACTGCCGCAGGCCACTGTTACACCACATCCATCAGTATAAAATTTTATTCCCCGGATCATTTCATCTTTTATTTTAAGAGACATTTCCATTGTATCCCCGCATCCGCCTTTCATCTCAGCTATTCCGTTTGCATCCTCTAACCGCCCAAAATGTACCGGATTCTTAAAATATGTAATGGTCTTCTTTGAATAATACTTCTCCATTTCCCGATCGAGCGATTCCTGGATTTTATCAAAAAAATCTTTATTTTCAGATTCTCGAAGTTTTTTCATATTTTTTACCATTATACTTTTCTATCACAAATTAAAATGCCATTTAAATGATCTATTTCATGCTGAATTATCCGGGCATTCAGTCCTTTAGTTGTAAAATGAAGCTTTTTCCCTTCAGGGCTTCTTGCTTTAACTTCCACTTCTAAAGAACGATTAATAGTATACCACTGATCAGGAAGACTTAAACATCCTTCTTCTTCTACATCTTTATCCGAGGATGAACTGATAATTTCAGGATTGATCAGAAATCTTTCCATTCCTTCAGAATCTATAGTAATAATTCGGTATAAAATTCCCACCTGAGGTGCAGCAAGACCAATCCCTTTACTTGCCTGCATAAAACTGAACATCTGATAGGCAAAATCTTGTAATGCTTTATCAAATGTATGAACAAGAGACGAATTTTCTCTCAGTACTTGATCTGGATAATACCGTAGAGCTAATTTGTTATGTTGAAATGTTGCAGTAAATCTATTTAAAGCCATTTTCTTCATTGTTACTTCCTTGTATTGTTTTGTATCGATTCCCGACATTTTTCACACAGACCATAAAAGTGAATTGTATGATGTGTTATTGAGAAATTATGTTTTTGGGATAATTTTTTTTCAGTTTTATTCATCAGTTTTATTTCTTCTTTCATAAAATCTATATAATTAATAATGGTCTTACACTGTACACACACAAGATGATGGTGATGTTCTTTTTTTTGAGGATTTTTAATTAATTCGTATCGCGCCCTTCCTTCCCCAAATTCAAATTTTTGTAATAATCCAATCTGTTCAAATAGACATACTGTACGATACACAGTAGTCAATCCTATGGAAGGATTAATTTTTAATGCTGCAAGGTAAATATCCTCTGCACTCAAATGTTCTTCTGTTTCCCCGAGTATATGTATAACAATTTTCCTGGGAGTTGTTATTCTGCAACCAGCATTATGGAGATATTTAAACCACCATGTTTCTTTAGTATTGTTATTATTCAATATTTAATCCTTATTGAAAATGATTTTCATTTTCAATATAATATAATCTGTCCTACTTGTCAAGTAATATGTGTTATTTTTATTGTTAGACTATCCAAATTTGCATAAATAAGATTTTTCCATAGGAAAAATCTTATTGGTATATTATTTGCATTAATTAATAAAAATTGGTATAAATATAATTAATGGGAATTATTTTCCTAGTAGATATACTTTAAATAGAAAGAATTTCTATATGCCTAAATTCATAGTTCATTTAACATTGGTGATCCTTTTATTCCCACTCAGACTACAGGCTCAAATGGGGGTTACTATGTATCCCTCTGAATATCAGATCAAAGCAAAATATCTTTATAATTTTGCAAGATTTGTTGACTGGCCGGACCAGACTTTTACACATTCTGATTCTCCATATATTATTGGAATCCTTGGAGAAGATCCATTTGGTATTGATATTGATAAAACTGTAGAGGGCAAAAAAGTCAAAAACAGAAATTTTATAATCAGACGTTTCAAAAATTTAGAAACATTAGAATACTGCCATATATTGTATATTGGCATAGATGATCATAAAAGAAGAAAAATTGTCGTTGAGAGGTTAAAGGGGGAAAATATTCTGACAGTAAGTGATAAAAAAAATTTTGCTCATAATGGTGGTTTAATCAATTTCATTATTAAAGAAAAAAAAATCCGTTTTCAAATTAATCTCCGGGCAGTAAAAGAATCTGATATCCTGATCAGTTCTAAAATTTTAAGACAAGCAGACATCATCAACAATCAACAACCGAAATCTTGATTTTTATGAGCATTGTAAAAAACATTTTAATCAAACAGAAATTAACGTTAATTATTATTATAATTAGTGCTGTAGCAACTCTTCTTGCCTGTACAGCTTTAATAATTTATGACCAGATAACATTTCGTAATACTATGAAACGTAATCTTACCATGTTAGCTCAGATTATTGGAAGAAACAGTACTGCGGCATTAATTTTCGAAAATGAAAATGATGCAAAGGAAACTCTGGAAATATTGTTAATGGCAGTTGACAATATTGATTTTGCCTGCATTTATGATAAAAATGATAAAGTATTTACTAAATATAAACGCTCCGGGAGTAATGCGGAAACACTTCCGCCATTACCTATAGAAAAAAGTTGTTATTTTGATCAAAATCATCTGATAGTATATAGCCCTATCGTTATCAGAGAAGAAAAGATCGGTAAAGTATACCTGCAATCAAATTTAAAGGAAATTAATGCCCGATTAAAAAATTATGTAATTGTTGTAACCTTGGTTCTTTTCTTGACATTTTTCATCAGTTATTTAATGGCTGCCCGAATGCGTCGTGTTATCTCAGAGCCGATATTACATTTGGCAAATAAAGCCAGGGAGGTTTCATTACAAAAAGACTATTCTATAAGGGCAAAAAAATTCAGCAAAGATGAAGTGGGGTTTCTTACTGAACAGTTTAATGAAATGCTCAGTAGAATCCAGGAACACGAAGTCGCTTTACAATTAGCCAGCCATGAATTAGAAAATAAAGCTCAACAGCTGCAAATAGAACTTTCTGAACGCAAAGGGGCAGAAAAAAAGATAAAAAAATCACTTGAAGAAAAAGAAGTGCTTCTAAAAGAAATACATCACAGAGTTAAAAATAACTTGCAGGTAATTTCCAGTCTTTTGTATCTGCAATCCAACAAGGCTACTGAACAACAGACTGTGGAATTATTTAATGAAAGTCAAAATAGAATCCGTTCAATGGCCCTGATTCATGAAAAATTATACCAATCAGAAAATCTCATTAATATCAATTTTACTGACTATATTAAGAGTTTGATCAGTTATTTATCAAATTCCTATCAAACTGAATTGTATAAAATCAAAATTGATAAGAAGATTGAAAATGTACTATTAAGTATTGACAAGGCCATTCCCTGTGGATTAATTATTAATGAATTGGTTTCGAACTCACTGAAACATGCATTTCCGGATAGTAAAAAAGGTAAAATTAATATAAAAATGTCCTTAAATAAACAAAAGTATGTTCACTTAATTGTGGAAGACAACGGAATAGGACTACCTGAGAAATTAAATCCAGAAAAAGCTGATTCCCTTGGTCTCCAACTAATTAATACTCTAACCAAACAATTGAGAGGAACTATTAAACATCAAAACTCTAACGGTACTAAATTTATAATAACTTTTTTAGCATAACATTTTAAGAGAAAAAATAATGAAAAAACCAAAAATAATTATAGTTGAAGACGAACATATCATAGCAATGGAAATTCAGGACAGACTGGAAAGAATTGGCTATGAAGTTCCTGCAATATTCTCTACTGGTGAAGAAGTGGTGAAAGAGGTAAAAAACATCAACCCCGATCTGATAATAATGGATATTATGTTAGAAGGAAAAATGGATGGTATTGAAGCTGCTGAAAAATTACAAAATCAATTTGATATACCCTTAGTGTATCTAACAGCTTATTCAGATAAAGAAACCTTAGAGCGGGCAAAAATAACTCAGCCTTTTGGTTATATACTTAAACCTCTGGAAGAAAGAGAACTGCATTCAACTATAGAAATTGCTCTTTATAAACACAATATTGAAAAAAAATTAAAAGAAAATGAAGAATGGTTATCCACAACTCTGAAAAGTATCGGAGATGCGGTGATAACCACAGATAATAAAGGCAAGATCACCTTTATTAATTCAGTTGCCGAAATTTTAACCGGATGGTCTCACAATGAAGCACTGGGCCAGGAAGCACATAAAATATTTAATATCATTGATGAAAAATCACATTCCGAATTACCAGATATTGTAAAAAAGGTACTTCAGGAAGGTAAAGTCACTAAACTAAAAAGCAATTCATTACTTATAAACAAAGGAAAAAAAGAAATACCTGTAGATGACAGTGCCGCTCCTATAAAAGACAGTGAAGGAAATGTTAATGGGATTGTACTGGTATTCCGGGATATTTCCGAACATAAGAAACTTGAAGATAAACTTCGTCACTCACAGAAAATGGAAGCTGTTGGCACCTTAACCGGTGGTGTAGCCCATGATTTTAATAATATTATGACTGCTATCCAGGTTAGTACAGAATTAACACTCATGGAGATATCTGATTCCACTCTTAAGGAAAATGAATTATATAATACCTTGCTGGACATCAACAGACATGCCAAATACGGTGCTGAACTTACCAGACAATTACTTCAGTTCAGCAGTAAACATCCTATGCAGCCGGTAAAAACTGATCTAAATTTCTTAATACAAAATACGCTTAAGATGCTTGAACGTTTAATTTCTGAAAATATTAAAATGATCCCTCAACTTGAAAAAAATCTATTACCTTCATTAATTGATCAAGGAACCATCAAACAAGTGATACTTAATCTTGCACTTAATGCACAAGATGCTATGCCGGACGGAGGAGAATTAATTATCAAAACCGAAAATTATGAATTGAAGGAAAATGATAATAAAGAAAAATCTGAAGCAAAACCTGGTAAATATGTTAAGCTTTCTATTATTGATACAGGTATTGGTATGAACCAGGATACTCTTGATCATATTTTTGAGCCTTTTTTTACTACCAAAGATGTTGGTAAAGGATCGGGGCTGGGCCTGTCTGTTGTACACGGTATTGTAAAACAACATAAAGGATGGCTGACCTTAGACAGTGAACCGAATAAAGGAACAGCGTTTAAGATTTACTTACCAGTATATTCAGAAATGAAAAAGAAGTCAAAAACAATAGAGGAGGCTATGAAAATTCCCAAAGGAAAAGGAGAAAGGATATTGGTGGTTGAAGATGATGAAATTATTCTTAAATATGTTGAGAAAACGTTAATTAAAAACGGCTATACTGTATTCTCTTCAAAAAATTCCGATCAGGCATTAAAAATTTTTAAACTTGAAAAGGGCAATTTCGATATCTTTTTCAGTGATGTTGTACTTCCCGGAAAAGATGGGATTAAACTTGCAGAAAAATTTCTCTCACTCAACCCCAATATACATGTAATTTTATCCAGTGGCTATACAGATCTTAAATCAAAAGGAGCCCGTATCGAGGAAAAAAATTTCCAGTATATTGAAAAACCTTATAAAATCAATGATTTGTTACAATTGATACAAGATACGCTAAAATCGTGAAATAATGCTTGAAAAGACAGATACTTATAATTATTTCTAAATACTATTTATAATATGATTTACAATTCTCCCGGAGGACTTTCCGTCTCCGTAAGGATTATATGCCTTTATCATATTTTGATACGCTTCCTCATTATTTAATAAAAACAAAGTATTCTGAACAATTTTTTCTTTATCGGTGCCCACAATCTTCACTGTACCTGCAGCGACAGCTTCCGGCCTTTCTGTCTCATTCCTGAGAACCAGAACAGGTTTACCCAGAGACGGCGCCTCCTCCTGAACACCGCCGGAATCTGTCAGAATTAAATCAGCCCTGGCAAGGATGTTTGCAAAAGTAAAATATCCAAGCGGCGGAAGCAGTATGACGTTAGAGAGCTTCCCTAATATTTTTTTTGCAGGTTGCTGTACATTGTTATTTAAATGTACCGGATATACAAAACGAAACCGGGAATACTGTTCCGCCATCTCTCTTACAGCATAAAAAATATTTTTTAACGGTTCTCCGAAGTTTTCCCGCCTGTGAGCTGTAACCAGTATAAATTTATCATAATCACCGGTAATGACCTCATGTTTGAAATCATCCTGAACAGTCATCAACAAAGCATCGATTACTGTATTACCAGTAACAAATATATCTTCAGATATAATCCCTTCTGATAATAAATTCTGACGGTTGCCTTCTGTGGGAGCAAAATGAAGATCCGCTAATACAGAAACCATTTTTCGGTTTATCTCTTCAGGAAAAGGGAAATATTTATTACCGGTTCTAAGACCTGCTTCCACATGGCCAATAGGGGTTTTCATATAAAATCCTGCTAAAGCCCCGATAAAGGTTGTGGTGGTGTCTCCCTGAACCAGAACAAAATCAGGCTGAACTTTATTTAAAATTTTCTCAAATTTCTGTATAGCCTTACCAGTAACATGGAACAATGTCTGATCCGGAATCATGAGATTTAGGTCATAATCAGGATCGATATCGAATAGCTCGAGAACCTGATCCAGCATTTCTCTGTGCTGGGCTGTAGCAACGACAACAGGCTCAGTATGAGGATTTTTTCTTAGTTCTAAAATGACCGGAGCCAGTTTGATCGCTTCCGGACGTGTCCCCAGAATAACTAAAACTTTTAATAATCTTTTCATAGATTCACTTTCAGTTCCGGTCTGATTATTTAAGATAGATCATATTCTTTATTGAACGGAAATCTCCTGCCTGCAGCCGGTAAAAATATAATCCTGATGGTAAGGGCTGCTCAGTGTCACTTTTACAGTTCCAATATACTCTGTATGTTCCGGCCGTATAATATCCTCCAGGAAACCTTTTTATCAGCTCTCCGGACGTATTGAAAATCTCAAGTTCTACTGAACAGGGTTGAGGCAGCTGAAAAGTAATACAGGTCTCACTGTTAAAAGGATTGGGGTAGTTTTGAACAAGGCTGAAATGTGCAGGACGCTGAGAAGATCCCACCTTTTCAATTCCGGTAGATGAAATATTTACGGATAGTGCTTCAGACCATTCACTGACATCTTGTGTGTGTTCTGAACATCTGGCCTGAGCTTTTACCTGATAATTTCCTTCAGACTGCCAGCTGTGTTCCTGAGTCTGACCATTCCATTCAGAAAAGCTCCCGTCTCCCCAGTCAAAACGATATTCCAGTTCATGTCCCAGATTACTCTCAGCATCGCTGGCTGTATACTCCAGTACCTCATTGACCTGGCCAGCAACAGGTCCCTCTGGAATTGAAGGTGCTGATACAGATCCTTGAATCTGTGAAAAATAAGCAGTGACTTCTTTATCAGCATCCATAATACAATCCACAGTAGGATTGGTGCTGGTAATATCTCCTCCCCATTGATCAAATTGATATTCAGAAGACGGATGTGCAGTTAAAGTAACTGTTTCATTATGATTATAGGAACTTTTATCCGGATCCCGGGTTACTGTCCCTGATCCCTGTACAGATATCTCCAGTGTATGTCCTGATACAGTTACTGTCCTTGCTGCTGACCAATCCGAAAGCACTTCAGTGTGTATTTTACAGCGGACCTGTGCTCTCACATCATAGGTTCCGGTAATAAGATAGGTATATTGCCGGGAAGCTGCCCCCCACTCTGACATATTCCCATCTCCCCAGTCAAAACAATATTGAACAGTATGTCCAAGATTACTTTCAGCACCACTGGTACTGAACTCCGCAGCAGTTCCTACGGTGACTTTTGATGGTCCGGTAGGTGAATCCGGGACAGATATACTCTCTATAATCTCTTCTCCACCTTCAAAAACATACACATAACTGTCATCGGATCCTCCTACCACATCCGGAGCTCCGTTGCCGCTGATATCAGGTATTGAAGTTACACAAATGACTGATCCGACTGTGGAACCGGTCCATAATTTCTTTCCGGTTTTCCCATCAATACAATGTACAAAATCATCTCCTGCTCCGGCAATACAGTCATCAATACCATCCCCATTCACATCTAATATGCTCTTAACATCAAATACGGTTTCAGCTGCAGAATAAGACCAGATCAATTCTCCGGTATTTCCTGAAATACAATAAACTATATCATCAAAACCTCCAGCCAGGCAGTCGTCAAATCCATCTCCATCTACATCTGCTATAGATGCAACGGATTCAATAGTAGCACTGGTAGGATAGATCCAGAGCACATCCGCTTCACCCTGACTGGCTCCGGAGATACAGTAAATCTTTTCGTGTAATCCACCTGCCAGACAGTCGGCAACTCCATCTCCATTTACATCTTCAATTGGTGCTACTGATAATACTGAAGCACCATCAGGTTTATTTATTTTATAATACCAGAGAAGTTCTCCGGGGGAACCCGAGCTTGCGCCTGAAATACAGAGCACACGGTCTCCGTGTCCGCCAGCAAGGCAATCATCTTTGTTATCACCATTAACATCCGGAATGGAACAAACTGTTTTTATGCAGTGATAATCAGTGTATAACCACAACAGTTGTCCGCTGCTGCCGCTGTAACACCGAACTATATTGTCTCGTCCACCTGTCAGACAATCATTAATTCCGTCACCATCCAAATCAGAAATTGTTGCTACGGTTTCTATACGGCCATTGGTAGGCTTGGCCCAGATAATTTCGGTAACTCCGTTTATCGGCTTACCGGAAAAACAGTATACTGTATCATTAGCGGTCCCGGCCAGACAGTCATTGATACCGTCTCCGTTAACATCAGATAAAGCAGCTACTGACCATATATCCATAGTAACGTTCCAGGACCAGAGAATAGAACCGTCCTTACCGGATAAACAGTAGACAAGATCATTTTCTGATCCTACAAATAAGTCTGCAAATCCGTCCAGATTCACATCCCCTGCTGAAGAGATTGAATTAGCATTCAGACCGACCGATCTGCTCCAGATCAGATCTCCGGGATTTTGACTAATGGCTTTCGATTCGTACATCATTAAAATAATACACACAAAAAAAACAATGCTTTTAATACATTTTTTCATGTTATATCCCCAATAACATTTATAATTATTGACCTTTTCTTTGTTGTCGAGATCAGTATTGCTATTCGATTGCGATTCCAATATCGATCCAAATACAAATTTCCTGATTGTTCATAAGACTATTCTTAAAACCTACGAAAAATACAAAAAGTGCTGAGAAACAATATATAAACTCTATAAACTCAATTCCGTATTTTTCGTATATTCAGTAGGAAGTGTTTAATAAAATGAATCCCTTCATTTACCTTTAATCCTTCTTGGCCGTTCAACACCCTATCCAAAAAATCAATCCTAATCGGCGGTCTGTATACTGCTGAGAATAAGGATTGGGATCCCTCCCTTCTATGCCAAAATAGGTGCCGAAAAGATATTCTATAAAAAATTTTAAATCAAGTCCGGAAACCGGCTGAATTCTTATCCCCGGCCCCATTTCCGCCTTATTGTTCCAGAAATCTTCATTTATATCCTTCATAACATAGGAAACACCGTATACATCAATGCAGGATTTCCAGAGCTGCACTGTATGGAAACCTGTTCTTATATGCCAGTATCCTATGACATTATTCCGCTGACTTCTGTAGTAACTCATATCACTGTATATCTCTCCCCAAAATTTCAGCGGAAAAGATGTTAACGAAGAATAGGAAAAATAATTATCCCATCCGTACCAGAACAGCAGTCCGGATCGCACATCATCATATTCTTTCTGTTCCGGCTGAGGATATTCATCCGGAATATCCATATAATAACCGCGGATTAATTCAATATAGGGAGCAACAAATACTTTCTTGAACAGTTTTATTCTTAATCCCAATCCGGTTTCAGCCTGGTTATTCCAGAAATCCCTGTGCATATCTTTACCGTATCTAAACAGCACATAAAATTCTGCGGTTCTGCCAAGCAACCCTGATATTCTTAAACCTGGTTTTGTATGTGAAAAAGAAATAAGATTATCATCAAATTTCTCAAGCACTATAGACTCATTATAAAACTCCCACCAGAAACCTGCCTGCGGATCCCACTGTAAAGACTTATTTGTTTCATATACAGCAGACGAATCTTTCTGAGCCGGGCATATCAAAGGTATACCCGATAAAAAGATAATTAAAAATATGTTTATAAAATCAACTTTCATTACCTATCCTGCATTGTTTTATTCTTTACACCATAAATCTGACCGCTGACCGCAGACCGCGGACCGCTTTTCAACCCGCCGTCTGCCGTCTGCTGTCCGCCGTCATTTCTAACTTCTGAACACCACTTCTCTCACGCTCTCAAGTT
>CAZETW010000092.1:4080-11615 GCA_964515295.1 uncultured bacterium | reverse complement strand
TAACAAGTGTTTTTTACTATCCAGAATTCCAGGATTATCATTATATGAGTATTGCATCACGAAAATCAGAGCATATTAACATATGCTTGAATGAAGAAGTGCAGTTCAAAACTAAAACTACAGGATTTGACGAATTTGATTTTATCCACTGTGCTCTGCCGGAAATGAGCCTGGAAGATATTGATACAGAGATTGAATTTTTTGGGAAAAAACTTTCTTTTCCTTTTTTTATAGGTGCTATGACCGGAGGCTGGAAAGGAGCCGAAGAGATAAATACATCTCTTGCTCAGGTTTGTAAAAATGAAGGTATTGGTTTAGAAGTAGGCAGCCAAAGAAGTATAATTGAAGATGGCAGGTTTGTTAATTCATATAAAATAGTAAGAAAAACAGCTCCTCATTCATTAATCATCGGCAATATCGGTGCTCTGGAGATAGCACGATCCAGAAATCTTGATATATGTAAAAGGTTGGTTGATGTTATTCAAGCTGATGCATTTACTGTGCATTTAAATCCGCTTCAGGAGGTATTGCAAACTGAAGAAGAATTTAATTTTAAAGGTGTATTAGCAGGCATTGAACGTTTAGTTCGATTTCTGGAAATTCCGATAATTATTAAAGAGGTTGGATGTGGTATATCAACACAGGTTGCCCGACAGCTTGCAGATGCAGGGGTACAATATATTAATATAGCTGGTGCAGGAGGCACTTCCTGGGTTGGCGTTGAGTCATTCAGAAACAAAAGTGATCTTGCAGAGAAATTCTGGGATTGGGGGATACCCACTGCCAAGAGTATTATTATGGTTAAGAAAGTGAAGGGAATTAAAATTATAGCATCCGGAGGACTCACAGGTGGAATTGATATGGCAAAAGCTTTAGCCCTTGGTTCAGATTGCTGCAGTTCTGCTTTACCTGTACTGAAAATATTAGACCAGAAAGGTCAGAAAGAGCTTATCAACAGCATAAAACAATGGAAAGAAGAATTAACTTTAGCCATGTTATTAACCGGAAGTTGTAATGTGAATGAGATTAAAAGTAACAAAGTATTAATGCGCAACAGTAAAAATTGGTCCGGTACAGATTAATTGACAGCAATAAGTGTTGCTTAAAGATAATTTATTAATAGAACGGTTACTATATTGTTTAGTGAAAAAATTATTCAAAATATTCAAAAAGTAGATAAAGAAATAGAGAACATTTTATTAAACCGGGAACCGGCCTCTCTTTATAATCCTATGTATTATTTACTTGCAGCCGGAGGAAAAAGAATAAGACCCGTTCTTTTGATGCTCAGCTGCGGAGCAGTTGGCGGTAAGATCGAAGACAGCATCAAAGCAGCAGCAGCTGTTGAGCTGCTGCATACATTTACTCTTGTTCATGATGATATCATGGACAATGACGATCTTCGCAGAAGTATGAAGACAGTACACAAAAAGTGGGATAATGCAACTGCAATTTTAGCCGGAGATGGTCTGGTAACAGTTGCTTATCAAACTCTCTTACAGACAAAAAGTAATAAGTTAAAAGAAATTCTAGAATGCTTTACTGATGGTCTTTTAGTTTTATGTGAAGGCCAGGCTCTGGATAAAGAATTTGAGGAAATTGATGAAGTAACTCTCCAACAGTACGAAGATATGATTGAGAGAAAAACTGCCAAATTAATTGAAGTTTCCTGTTTGATTGGAGGATTGATTGGCAATGCAGAGGTAAGGGAGATAGAAAATCTGCAAAATTTCTCTTTTTTTCTGGGCAAAGCATTCCAGATACAGGATGATCTTTTGGATCTCGTTTCTCATAAAGATATAGCTGGAAAACCTGTAGGCAGTGATATTGTGGCAGATAAAAAAACTTATTTAACAATTCATTTTTTTAAGAATTCAATTCCTGAAGACAGAAAGAAGTTTATAACTATACAGAAAAAAAAGAAAATTTTAACATCTGATATACAGGCTGTTAAAGAAATATTTATAAAAACAGGTACTATTTCAGCGGCAAAAAGTAAAATCGATCAACTGATTAACCAAGCTATAGACAATTTGCATGGTCTTAAGTGCTCGGAGATGAGGGATCAACTGGAAAAAGTGGTTTTAAAAATAAAGAAAAGAAATTCATAAACATCTTTTTTGGATTATTATTAAATATTTAGTATATTAGTAATTTTAAGAGGGGTTAGATGATAGAAGAAAATCTGTTAATTAAGAATAAAATGGGTCTTCATGCCAGACCTGCTGCGGTTTTTGTTGAAATTGCCTCTCAGTATGAATCTGATATCACAGTCAGCAAAGAAGGGTTAGAGGTAAATGGTAAAAGTATCATGGGCTTGCTTATGCTAGCAGCAGAGAAGGGGAGTGAAATTCAGTTAAAAGTAAGCGGTGATGATGAAAAAGCAGCTTTTGATGAATTAAAGGATTTCTTAGAAGGTAAGTGTAATGAGGATTGATTAATTGATTGATCAAGAAACAATACAGACAGTTGATAAGGATGAAATGCTGGCACATATCATTGAATTCCCTCAACAATTACAAAAGGGATGGAATATAGGTGTTTCAGATTCAATTTTATTGAAATTATCAGATATTGATTCAATTGTATTCAGTGGAATGGGAGGATCTGCTATTGCCGGGGATCTGGTTAAAGAAATGACAGAAAGAATACCAGTACCTTTTGTGGTTAATAGAAGTTATTCAGTCCCGGATTTTATGAATACTAAGACACTTTTTATTACTTCCAGTTATTCCGGAAATACAGAGGAAACCATAACTGCATTAGAAAAAGCAATAAAAAGAAAATCATATATTATTTGTATCACTTCAGGAGGCACGGTAGAATCCATTGGACGTGAGAATAATTTTTCAGTGTTCAAAATTGAGAAAGGATACCCTCCCAGAGCTGCTTTAGGATTCAGTCTCGGGATACTCATTGCTGTTTTTAAAAATATGGGTTGTCCGTCCATCTCACCAGATGAATTAAAAAAAACAGTTCATTTTTTAACAGATAAAATTAAAGATTGGAAAGAATTATCCTGTGGTGAAAATTTACCGTTGCATATAGCTGAAAAAATCAAGGGACGAATTCCGTTAATTTATGGTTCCATTAATACCTGTAGTGCAGTTGCTCTTCGTTGGAAGACACAGTTGAATGAGAACAGCAAAACTCATGCTTTTTCCCAGCCTTTTTCTGAAATGAATCATAATGAAATTATGGGATGGGAAGTACTTTCAGACACAAAACATTTTTTTTCTAATCTGTGTGCTGTCTTTCTCAGAACAGAAAATGACTATGACAGGGATCTCTACCGTATGGATATTACCAGATCTTTAATAGAAGATTCTGGAGTTGATATTGTCGATATTACAGCTGAGGGCTTTTCACTGTTCAGCAGACTGATGTATTTAGTATTACTGGGTGATTTTGTAAGTTTTTATTTAGCTGTTTTATATGGTGTTGACCCAACAGTGATTAATAAGATCGACTTGTTAAAGAAACAATTAAATAAGTGAAAGGAGTTATATATGGGAATAAAATATTTTTCTTCTGAATCTGTAACTGAAGGTCATCCAGATAAAATGTGTGATCAGATTTCTGATGCCATTCTTGATGCAGCACTTAAGGATGATCCCAACAGCCGTGTGGCCTGTGAAACTTTTATCACTACTGGTATGGTGTTAGTGGGAGGAGAGATAACAACTGAAACATATGTGGATGTATCTAATTTAGTGAGGGACATTGTTCGTGACATTGGATATACTAATCCACACTTTGGTTTTGACTATGAAAGCTGTGCCATATTAAATACAATACAGGAACAGTCCCCTGATATTGCCATGGGAGTAGATCAAATGGGTGCCGGTGATCAGGGATTGATGTATGGATATGCCATAAAAGAAACCGAGGAACTTATGCCTCTTCCTATTACCCTGGCTCATAAACTGACAAAACGATTGTCTACAGCCAGACGAGAAGGTATTATACCTTATCTGCGGCCGGATGGGAAAAGTGAAGTTTCTATAATGTATGAAGATGGTAAACCAGTAAAGGTCACCTCAGTTGTTATAGCTGCTCAGCACGATCCTGAACCCTCTATGGATACAATACGACAAGATATTATTGAACATATAATTAAACCTGTTATTCCTGAGAATTTATTTGATGAGAATGATATCAGATATTATATAAATCCCACCGGAAGATTTGTCCGGGGTGGCCCGCATGGTGATACTGGATTAACAGGAAGGAAAATAATCGTTGATACCTATGGGGGGTATGGATGTCATGGAGGTGGAGCATTTTCAGGGAAAGATCCCACCAAGGTAGACAGATCTGCATCTTATGCAGCCCGCTGGGTAGCTAAAAATATTGTAGCAGCTGATCTTGCTGATGAATGTGAAGTACAGCTGGCGTATGCAATCGGGGTAAAAGATCCTATTTCCATTAATATCCACACATTTGACACCGGAAAAGTATCAGATGATGAATTAAGAAAAAAGGTGAATAAAGTATTTGATCTGTCTCCTGCTGGGATAATTGATGCTCTTGATTTACGAAAACCAAAGTACAGGAAAACCGCTGTTTTTGGTCATTTTGGACGTAATGAACCGGGATTTCTTTGGGAGAAAATTAATCGTATAGATGAGCTATTAAAAGCATAATTGTGGAGGTATAGATATATGAACCATGATATAAAAGATATGAGTTTAGCAGCGGAAGGTAAAAGACGTATTGAATGGGCTGATCAGAATATGCCTGTGCTTCAGCTGATAAGAGAAAGATTTGATAAAGGAAAACCTTTAAAAAATAAAAATATGTCATGCTGTCTTCATGTTACTGCTGAGACAGCAAATCTTGTAAGAACCCTCAAAGCAGGAGGAGCAAATGTTATGCTGGTTGCCTCCAATCCTCTTTCTACGCAGGATGATGTGGCTGCTTCTTTGGTTAAAGATTATGGAATACAAGTTCAAGCAATGTGCGGTGAAGATAAAGAGACATATTATAAACATATCAGAGCAGCTATAGATCATAAACCTGTTGTTACCATGGATGACGGAGCCGATCTGGTTTCTACCATACACTTTGATTATGGAGAACAGGCAAAAAATATACTGGGAAGTATGGAAGAGACAACAACAGGTGTTATCCGTCTGCGGGCAATGGCTAAAGACGGGGCATTGAAAATACCGGTCATTGCAGTGAATGATGCAAAGACAAAAAATCTGTTTGATAATCGATATGGAACCGGGCAGTCCACTGTAGATGGGATTATCAGAGCAACTGATATTTTACTGGCCGGAAAAACAGTAGTGGTTGCAGGATATGGTTGGTGCGGAAGAGGATTTGCCATGCGCTGCAGAGGGATGGGATCCAATGTGATAATTACCGAAGTAGATTCAATCAAGGCCCTGGAAGCTGTTATGGACGGTTTTAGAATTATGCCCATGTTAGAGGCTGCTAAAATCGGGGATCTTTTTTGCACCTTAACCGGTGATATAAATGTTATACGAAAAGAACATTTTAAAGTAATGAAAGATGGTGTCTATGTGGCAAATTCCGGCCATTTTAACGTAGAGATTGATATTAAAACTCTTAAAGAGATGGCAAAAGAAGAGAAAAAGGGGGTCAGGAATTTTGTCGATGGATATATTATGCCTGACGGAAGAGTTATTTATCTGCTTGCAGAAGGAAGACTTATTAATCTGGCAGCAGCTGAAGGACATCCGGCCGGAGTTATGGATATGAGTTTTTCCACTCAGGCTTTAATGGCAGAATGGGTTGTGCAGAATTCAGATTCCTTAGAACCCAAAGTTTATGATGTTACCAAAGATATTGAAGAAGAAGTAGCCAAACTAAAGTTAAAATCTATGGATACTGATATAGATGAGCTGACCGATGAACAGATAAAATATCTTTCTTCCTGGGAGATTGGTACCTGATTGATATTATCTTAGTTTTTTTAGTATGTTGATCAGATTTTATACTATTTTTTGAGACCATAATGAAGATCATTCCTTTGGCTGCAGAATCATTGGGCAGCCGGTCAATGGCTACATTTATTGAAACCAAAAGCATGTCCATAATAATTGATCCTGGAGCTGGATTAGGTAATCTTCGTCAGGGATATAAGCCTCATTCTCTTGAGAATTGGATTCTGGAAAAACATCGGGAAAGAATATTTCTGTATATGGAAAAAGCAGATGTAATCATAATATCCCATTTTCATTTTAATCATTATATATATAACATACCTGATCTATATGAGGGTAGAATCTTATTAGTTAAAAATCCCAACAGTATGATCGGGATCAGCCAGAGAAATCAGGCTTTTGAATTTCTGAATTTTATAAGAAATATTCCGGAAGAAATTATTTATGTTGATGATCGAATCTTTAAATTTGAGGATGTGAAATTAACGTTTTCAAAACCGGTAAAACATAGTGGTAAGGATGAAAGCGGATATGTAATCATGGTTTGCCTTAAGGAGAAAGAAGAAGAATTTTTATTCATGCCTGATATAGAAATTTTTACTGATGATATCATTGAATGGATCTTAGGCAAAAATAATCCGGATATTATTTATACTGATGGACCAGTTACTTATGTTCCTGAAGATCCGGAAAGGGAAAGAATTATTAGTAATTATATATATTCTTTGAAAAGAATAGTCAGAAGAGCAACAGTATCTAAAATAATTATGGATCATCATTTATTAAGGGATATTAACTGGGCAGAAAAAATAAATCCTTTGTTACAATATATGCAAAGAAAAAAAATTTCAGTACAGACTGCAGCAGAATTTCGGGGTGAAGAGAACAATCTCCTGGAAGCGCGGAGAAATGAATTATTTAAATGAATTTATTTTATGATTAATCAGTATAAAAGACATGATGTATTCAGATGCAAACATGAAGCTCATAAAAGTTTCAATAACAGAGTTTCTGTTTATCATGTTATGTATGAAAAAAATTGTTATCCTGAAGGGTGTATTAATACTATATGGCATTGTACTCTCAAAGAAAAAGGAAAGGGTTGTGTTAAAGGATTTAATTATGTGGGCAGAGAATGTAAGGGGTGCACCTATTATCAGGATGAAAAAATACATTTACAGCCAGAACTTCTTTTAAATCAGAATGAATACAGTAAATTTTTAAATGATCTGGAAGAATTTGAGGATTGGCTGTTTTCTCTTAAGAATAAAAAGCTTGATTTGCGGGGAGAAATAGTTTCAGTAAAACCCTGGTTTCAGGAAGACATCTTACCGGATCGAAAACAGAGAAAACTGCGGGGATATCTTCTGGTATTAGAAAATAATTTTATTGGCATTACTTCTTATAATGACACATTATATATACGTATATCCGAAAAGATGATGAGAAGATATGATTTCGCTCCACCAATGGTCATAGAATACTTAGGAGAGATTAAAGTTGACCGGGGAAGACTTATAATTTATAATCCTCATAAAATTGAGGTAATACAGGAAACCACTGAAGAAGCCTGGGACAGGAATAAAGCTTTAGTGGCAGTGAGAACTGCTACTAAATTCA
>CAZETW010000092.1:0-3980 GCA_964515295.1 uncultured bacterium | reverse complement strand
TAAATTCAAAAATGATTTTTACATGTTAACAGATGTGGTAAATTGGCAATCTGGAGGAAATTATGATTATTAATACTCATTATTTTGATACTGCAGGAAAGCACAACACTGACCAAACTCTAAAAATTGTTAATAAGTGGTCTGAAAAACTTGATATTTCTGACATTGTGGTTGCAACAACTCAGGGCGAAACAGGATTAAAAGCAGCTGATATGTTAAACACAAAAAATGTTATCGTTGTTTCCCATTCCACAGGTTTTAAAAAGGAAGGAGAACAGGAACTCCCTGAAAGAATGCGGGAAAAGATTGAGAATAAAGGAGCACAAGTGCTTACCTGTCAGCATGCTTTAGCAGGGATAAGCAGAGCAGTCAGGTATCAGTTACATACTTATCAAGTAGATGAAATAATTGCAAACGTGCTTCGAATATTTGGACAGGGGATGAAGGTGGCAATAGAAATTTCCATGATGGCTGCAGATGCAGGATTGATCCCAACAGATAAAAAGATTATTTCTGTGGGCGGTACTGTCAGAGGTGCGGATACAGCTGTTGTTTTAAAACCCAATAATGTATGTAGATTTTTTGATCTTAAAGTAAAAGGTGTTTTATGTAAACCGTGGGAGTTTTAGTGGAGTGATAAGACAGAGCTTTAGAACTATAGAGCTTAAGAACTAAAGTATCTTAGTATGTTAATCTATAGAGGCCAGATAGACCGCAGACCGCGGACGGCAGACCACGAACTACCGGGAATGTAAAAAAGAGCAGGGGAGGAACAATTATATGTCTGAAGAAATGAGGAAAACAGCCCTTGTAACCGGAGCTTCCAGTGGTATCGGAAGAGAGACTGCAGTAAAACTGGCAGAAGAGGGATACAACGTCAGTATGACTGCCAGGAACAAAACTGATCTTGAAACAACTCAAAAAAGGATCTCTGCACATGAAAATAAAAGTTTAATTCTCCCATTGGATTTATCCAACGAGAAGAATATTAAGAAATGTATTGAGGATACAATTGATACATTCAGCAGACTGGATGTCCTGGTAAATGCTGCCGGTATTATTGGTTCAGGAAGTGTTGAAACAACAGAACTTTCCGATTGGGATTATATGATGAATATAAATCTCAGGTCAGTATTTTATCTTATGAAATGTGCTATTCCTCATCTGAAAAAAACTGAAGGTACTATTATTAATGTTTCCAGTGTAACCGGGTTGCGCGCCTTTCCAAATATACTCTCTTATTGTGTAAGTAAAGCAGGTGTGGATCAGTTAACCAGGTGTGCTGCACTGGAGCTGGCACCTGATGGTATTCGGGTAATTGCTATCAATCCGGGAGTAATGGTTACTAATCTTCATAAAAGAAGCGGTATGAATGAGAAAAAATACAAGGAATTCCTGGAACATAGCAAATCAACCCATCCTCTGGGACGAGTGGGGAAGCCGGAAGAAGCAGCAGAATTAATAGCATTTCTTGCTTCTGAAAGAGCCGGATGGATCACCGGGACAACTATCAGTATAGACGGTGGCAGAGCGCAGACCTGTGCCCGGTAACCTATTGGTAAATATTATATATAATATAAAATATTCATGATATAACTTGGAAGAGGGAAAATGGAGTAGGGAGAATGGATAATGGAAGAGATTATTATTTTAAAAAGTCATGGGTTATTTTTATACATATAAGAAAGTTATTATCTAATGAGGGTCTATGAAAAAGATTGTAATTTTAATTTTTTGTTTTATCTGCTTTGGGTCAATAGTTTTTAGATGCAGTGATCCTTTTTCCGGGGATAAAGATGCAACAGTAAGGATCCTTATAGATCAGCCTTTGGAAATGGCACGGTATACTGTATACTGGGACGGGAAAAATGACAAGGAACAGTATGTTACACCTGGAACCTATTATGTCCGGCTTTACAACAATGAACAGCCTGATGATCAGCGGTCCATGCTGGTGCAGGAGGGCGGCACAGCAGAAGCCAATTATGAAGGAGAGCCTGTAATAACAGGAAATTATGGATTTTTTGAGATAGAGAGTATTGAACCTGATACGTTTAAAGTTAAAGAAGGAACTAATATTACCTTCATTATTGGTCCACAGGCTGAAGGTAAAACTACACGTCTAATTATCAGGAATAAAAAATAAAGTATGGGTAAAAAGAGGGAAAATGATATACCGGAAGAATTCAAGCAGGGAATAAGAGTTACGGATACTCTTGATCTGCACGGGGTTTTTCCGGAACAAATTCCGGATATAGTGGAGAGCTTTATTGAAAATGCTCTTACATTAAGATTAAAAACACTCAGAATAATTCACGGTAAAGGAAAAAGCAGACTGAAATATGAAGTACATCAGGTTTTAAAGAAGTTACCTCAGGTGCAGAAATTTTATAATGCATCCCCAGCATCAGGAGGATGGGGTGCGACAATTGTGGAATTATTATAATTTTTTTGCAATAAAAATAATCTAAAAATATATTAATCTCCGGTATAATGGATAATCAAAACGGAGGGAATATGAGATTTTCCAATAATAAAATGATCATATGTTTGACAACCCTTTTATTGTCTATTTTATTATATTTATTATCATTGAAAAAATTGACATTTGTATTATATTTATTTTCATTAGTCAAGTGGACACCAATCCTGATGTTGGTTATACAGTTACTAAGGACAATATCCATATTTACCGCCTTAATCATCATCTTAGAACATCTTTTCAACTTCCAGACCTTCACTAAAATACTGCTAGGTATGATTCTGGGCGCAGTAGCAGGGTTAGTGTTTAAATCAAGTATTGCTGAAATAAAACCGGTAGGAACAGCTTTTATCCGGCTGATTCAAATGATCATCATCCCCCTCGTTTTTGCCTCTCTGGTGGTAGGAACTGCAAGTCTGGGAGATGGGAAAAAAATGGGGCGTATAGGAATTAAAACCCTGGTTTACTATTTTTTTACTACAGCTTTTGCTATTATTTTAGGACTTGTCATTGCTAATATTTTTAAACCGGGAAGCGGACTTCCGGCTGAGGTTCAGCAGGAACTAATGCAGAATTATCAGGCTCAGGCCGGAGAAGAGATCTCCGGTATCCAGGAAGAGACCAATCTGGTTGATACAGTATTAAATGTTATTCCCACCAATCCCTTTAAAGCTTTATCTCAGGGAGAACTGCTTCAGATAATATTTTTTGCCATTTTACTGGGGCTGGGGTTAGCTCTGATACCAAATAAAAAATCGTCTGCAGTTATGACATTTTTTGACGGAATAAATGATGCTTCCATAAAGATTGTTAATATTGCCATAAAACTTGCTCCTTATGGTGTTTTTGCTCTGCTTGCTGCTGTAGTCAGCAGTTTTGGAACAGATATTCTATTTTCATTAGTAAAATACGCTCTGATTACAATATTGGGGATGATAATCATGATATTTATTTATCCTTTGGTAGTTTTTTTATTTACCGGGACAAATCCTCTAATGTTTATAAAATCCATGCGTTCCCCCCAATTGATAGCTTTCAGTACCAGTTCCAGTGCTGCTGCATTGCCGGTTACCATCAATACCTGTGAAAAAGAACTTGGAGTGCCCAAGAATGTTTCCAGTTTTGTACTCCCGCTTGGTGCTACAGTAAATATGGATGGTACAGCACTTTATCAGGGAATTTCAGCTTTGTTTATAGCCCAGGTGTACGGGATGTCTCTTGGTCTGGGAGATCAATTAACCATTGTGTTAACCGCCACCCTGGCTTCCATAGGAACCGCAGGTGCACCCGGTGCAGGTTTTTTAATGCTGGTACTGGTGCTAAAACAGGTTGGTATACCTCTGGAGGGAATCTCCCTTATCCTGGGGGTTGAGCGTATCCTGGATATGTTTCGCACCACAGTTAATATTACCGGAGATGCTTCTGCTGCTGTCATTGTGGCAGGAACAGAAGGAGAATTGGGTGAAGCAGAAGGGTATAAGGAAAAAGGAAAAAGGAA
>CAZETW010000091.1:0-11617 GCA_964515295.1 uncultured bacterium | reverse complement strand
CATGTCTGTATGATATTTCTAACGGTACTTGCATTCTAACACTCCTCTTTTATGTGGAGATTGAGTTAATAAATTATTCTGAACCTCTCCCAAAAAATTTAATTTTATAATCTCTATGCTTTATAAATATACATTAAATTTCTTCTTTTTCCCTTTATTTTTTTTATTTACTATTTTGCAAAATCGATTCAATCTCATCACTTTCCAGGGTTTCTTTTTCCAGAAGTGCCTTGGACAATGCTTTCAGCTGTTTACGATTCTGCTTCAAAATATCCTCAGCTCTGGATTCCATATCTTTTAAAATTCTCTTGATTTCCTCATCGATAACCCGGGCTGTCTCATCACTGAAATCCCGGGTAGAGGCCAGTTCCCGTCCCAGAAAAGGGTGATCTTCATCTTGTCTGAATGTTCTGGGGCCGAGTCTCTCACTCATACCCCACTGGGTCACCATGCGGCGTACGATCTTAGTTACATTCTTCAGGTCATTAGCTGCTCCGTTAGTCATTTCTTTAAACATCAGCTTCTCTGCTGCTCTTCCTCCCAGGGCAACAGTGATTCGGTCAAACAAATAGGATTTACTGAAATTATGCCGGTCACTTTCCGGAATTTGTTCAGTAACTCCCAGGCTTCTTCCTCTGGGTATAATGGTTACTTTCTGCAAAGGATCCGCATGAGGAAGTTTGGTAGCCAGCAAGGCATGTCCGGCTTCATGATATGAAATCAGTTCCTTTTCATTTTCTTCAATCTTTTCTTCCCTCTCTGCTCCCAGAAGGATCTTATCTCTGGCTTTATCAAAATCCTCAGGTTCAACTTTCTTTTTCCCCTCCCTGCCTGCCAAAAGAGCTGCTTCATTAACCAGATTTTTCAGGTCAGCTCCGGAAAATCCCACTGTACGGGCGGCAATGTTATTCAGATCAGTATCTTTTGCCAAAGGCACGGATTTGGTATGTATGGTTAGAATTTCTTTTCTGGCCTCTTTAACCGGTAATTCCAGAGTGATCTGCCGGTCGAATCTCCCCGGCCTGGTCAAAGCAGGATCGAGCACATCTGGACGGTTGGTGGCTCCGATAACAACCACTGATTGATTAGGAGCAAATCCGTCCATTTCAGACAGGATCTGATTCAGGGTCTGTTCCCTTTCATCATGTCCTCCACCCAGACCAGTACCTCTGGAACGTCCCACAGAATCTATCTCATCTATAAAAATAATAGAAGGGGCTTCTTTTTTTGCCCTGTTAAACATATCCCGGACCCGGGAAGCCCCCACCCCGACAAACATTTCAATAAATTCGGAGCCGCTGATACTGAAAAAAGACACATCCGCCTCTCCTGCGGTCGCTCTGCCCAACAGGGTTTTACCGGTTCCGGGAGGACCCATCAGTAATACTCCTTTGGGTATATCAGCACCCAGGGTTTTAAATTTTATCGGATCCTTTAAATAATCAATAATCTCACTGAGATCCTGCTTTGCATTTTTTAATCCTGCGACATCTTCGAACGTTACATCCGAAGTTGCATTTTTATATCGCCGGGCCTTTGATTTCCCCACATCAAATAACCCCTGCCCCATCATTCCTTTTTTGCCTCCTCTCATTTTCCGGCTCATATACACAAAATAACCAATAATCAGAATCCAAGGCAGCAGAAATATCAGTAGTGTTCTAAACCAGGAACCATCCTGTTTTTTTGCGTTTACTTCAACCTCTTGTTCTTTCAGCAGACTCATTAATTCTGCATCCTCAAAAGGAGGTTTTATGGTGGTGAAATGAGTATAAGACAGTGTATCCTGTCCTTTATCTTCTGTTTTTATATAAGGTTCACTGAATTCTCCAGATATTTTTTGTCCTTTAACAGTTATTGTCTGTATATGATCTAATTTCACCTCTTTTTTAAATACTGAATAGGGAATATCAATACTTTTTTTACCATCAGATTGTAAGACCAAAAACCACACTAAAAGCAACAACATCAGTATCCAGAAAAAAGGAACAGAATATTTTTTCCCAGAAAAATTCTTTTTAGGATTTTTAGGCGGCTTGTGATTATTTAAATTGGTATTTTTTTTTATCATATGTAGTTTTCCTTAAAGAATGAAGTTCTTATTAAATATGAATACAAACTTCACTCTTTCTCCGCTTTCATCCCTTGTTCACTCTATTTAAACTATTTTAATAAATTTGAGATATAACTGGAAATGAAAAAAGAACATATTATGTTTAAATAATTTATTTATTATTTATTGGTTATATTACTTTTTCTTTGCTGCTGATGTTCTTTGGGATTCTGTTCCGGGCTTGGACTTTCGCGGAAACCATATTATTCCTGCAGACAAACCCAGAGCAACAATACCTACAGCAAAAAGAATCCAGGAAATTCTCTGTAAACGGTTTAACTGTTTTTCTTTCTTTTCAAGCTGAACTTCTTTTTCTTCCAGAGCTCTTTCTTTTTTCTGAATATTGGAAACAACTGATTGGATCTGCTTTTCCAGAGTATCAGTCTCCTCTTCGATTTTCTTCTGTTCTTCAGAGGGAAGAGTTGTTTCTTTTACTTTTAAACTATCTGTTGATTTTTTTGTTGTGTCTTCATCAAGAGTTTGACATATTGGTCTCTGAATCCAGAAAAACATACCAAAAACAATTATTAAAACAGCAACTGTTTTATATCTAAACTGCATAAAATACCTCCTTGTTTATTTTTCTAATTTATTATCGTGATTTTTCAGTAGCACGTACTGTGAGGACAGGATGAGATGTATGACGAAGTACTTTCTCTGCAACAGAACCAAGAAAAAAATGCTTTAATCCTGTACGGCCGTGGGTGGCAATGATAATCAGGTCTACATCTTTTTCTTCTGCTATTTCTACGATATTATCAGCTTCAAAACCATATGTCACAATTGATTCAGCTTTTATTTTATCCGGTACTTTCTCTTTTATTACTTTATCCAGAGCTTCTTTGTTTTGTTCTTCCAGTTTTTTCTGATACACAGGTATATCAAAACTGGCTGAAGTCGGAAGCCCCATGGCCTTGGGAATGGGTGCAATGACATGTACCAGATAAAGCTGAGCATTAAATTCTTCACAAAATTTTACTGCAATATCCAAAGCCTGATAAGAAAAGTCACTGAAGTCGGTTGGACATAATATTTTTTTTATAGGTAACATACAACACCTCTCTGTTTTGATTTATGATTTATTTATTAATGAGCATCCATTTGTTCAGGATACTCGCAACAATTGACTCTACTGTATTCACCGGAATATTCATTGATTCACTGATTTCCTGCATAGTATGTGCATCGGCTAATTTCTGTAAAATAACACGTTCGTTCTCATTTAAGATTTTCAGATCAGTACTCTCATTCTTTTTCATGATAGACTGAAATTCCAGATTAACTCCTTTATAAAGTAAATGACTGAGATGAACCTGATTATTTAGAGCTTTTCTAATAGCCTTGATCAATTCATTATATGCACTTTCTTTGAGCAGATATCCTGACACCCCCATTTTGAACATCTGAATAACATAAGAACGATCAGCATAAATAGAAAGAGCTATTATACGGGTATGCGGAAATTGAGATTTGATCTCTCTTGTCGCATCAATTCCGTTCATCTTTGGCATAACTACATCCATTAAAATTATATCAGGACTATATTCACGGACCATCTGAATTGCATCCTCTCCATCCTCTGCCTCACTGATAACTTCCATATCAGATTGCTGATTTATCAATTCCCGAAGTCCTTTTCTTACAATCTCATGATCATCAGCTATTAAAACTTTAATTGGGGACATATTAATTATTCCATTTTTCTTCGGTTTGTATATTAACAAATAATTGACTATACATTATTTACCGATTCTGCTCAAAAAATTCAATCAGGAAGTTTCTGATAATTAGCTTCAGAAAATCTGATAGTATTATTAGTAGAGAAGGAATAGTAAAGCGGGAATATGGAAGAATGGAGTGAAGGAAAAAGGAAAAAGAAAGAAAAAAGACTAAAGAATAAAGATAAAGGATAAAACAGAACGTGAGAACTTTAGAACTTTGAGGGGGGTTACGTGCAGAAGACAGAAGCCAGTTGCCAGAGGACAGAAAGACCGCAGACAGCAGACGTCGGACCGCATAGTTTCAGAAATGTTTGGGCATTAGAAAGTGATTGTTTGTGATGGTTGATCATTTGTCATTGATGCGATTGTATCGGAGTATCGGGGTATGAGGGTATCGGAGAAAAAATAACAATAAACAAAAAACAAATTACAAATAAATTCCAATGATTGAGAAAAAAATTAATATTATTTATAAAAGGCGGTCTGCTGTCCACGGTCTGCTGTCAACTTAATAAAGTCAAGACTTAAAAATCCACAGACAAAATGACACAACGACCCAATGACTCACCGACCCTAAGACTAAAAAAATCATTTCAGTGAAATCAGCCCTTCTTTAATTGCATATTTTACCAGTTCTGGAATACTGTATATATCCAGTTTATTCATGATATTTTGGCGATGAGTTGCTACAGTTTTCTCACTGACACATAAATTACCAGCAATCTCTTTAGTGGATTTGCCTTCCGCAATGAGTTGCAGCACCTCACGTTCCCGCTGACTAAGCAGACTGAATACAGAAGTCTGATCCTTATCCAGATATTGTCTGTAATCCTTGATGACCTGCTTTGAGATAGAAGGACTGATATAAATTTGATTTCTTACTACAGTATCTATGGCATTGACCAGCTCATCAATGACACAATCTTTGAGTAGATAACCACAAGCGCCTGCCCGGAACATTCCTGAAATAAACTGTTCATCAGAATGAACGGATAATCCAATTATTTTTACCTCTGGCTGTTCTTCCAGAATCTGGTAGGTAGCTTCCATACCGTTCAAATTAGGCATGGTAATATCCATAACGATTACATCGGGTTTAAGTTTACTGGCTAATTGTATAGTTTCCCTTCCGTCCTTTGCTTCTCCAACAATTGCAACCGAGGAATGCTGTTCCAGTAAGCTTCGGAGACCCTGTCGCATAATATGATGGTCTTCCGCCAAAAGTACTTTAATTGACATTTGTATTTCCTTTCTTATCAATATCTTTATTCATGGGAATCTGCATTAGAATCCGGGTTCCTTTCCCCGGTTGAGACTTGATATCCAGATTACCTTTCAAATATTCCAGACGTTCCCGAATATTAATCAATCCGAACCGTCGATTAGACCTAGAAGTAAATGTAACTTCGTTCTGATTAAATCCCTCTCCATCATCTTTGATTTCAACTTCTATAGAATTGTCCCGTTCCCGGATATTAATGATGTTATTACTGGAATGTGCATGTTTCCGGATATTGTTCAGACATTCCCGTACACTCTGAAATAATACAACCTGTTTAGTTTCTTCAATATTTTGAGTAATAGGATCAGAATGAACATCAACAGATAATCCCCATTGTTCCTGATACTGCTGGCTAAGCCATTCCACTGCTTTAACAAAACCCAGCTCATAAAGGATGGGAGGACTTATTTCAAAAGTCAGATTCCGGAGATCACCAATAGTCTTTTGAATATATTCAGTAACTTCCTTAAGTATATCATTTCTGGCTGCAGCTGACTTTACCTGATAGAGTTGACTTAATTTCATATTAGAATAAACTAATGTCTGAACCACTTGATCATGTAAATAAGCTGCTATTTTTCTTCGTTCCTGTTCCTCAATTAAAGGAATCTCAGAAGCCAATGAACGGAGCTGCTGCTGATAAAAGCGGCGGTCTTCTACTTCCTGCTGCAGCTTGTCACGACTCTCAGCCAATGCTGCTGTCCGCTGTTCAACCCGTTTTCCCAGTTCCTGCTGATGGTTTCGGAGATCAGACTCCATTTTTTTTTGAAGAGAAATATCCCGCTTAATTGATGAAATAGAGGCAACTTTCCCTTTGTCATCAAAAATTGGAGTAACAGAAAGAGCAATAGGAATTTGTTTACCGTCTTTTCTTTTTCTGATAGTTTCTATATAAGAGTTGGATTTACCTTTTCTGGCGTCTTCAAAAATTTTATTCAACTCATCTCTTTTTTCTTCCGGAACCAATGTAAATATCGATTTCCCCAGGATTTCGTTTTCATTATATCCAAACATCACACAGGCACCGCTATTCCAGTGAATAATTTTACCCTGAAGTGTATAGAGTAAAATGGCATCAGATGACGACTCCACAATTGCGGCAAGTCTGGCTTGTTGTAAAGCAAACTTTTTCTCTTTTGTTATATCCATAACCACACCAAGCATTTTGACTGCCAGATTGTCTTTATCCCTGACCACATTGCCCATACTTCGAAGCCAATGAATAGATCCGTCAGGTAACCGTATCCGGTGATCAACATTATATACGCTTTCTTCCTCTACACATTGATTTACAGCAAGTTCCACTTTTCTCCTGTCATCAGGGTGAACCAGGCGGAGAAATCTCTTATATGTTAAACTGCGGGGAACTCTTGCAAGTCCGAAAAGCCGAAAAACTTCCTGTGACCAGGTAAGTTTATTACTTTTTATATCCCAGGACCAGGTTCCAATGCCGGTCATTTCTTGGGTCAACTTATATTGCTTTTCATTGACACCCATCAAATAATCATCTGTAATATCTTCAATTACCAGAAGAATGAACGGCAGTTGTTGATTCTCAATAGTAAACTGGCTGACATTCAGCCTCATAATTCGCTGACCAAGGCGAGAAAATTCATGCTCTACTATGAGATTGTTCACTATTCTTTTTTTAGGAGTTGTTTCCTCCAGAATTTCATGCAATTTAGGAATATCCCATTGGTTATTATCGATGGTATAAAGTAAACGTAATACTGTTTCTTCAGGAGTTAGCTGAAAAGTATGATAAAATGATCTATTAGCATGGATAACATTAAGATCTGCATCCAGGATGAGTATGGATTCACGGATAGTATCTGTCATAGCTTTTATAAATTCAGAGGTATTGACAATTTGTTTTAATAGTTTTAAATTTTTGTTTGTATGTTGCATGAATATTTCCCGGCAAAAAAAGTAATCTTTACTGAATTAAACTAATTGTTCTGATTACATTGCAGTTATAAATTAATGTAAACAAATAAATTTAAAATATCAAAAAAATTTATATTGAAATTAGATAATTTAATTGAATATTATAATATATTATATATAAGGTAAGTATAATGAAAATAAAAATTTATCATTAATCAATTTCAAGTATATACATCTCTTAACAGAATTATCCCGTTTAAAATATCATACAAAGTATTTTTTAGAGACTGTCCGCTGTCAACAACGAAATGCCGGACATCTTCCAGAGCATCAGGAGTTTCATACATATTTATCAGTTTATGAAAATCTTCAATACGGGCATCAGAAATCTGTGTTGATGAAGATTCCCGCTCTCGGAGTCTTTTCTTTATGGATTCTTTACTGATTGATAATTCAGCAAAGCAGTACGGTATTGCATGAGATTTTAATGTTTTCTGCAGATCTTGTCGTAACTGTTTTTTACCATAAGTTGCATCCAGCAGACAGCTTTCCCCATTCTTTATTTTTTGAAGTGCTTTCTTTTTTAACACAGCATAGGTTTTTTCAGTCATTTCCCGGGAGTAAAGACTTTTTCGCTCTGCAGAATCTGGACGTTGTGTCAGCGGCACTCCTGCCAGTTTTTTTCGCTGACGGTCAGACCGGATAACCTCCCATCCCAGAGCTTCAGAAAGATTTTCTGCTACAGTGGTTTTTCCGGTTCCGATACTTCCCATGATAATTATTATCATAGGCCTTAATCCGTTCAGGGAATAATTCAGTGCAAGGCGATATAATTCAGCAGCAGCATTTCTGCTTTTTTTCTTCTGTTCTTCAGATATTTCAGATTCCAACGTTTTCAGGCTCTGTACTTTTGCCCTTACATAAGCCCGGTAATTCCGATAAAAATCAATAAGCTTCGGGAGATCAGGATCTTCCAGAGCTTCACTCATTCTTTGAATAAAATAATCAGCCAGATCAGAACGATCATGATAATCCAGATCCATGGCAAGAAAGGCCACCTCATTGGCTGTATCATTAAACCGAAAACGATCATTAAATTCAATACAATCAAATATTCTTACTTCATCAGAAGTAAAGTGAATATGCTCCAGACGCAGATCCCCGTGTCCGTCAATTATTTTTCCTTCTGCTCTTCTCTGGTTCATCAGCCTGAAATGACAAGATATAAATTGTTTTTGAAATGACTGCACTGCCCGAAAAACAGATTCTCTTAACAATTCATCCTGAAAACGGACGGTCTGTTCGAAATTCTCCTGAATAGAGATCATCAGATTCCGAGGTCTTCCCCACTCTGCTGCATCTGGAGAAGATTTCTGAGATCCGTAAAAGTTTTTTAATACCCCAACCACACGATCAATATCTTTTTTATCTAAATTTCCTTTTTCGATCTTCCGATTCAGGAATCCTTCTTTTGAAAGACGTTTCATCTTTACAGCATAATCCACAATATTACTATCATTCTCTATTTTCAGAGAACCATCAATTCTGGAAATCGGCACCACACCTTCATACATATTTTTAGATAACCGTCGATTAAGTTTTACTTCCTTCTCACATTGTTCCCGCCGTTTTTCCAGAGTAGAAAAATCAAGAAATCCCAGGTTGACTGGTTTTTTTATCTTATACACATAATGGGAAAGAAGAGCCACAAACGAAATATGGGTCTGGATCAATTCAATATCTTCAACCTGATAAGGATAGGCATCAGAAGACTGTAAACCAGAAATCATTTGCTCCTGGGATGTTTCCTGTTTTTTCTTATCTTTTTTTAACTCAGTCTGTGACATTTGGGTTAAATACTAGAGACGAAGGAAAAAATCAATATATGGATCATTAAATCTGCGTGAAACCCTTCGATAATAAAAACTCAGATAAATAAAAGACAACCCCGAGAAAATTAAAAAGATTGCAACGATCCAGGTTAACAGCTGGGGGAAAATAGCAATCAACACCCCGGCTATAATGAAAAAAAATCCTAAAATCATCTATACCTCTCTTTATTCAATTATTGGTCTTTCGATCAGCGTATCTTCTACCACATTTACAATACCGGTCATAGAATCAGGATGAAATTGGCAATAATACGGAAATGATCCGATACTGTCGAAACGTACATGAAATTCCTCACCAGGTTCAATTATATCACTGTTGAAATAATGTTCAGGATCTTCCGGATATCCGCTGTTAACTGTATGAACAGTATCTCCCTGATTCTCCCACACTACTTCATTTCCTTTTATTATATCAATGCTGTTCGGATGAAACTCATGATCAACGATCTCAACGTCATATTTACCTACAATATACTGTCGTGCTGTATCTTTTTTCTTACATCCAGTATAAATAACAGCTACTATAAGAACTATTAAGAATAGATATACAGATATAATTCGGCTTTTTGTAAAAATCATCATGTTACCTCCTTTCATGAATAAATTTATTTAATTTTTATATCTTTATTTATAATAGTAACCATTACCCGCTAAAAATTCAATAAGCAGATTTCCGATTTTTCTCTTCAGAGAATCTGATTCATATAATGATAGTGATTATTATCATAACAGCATTATTTTATTATTTCTTCCAATCCGTCATAGGCTATCAGTACTTTTACTCCTCTTTTTTCTGCCATCTGTCTGATCCGGGAGTTTAATGTACGTTCATCACCTTCAACAATTTCAGAACCCAGATGGATGAATATTGCAAAGGGCACAGCTTCTTTCTGACACCAGGTTAATTGAGTGCGAATAGGTGTATGACCTATAAGATTATCATCGATCTTCCGCACCATAGAACTGCTGATTGTTGCTCCATCTCCAACATACACATCTGCTCCGGATAAAACAGACTGCCGGTTATGGATATAGAGCAGATCCGGACCGTAAAATACTGTACTGTTACCTGCACTGATTATAAATCTCTATATACGATTATTTTCTTAATCTATATGTGGTTTCAAATGAATTAAACAAATCCAGATAATCTTCCAGGAGTCTTAACATAAGAAATTGTTTTTTTACTTTTTCTCTCCCCTTTTTGCCCATTGAATCTCTTAATTTCCTGTTTTTCAATAATAACACAATCTTTTCAGCTGCCTCTTTTATGGAAGAGACCAGAAAACCATTCTCGCCGTCCTTGATCTGAAATCGAATCCCACCGACATCACCACCGATAACCGGAGTTCCTTTCCACAAAGCTTCAGCTACTGTTAACCCGAATCCTTCCCGAAGTGATTTTTGCAGCACCACTGCTGCCCGGCTTTGCAGAGCATTAACCAGAGCTGTATCTTCCTGACTGATAAGAATAATACGTTCTTCCTTATGCTTTAGGAGAGACTGATACACATCTGCCCCTTCCGGATCATCAGTAGCTACATTTCCCAGAAGCACCAGGGTTGCATCTACTTCTTTACGCGCTTGTTTGAAAGCTTGTATAACTCCCAGGGGATCTTTCCAGCGGTCAAAACGGGAAATCTGTACAACCAGAGGCAAATCATCAGGAATATTATAATGTTCCAGCCTTTCTTTTATTTCTTCTTCTGACATTTTTTTGTTTTTAATAGAAAATGGATTTATGGCCGGCATAAAAAACAATTGGGGCGGCTTAATTTTCTTCTTATATGCTTGTATACTCATAATAACAGCATCATACTGATTTATAAAAGGAGTTATATAATTCCAGATTTTCCGGTTGGGCTCGGATAAATCCACATGACATCGCCAGATCCAGGGACCGTGCTTTTTATAATGATTAATCATGAACAGAGGCTGTGGATCATGAATGATCACCATATTATGATCCAGATGATTTCGAATAACATTTTCATATATCACCTCTTCATATATGTTCTTTTTTAACTCGGATAAATTAATTTCACCGCCCTGCAAAGCATTGTGCATTTTCTTGGTAATACTAAAAAAATCCGGAGAACCCTGAATAATTCTCCAGCCGGTCTTTACCCCTGCACTGTTCATCAGCAGCGTCAGAGAATCAAGTAATTCTGATACACCACCGCCGTAATAAGTGGAATTAATATTGGCAACGTGCAGATGCTTTAGCGTTTTTGCCTTCTTATAAACCCGGTCAATAACTTCAGAACCAACAATAGGTTCAAAATCATCTACATTAATAAGGTTATGTGAATTCACATGCATCTCCTTTCCTTAAGAATAATTAGATTGTTCTAAATAATACTCATCCTGTTTTCAGATCTTTTTTCTTTTCTTCATACTCTTCCTTATCAATCTCACCCTTTGCATAACGTTTATTCAGAATATCCAACGCTGAATCTTCCTGAGAAGAAGATTTATCTCTGGGCTGGGATTCTGTGATTTTTTTTGCAATCCAAACAATAACCAGTATGATTGCTACCCAGAAAATGATCTGTACAATAAACCCAAACCAGCCCCAGTGCATAAATTCCCATCCATGCATAATTTGTTCACCTCCTTACAAAATTTTTATCTTTTATTATTCTCTCTAAACACCGCTCAATACCCTAAAACAGCCAGTTGGCCAGCATACCCAGTAAGATCACTTGAGGAACTGTGATCA
>CAZETW010000090.1:0-11645 GCA_964515295.1 uncultured bacterium | reverse complement strand
CCCCGGATATACCATTTGGCAGTTCGTAATACTGAGACTGAGTGGTGTGAATATTTTCTTTATCAATATGCCAGGTGCCGGTAATATCCTGCTGAGCACACAGAGAAGAGATAATGAAAAGGTTCAATATAAAAATTAAATAATTAAATAATGATTTCATGATTTAATGGCTCCTTGTATATTATTAATATATGTATTTTAAAAAAGACTTATCTTGTATTGCTATAGTATATAGTGTTATAAAGGACAAGAAGTGTCTCAGATGCTTATAAAATAAAATGTAAGTAAAAATTTGCGATAAATCAATATTTAAATAAAGAATAAAAATATAATTTTTTAAGAAATATCACAATGACTTACCCATGACTTTTTCGACAGTCTCATTAGGTATTCTCCCGTTGTCTTACAACTTTTAGCACTCTTGTTTTTTTCTTTAGAACTCTCAATGTGATGTATACCAACAAGCCGGAACTGAATATGACCAGCCAAACTGGATCAATTACAACAGATCCTTTTACAGCGGAATCCTTAGCAAATTCGAGAGCAGTAAAGGCAGAGATAATTCCGAAAAGACTGGGGTATTCCCGCTTCAGGATTTTTTTGAATGAAAAGGAAAGCATAGGCGGCTGCCACAGTTTGAAATGCGGGATAAATACTGGCGTTCGGTGTACATAATCCTTATAAACCTTGCCGAATTTATTAATAAGGTATGATTCCTCTATCTTTATAATTCTTCCATAGTACAACCAGAAAGTAAGAAAGTATATAACACAAATCCACCAGACTCGAAGCAACATAGTAATACCCAGCACAATAAAAAAGTTGCCCAGATAAAGCGGGTTACGGGTTATAGAGTATATTCCTGTTGTGTTCAGTGAATCTGCTTTTTGGCTTTTGGTATTTCTGCCGGATGTACCTTTAGGCGTATAGCCAATTGTATAGCAGCGAATCCATAAACCGAAGAGAGAGATGGTGAAGCAAAACATTCCCCAAACAAGATCATATACATGTGAACCAAAAAGATATGAGTAATTCAGAAGTGCTGGGATAACCACAGCAATGAGAGCGAGTGGAAGATAGCTTCTCCAGCGAAAAAGCCATTTACCAATTGTTAATGATTGATCTTTAAGTGACATTTCTTGTCTCCTGTTTTGATTTAAGGTCGTATTATTATGCAACTGCAGCAATTTGATATTCAATGTGTAAATCTAAAAAGTAATTAATTTTATTTAATGAATTATTTTTAGAATATCAAGAAATTTTTAAAAAAATAATAGAGGCATAAAAATATATTTTAAAGAAATTCCATGATAACAGAATTAGAGTGGCATTTTTTTATATTTTCTGTTACCTTAAATTATATACACTAAAAGGAGAACAAAATGCTGAAAACTGCAAAAAAAGCAGCTGCTATAGGAGGGGATATTCTTAAAAAAGAGTTCAGGAAACTCAAGGAAGGGCAAATTGATATAAAGGGGAAAGGGGATTATGTTACTGATCTTGATTATAAATCAGAAAACAAGATAATATCAATCATTAAGAAGGAATTTCCTGATCATGCGATTATGGCAGAAGAATCAGAAGAACTGAAAACAGAGTCAGGATTTCAATGGATTATAGATCCTTTGGATGGAACAGCTAACTATATACAGGGGATACCGGTATATGCTGTCTCTATTGCCCTGAGTATCAACGGAACGATTAATACAGGTGTGATCTATTCTCCGGAAACTGAAGAAATGTTCTGGGCAGAAAGAAATAAGGGGGCATATTTAAACGGACAGCGTATTCACGTCTCCGGAAAAAGAGACATGAAAGATGCTATTCTTGCAACAGGGTTTCCTTTCCGGGTTAAAGAAAATCTGGATACCTATCTGCAGTCATTCAAGGAGCTGTTTCTTCAAAGTGCAGGTGTACGCAGGATGGGAGCAGCAGCCATAGATCTTGCTTATATTGCCTGCGGAATATTTGATGGTTTTTGGGAAATACGCTTAAAGCCCTGGGATATGGCTGCCGGATCTCTATTGATAGAAGAAGCAGGTGGTAAAGTGGGTGATTTTCAGGGAAAGCAGAAATATATGGAATCAGGAAATATTGTGGCCGGAAATTCATTTGTTTATAAGAAAATTGTAGAAGTAACAGAGAGACTGGTATTGAAATAAACTCACATGTAAGCATTATAAGTTAGATAATACAATTTTTTTAAGGTAATTGGTAAAATTTTGATGATAAATTTTAAAAAGAATGAGGGTAAATAGTTAATCAATCGTAATTTATTATGGTTAAATCTTCAGATTGATGAGTAAATTATAAAAAAAGGATGAAATTTTTTTATAATATAATAATACTGTATTCCTGATTATACATGGGGGTGTCACGAAATGAAAAAAATGGTGAACAGAATAATTATTTTTTTGATTGCTCTTTGGGGAACTGCCTCTCTTTATGCAGCTCAATATGAATTTCAAACAAATGATGACACAACAAAAATTGTGACTTTATATATGGAGCAGTTAAAAACATGCCAACAGAACAAGTTTGAGAAAATGTATGAATATCCTTTTTTAGTACTATTGACAGAAGGGGGTAAAAAAGAATATATGCAGCTTGACAGTCTTGAACAAAAGAAAGAATATATTGAGTACTATTGGAAAGAACATAATCCCAATCCTCTTCTTAAAACCAATGACTACCTTCATGATTTTATAAAACGTTCCCACCATATAAAAATAAATTTTTCCTATTCAAAGCCACCCTATTTTGATGACCGGGGCAGGTATTATTTAAAATATGGTGAGCCGTCTTTCCGATATCAGGAAAAATCACAGATAAAAAATGCCGAGTTGTTCAGAAGTCCACAGATCAGAGGTTTTCTGAAAGAGGTGATAGGTAAAACAAACGCAAGAAGATTGGTCATTCCAATGCAGTATTCTGTCCAAGCTAATGAAACCTGGGTATACCAGTTTTTACCCGGGGGAGAGGATAAAGAATTAGTTCTTCATTTTGTAGCAGAGGGTAAATTCTTCAGAGAAATACAAAGTCTTGAATACGCAATAATATCCCCTACAACAAACGCATTAAGATATTTTTACTGGGCTGATATGATAAAAAAGAGGGCTTCAGCAACACAATCCCGGTTAGTATTTGGCACTCTTGAGCAAATTTTACGGTTTGAACAGGATATCAGAGATGCAGCCTGGTCATGGGATCCGACTACTACTAATGTCGATGTTTCTAGTCCTGAACATCAAATCAGACAGATAAGAAACACATTAAGTACAAATGTCAAAAGAAATAAAGCTCGCACTCCCACCACACATTATGCTTCCACAGAAGCATTTCAGGAGTTATTTTTCAAGTATCATATAGCACAATTCAAGGGACTCCAGGACAGAACGACACTCAGAATTAATTTTTTTACACCTTATGCCCATAATTTTTCAGAGATCCCGGAGTCATCTTCGTCTGATACTCTCAGTATAGAATATGCTAGTCTTTTTGAAGATCAGAGGCTGGAACGAGTGAAGCAGCATAAATATTCTAAAAGGTATGCGTTAGAGAAATTATTTCAGCTGAATCTCCCCTATATTATAGAGAGCAGCAGCATATCCGTCCCAGCCCAGACAGGAAGGATTACCTTACAGTTAAAAGATCAAAAAACCCAAAAGACAGGGTTTACCAAGCAGGATGTATCTATACGTGATTTCAGTACCGGGGAGCTTTGTATCAGTGATATTCAGTTCTGCCGGGAGATACGGGATTCACTGTACAGGGATTTTTATCCTCTGATACACAAAAGGGGGATCAGTGTCACTCCCTATCCGTATGAGACCATACAAAGAGCAGAGCAGGTATTTTGTTACTTTGAGATATATAATATTAAGACCGGCGGTATTGAGAATGAGTATGAGATTTTCATTGAAGTGACAACAGTTAAAGAGAAAAAAGGACTTTTCAGGAAGATTGGGAGTATTTTCAGCAGTTCAGAGGAGAATACAATCAGTTTGCAGCAAACCAGAGTTGCAGAGCAGAATGATTCTCAGGAGCTGATAGGAATTGATTTCAGTAATCTGAAGTCAGGGGATTATACACTTGCTATACGAGTCAGTGATCCGGAAATCCCAGATATTTCAGCAGAAACAAAAAGAAACCTGAAGATTGTGGAATAATTGAAAAAAAGGTTTATATAATTGATCGTATGTAAAGCAACGCTGGTACAGAGCAAGTTTGTTTTAACCTTTATTAAGATAAGGCGAGGTTGACAAAATGAGGAAGAGAATAAACACTATAGTTATTCTTTTTATAAGTTTATGGAGTATTACTTCTCTTTATTCATTTCATTATCAGGTTAATTCCAGTAATGATACAACCAAGAAAAAATCTTTATATATGGAGCAGTTAAAAACATGCCAACAGGACAAGTTTGAAAAAACATATGAATACCCTTTTTTAGTACTATTGACAAAAGAGGGTAAGAAAGAATATATGCAGCTTAACAGTCTTGAACAAAAAAAAACATATATAGAATATTACTGGAAACAAAATGATCCTAATCCACTTTTCAATATTAATGATTATTTACATGATTTTATAAGTAGATATTATTATATAAAAGAACATTTCAGTTGTTCTAAGCCGCCTTATTTTGATGACCGGGGTAAATATTATCTGAGGTATGGTAAGCCGTCTTACCGATATCAAGAAAAATCACAGATGAAAACTAATAAATTATTCAGGGTTGGTATGGTAAGAGAGTATCTTGCAAATCAATTGTTTTATCCTGGTGCCGGAGAGTGGTATGTCCCGGTTGATTATTCAGTGCAGAGTAATGAAACCTGGGTGTATAATTTTAAAAAGGGCATTAAAGAAAAAGAGCTGATACTTAATTTTGTTGGTGAAGGGAATTTTTTCAGAGAAGTGGAATCCATTGATGAAGCGATAATCTTTCCCCGAAAAGATAAACTAAAATTTTTTTACTGGGGAGACATGATAAAGGACAGAGCAGCAGTGATACGATCCACCTCCATTTATAGTTTATCTGATGAAATTTATAGTTTTGAAGAGGATTTAAGAGCAGTTTCAAGCTTAAGCAGTGTGCAGTCTAACATTTATGATGTTAAGGATCCCCATCAGAAGCTCAGACAAATAAGAAATAAGTTCAAAACAGACGTGAAAACAAAAAAAGCTTTTACTCCAGTATTACTTTCAGCTCCGAGAAAAGCATTTCAGGAGTTATTTTTCAAGTATCATATAGCACAATTCAAGGGACTCCAGGACAGAACGACACTCAGAATTAATTTTTTTACACCTTATGCCCATAATTTTTCAGAGATCCCGGAGTCATCTTCGTCTGATACTCTCAGTATAGAATATGCTAGTCTTTTTGAAGATCAGAGGCTGGAACGAGTGAAGCAGCATAAATATTCTAAAAGGTATGCGTTAGAGAAATTATTTCAGCTGAATCTCCCCTATATTATAGAGAGCAGCAGCATATCCGTCCCAGCCCAGACAGGAAGGATTACCTTACAGTTAAAAGATCAAAAAACCCAAAAGACAGGGTTTACCAAGCAGGATGTATCTATACGTGATTTCAGTACCGGGGAGCTTTGTATCAGTGATATTCAGTTCTGCCGGGAGATACGGGATTCACTGTACAGGGATTTTTATCCTCTGATACACAAAAGGGGGATCAGTGTCACTCCCTATCCGTATGAGACCATACAAAGAGCAGAGCAGGTATTTTGTTACTTTGAGATATATAATATTAAGACCGGCGGTATTGAGAATGAGTATGAGATTTTCATTGAAGTGACAACAGTTAAAGAGAAAAAAGGACTTTTCAGGAAGATTGGGAGTATTTTCAGCAGTTCAGAGGAGAATACAATCAGTTTGCAGCAAACCAGAGTTGCAGAGCAGAATGATTCTCAGGAGCTGATAGGAATTGATTTCAGTAATCTGAAGTCAGGGGATTATACACTTGCTATACGAGTCAGTGATCCGGAAATCCCAGATATTTCAGCAGAAACAAAAAGAAACCTGCAGATTATACATTAATATGGAAAACAGACCATAAATTATTTTCTGGCTGTTCATCATGTTGGATATGAAAACAAATATTATCAGATTAGATTATATGAAGGTGATAGGAAAGAGTTTATAGTACAATGCTTAAGGCATCAACTCTAAAAGAGGGATTTAAAGTTTTTGAAACCTCCAATGTCTTCTGAAAAAGAATTTCCTTTAGTCAGCATTATAATTCCTACTTTTAATCGAAGGTCTAGCATTACATTTGCTGTTGAATCGGTATTAAGGCAGACGTATCAGAAATATGAATTACTGATTGTTGATGATGGATCCACTGATGATACAAAAGAAGTACTCAAGAGGTATAATGATACAGTACGATATTTTTTTCAGTCCCATAAAGGAGTTTCTGCAGCCCGGAATTTTGGAATTGAGAAGTCAAAAGGCCGCTATATATGTTTTCTTGATTCGGATGATGAATGGTTAAAAAACAAGTTAGAAACCCAGGTAAGGGTAGTAAGATCAAATCCTCATATAAAGATTTGTTATACTGATGAAATCTGGATTAGGAATGGGATACGCGTAAATCCAAAAAAAATCCATCAAAAATATTCCGGCAGGATCTACCAGAGATGTCTGCCGCTTTGTATAATCAGTCCATCTTCAGTCATGATTCACAGAAATGTATTTGATAAGGCTGGAAGGTTCGATCCTCAGATGACTGTTTGTGAAGATTATGATTTATGGCTGAGAATAAGTCATTTTTATCCGGTAACATTTATTCCCCAGCAATTAATAATCAAGAAAGGCGGCCATTCTGATCAGCTGTCTCAGAAGTACTGGGGGATGGATCATTACAGAGTTAAAGCAATGGTAAAAATGCTGGAAAATTACACACTTTCATCAGAAGATAAACAAGCAACTATAAAAATGCTGCAAAAGAAATGTACTATTTTAGCAAGTGGTTTTTCTAAACGGGGGAAAAAACAAAAAGCAGGTTATTATTTATCACTCAGAGAAAAATATGTTGATCTATAATGAAGATTTTTTCTTTTTATTAGGTATATCAAAGATAATCCCTTTATTGCTGAAAAAGAACAGGTCTCCAATGGTGAGTCCGATAGACTGTCTTAACGGTTTCCAGTTGTCTTTATATGCTTCATTAAAAACTTTAGTACCTTTATCGTCTTTTGTTATCACTTTCACTCTTTGCGGATAATTTCTGTTAATCATAAAGGGTGAGTGCGTCGTATAAATAATCTGATTTTTTTTGGATAAATCTTCCAGTAACCGAGTTAAGTCTTTCTGACCGGAAGGGTGCAAATGGACACCGGGTTCATCAAAGAGAAAAATATATTCATTGGTATTAGCTTCATTGGTGGTAGCCAGAAAATTTATATAGAATGATAAATACCAGAGAAATCCATTTGAGCGTGTTTTGGGAGTGTCATAAACAGTCGTTTCATCACTGAAATCAATATAAAGAGTTTTGCCGTTAACGCGTAATTTAATTTCCAGAGATGGTTCCTGCGACCAGACATTCTGGATTTTTTCTGTTGCAACCCTGCTTGCTTCTTCGATAGCCCTTCTTCCATGAGTTGAATCATCGAAAATTACAGAAGGATCATCAATGCCACTAATTGAGAGCAGATTTTTTTCTACCTGGTATTTATTGCCATCTTTGGTCAGGTCATCATAGTTGATACGGTCTTTGATGAGGTTTAAAGAATCAAAATAAAGTATTTTAGGGATAATAGAGAAGATAGGTTTGACAGATCCCACTGAGAAGGTTTTATCTTTAATAAGAACTTTATAATTTTTTTGATTATTTCCTTCTTTTCTGAGTATAAAAGAATCGATAGATCCAAAACTGGAATGGATTTTGGAAAGATTAGCTTTATCATTCTTATTGAGTTGAGAGAATTCCAGATCAATAATAGGAGTTTTCCCAGATTTATAAAGATCTGAAAACTGACATGTGTCATTTATATCAATATTGATATCAGGGTTAAAGGCCTCCAAAGCTTTTAAAACATTTGTTTTGCCTGATTCATTAGGTCCGATCAGTAAAGTCACATGAGGATCCAAAGAAAGAGACATTCTATTGATAGACTTAAACCCATTTATAATTAATTTTGAAATAATCATGAATCCTCCGAATTAAGGAATTAATAATAATTTATACGAATTGATGAAAAAATCAAGAAAATTTTATAAAAACAGATGATTTTATCATGAATACTTTGATAATGATAAATATATATTAAGTGTTGACAATGTTTATCTGTCAGTGTATATTTAAATTATATTTATTTATTATTCAAAAGGGGATTCAGATTATGAAAAAGTATATAGTCCCTCTTTTACTGATTGTGAAAACCGTACATCTTTTTGTCAGACAAGAAGAAATTAATCACAACCACAATTTTCCGGATATGCTCTTGGATTCAGAATACACGACTACAGAGGACATAAAATAGTCACTCATACCGGAGGACTGCCAGGCTATGTATCCAAACTGACCATGCTTCCGGATCAAAAGATCGGAATTATGGTGCTCACTAATCAGGAATCGTCAGCGACTGATTTTAGTTTTGATTTTCAGGATTTATTGCTCAAACCGGTTCCGCGAGAAAAAGATAGTAAGTAAAAAGTTGACAAGTTCCCTTAAAAATATTATATTTAAAAGTTTTTATTTTAGTAAAAGATGGATGAGAGTATTAATATAGAGGATAATATATGGCATCAACATCTGAATTTAGAAATGGACTTATTTTAAGAATTGACAATGCTTTATATTCAATAATTGAATTTCAGCATGTGAAACCTGGTAAAGGGGGAGCCTTTGTCCGAACAAAATTAAAAAATTTAAAAACAGGACAGGTGCTTGACAAAACCTATCGTTCCGGGGAAAAAGTGGAGGATGTGAGAGTTGAAAATAGGACTATGCAGTACCTCTATAAACAAGGTGATGAGCAGTATGTATTTATGAACACTGACACCTATGAACAAATTTTTATTGAGAAAGAGATACTGGGGAAAGCTACTGATTATTTAATTGAGGGAATGGAAGCAGACATCTTATTTGACGGTAATGAACCTATCAATATTAACCTGCCGATATTTGTGGAGTTAAGGGTTATTAAAACTGAACCCGGCCTAAAGGGAAATACTGCTACCGGGGGAACAAAACCCGCAACCCTGGAAACAGGACAGATAATACAGGTACCGCTTTTTATTGATCAGGGAGAAAAAGTAAAAGTTGATACCCGAAGTGATGAATATATTGAACGGGTAAAATAAAAAAGAATATTCCGACAGGGAGGGAATATGGATATAGCTGAAATCAGACGATTGGTAAAATTGGTTGAAAAGCATGATATCGAAGAATTAATAATTGAAGAAAATGATTTTAAAATAAGCATAAATAAAGGGAAAAAAACTGAAGCTCTCCAGCAACCCCAGATTCCTGTTGTTACCCAGCCACAGGCTTCTTCATTAAATGTTGATGCCTTTCAACACCAGCATAAGGAAGCAGCTATACAGGAAATGCCCAAAGATGAACAAAAAGATGAGAATATAGTAGAAATATGTGCTCCTATGGTCGGCACCTTTTATGGGGCTCCTGCTCCGGATGCAGATCCTTATGTTAATATCGGAGATCGCATCAAATCCGGAACAGTTCTCTGTATCATTGAAGCTATGAAGCTTATGAATGAATTAGAAGCTGAAATATCAGGAGAGATCAAGGATATTCTGGTTGAAAATGGTCAAGCAGTTGAATACAACCAACCTTTATTTCTGATTAAAAAAGAATAGGATGGTATTGTGATAAAAAAGGTACTTATTGCCAACAGAGGTGAAATTGCATTACGAATCATCCGTGCCTGTAAAGAGCTGGGGATTGAAACAGTTGCTGTATATTCAGAGTCAGATGTAGAATCTCTGCATGTACGGTTTGCCGATGAGGCAATTTGTATCGGTCCTCCTGCGGCTACTGAAAGTTATCTTAATATACCCCGAATCATCAGTGCAGCGGAAATCAGTAATGCAGACTGTATTCATCCCGGGTATGGATTTTTAGCAGAGAACGCTGAATTTTCTGAAATGTGTGAATTATCTGATATTACTTTTATTGGCCCTGATGCTAAAATGATATCTAACATGGGTGATAAAATTTTTGCTAAAAAAGTTATGCAGAAAGCAAATGTTCCGGTTATTCCCGGTAGTGAAGGGGCATTAGAAAGTGAAGATGAAGCGGTAAATCTTGCCAAGGATATTGGATATCCTGTAATAATTAAAGCAGCTGCTGGCGGGGGAGGTAAGGGGATGCGGATAATAAAAAACGATAAGGAAATGAAACATGCTTTTGATATGGCTCGTTCGGAAGCTAAAGCTGCATTTGGGAATCCCGACCTGTATTTAGAAAAATATTTTGAACGCCCCAGACATATTGAAATACAGCTACTCGGTGATGGAAAAGGAAAGGTTATAGCTTTCGGAGAACGTGAATGTTCTATTCAGCGTAAACATCAGAAATTAATAGAGGAATCGCCCTCTCCGGTTGTTGATTCTTCTCTTCGTAAGAAACTTGTCTCTGCTGCCGTGATCGGGGCAGAATCTGTTGGTTATCGAAGTGCAGGTACTATTGAATTTCTTATGGACATTAATAAAAAGTTTTATTTTATGGAAATGAATACCCGGATTCAGGTAGAACATCCTGTTACAGAAATGGTATATAATATTGATTTGCTGAAAGAACAAATAAGATTAGCAGCAGAAGGCAATATGGATTCTTTGAATATTACACAGCAACCTCATGGTCATGCTATAGAGTGTCGTATTAATGCTGAAGATCCGTTTAACAATTTTCTTCCCTGGCCGGGAATAATTACGTCTTTTCATGAACCCGGCGGAATGGGGGTACGGGTCGACACTCATGCCTATGCTCAATACAAGATTCCTTCTCATTATGATTCTTTATTAGCTAAACTGATTACATACGGCATTCACCGGGAAGAAGCTATAAGCAGAATGAAAAGAAGTTTAGAGGAGTTTATCATAGAGGGTATCCCAACAACTATTCCTTTTCATAAACAAGTGATGCAAAATGAAAATTTTGTGAAAGGTATTATAGATACTCATTTTTTAGATAATTTTAAACTTAAACCAGAAAAAAATGAATAGGTGAAAACAATGAATGTACCAGAAGAATTGAAGTACACAAAAGAACATGAATGGGTAAAGATTGATGGTGACCAGGTTACTGTTGGTATAACAGATTACGCTCAGAGTGAGCTGGGTGATATAGTATTTGTTGAATTGCCCCAACCAGGTTCTACAACAAAGCAATTTGAACCGTGCGCCAATATCGAAGCAGTGAAAGCTGTGTCTGATTTTTATGCCCCTGTTTCAGGAGAAATAACAGAAGTTAATCAGGAATTGGAGGAATCTCCTCAATTAGTCAATAAAGATCCTTATGATAAAGGCTGGTTTATTAAAATCAAGCTTTCCGAAGAAAGTGAAATTGATGGTCTATTATCAGCTGAAGAATATAAAAAGTTGATTAGTTAGTTTTTCACTATGTATCATCCTTCTCTGGAAAAATGGGAAAAAAATCT
>CAZETW010000089.1:0-11927 GCA_964515295.1 uncultured bacterium | reverse complement strand
GTCAGAGTGGTTTAACCTCGACTATCGTTTTATTGCAGCGATATCCTCAACAGCAGAAATTGCTGAATCAATATGTTCCTCTGTGGTAAACGGTCCCAGACTGAAACGGACTGTTCCTTTCAACTCTTCTGTTTCTATCTGACGATGCACCAGAGGAGCGCACTGCAAACCGGTTCTGCAGGCAATATTATAATCAACATCCAGCATTGTGCCCACATCAGCAGCTTCCCATCCATCCAGATTAAAACTGAGTACTGCATTATGGTTTTCTGCAGAATCTGCACAGTATAAAGTTACTTTATCAATAGTATCCAATCCATCACGAAGTTTTTTCCAGAGTTTCATTTCACGCTTATGAATTGTATCTACTCCTTCTTTCTGCAGCCACTTTTGACCGGCATGCAGACCGGATACACCCATTACATTCAAAGTTCCGCACTCCATACGGTAGGGAAATTCATCTAAATGATAAGGATAAGCAGAACGCACTCCGGTCCCCCCATGCCTGATGCCCTTGATCGGGACATTTTCTCTGATATAGGATCCCCCTATTCCGGTCGGCCCCATCAGACATTTATGTCCGGTAAAGGCCAGTAAGTCTATACACATTTCTTCTATATCAATATTCTGAGCGCCTGCTGTCTGACTTGCATCCACTGCAAAATAAATTGCATTTTCTCGACAAAATTTTCCTATTTCGGCAACAGGTTGAACTGTGCCGATAACATTAGAACCATGGTTCATAATCACCATTTTCGTATTTTTCTTAACAGCTTTTTTAATATCATCTGAATGGATGTATCCATTCTTATCAAAAGGAACATAGGTTCTTTCAGCAACTCCGTCCCGGTCCAGAACATTCAGGGGACGGAGGACAGAGTTATGTTCCAAATTAGTAGATACAACATGATCACCTTTTTCCAGCATACCCATAATGATCATATTTAATGAATCAGAAGCATTATAGCTGAAGGTAAGATGATTCGGATTATTACCGTTAAAAAATTCCACCAGCATCTTGCGGGTTGCATAGACTATTTCTTCGGTCTGCAGGGTTGCATCATAGCCGGAACGGCCGGGATTCACTCCGTGTTTCTGATAAAATTCATACATAAAATCATATACTTCCTGCGGTTTTGGATAAGTGGTGGCAGCATTATCAAGGTAAATCATGTCTTTCATAATATCTCCCTTTTAATAACTCTATTCAAAATTTTTCTTCTTAAGTTAAACAAATATTATAATTAAATATAATATAATAATCACAAAAATTAAAATCAACATTTTCCCTGAATAAAAAAGTCCCTGGTAAATATACCGGGGACTTTTTTATGATTACATATAATATAAATATTTAAGTTTAAATACGGCAGCTCTGTCACGAATCTTCAGCATTTCCTCAGGTCTGTATTGAACTTCATTAATTGCCAGATAAATCCAGCTTTTAGGTGAAAAATTATAGGAAAAAAGCATACCTCCGACAAGCTGTTCTAACTGAGCCGAAGACTTTAAAAATAAATTATCCAGATAAACTCTCACATTCATGTTATTTATAGGATTGGCAGAGATAAACGGTCTGGAATTATAGGTTACTTCCTCTACGTTACCCTGAGGATTTCCTTCAATAAATACACTGGCAGAAGTACCAATCTGCATGTTCCGGCTGACCTGCCAGCTGATATAAGCATTCCAGTAAGTATAAAATGCAAGATAGTCCCGGGAAAAATTATAGGTTCTACTGTAACTGCCGTTTAAATTCGCATGCCAGCGCGGACTTATATGATACCAGGAAGAAAGATGATGTGAATAAAAATCAAAAGTAACATCTCGTTCTTTGGAACGGGCAAAAGTCGTATTGATTTCAAACCCCCAGTTATTGCGAAACTGCATATTAAATCCTATTAAACCTCCGTAATCAGTAAAGTTATCCACTTTTTCATATGAAAGTACAGGACCAAAATACACAAGAACTGAACGAATATATCCATCCTTAAAATACCAGCGCGGTCCGCCCAGACCAATAAGTTCTGCTGTTCCTTTCCAGGGTACAAATCCTACATCATCAATATCAAAATTGTCACCTATATATCGTCCGCGCAGCCCTAAGATCATATTCTCTTTGAGAACAGTCAACCCGGCCGAACCGGCAAAATCACCTTTATCATTCTGATAAGAACGTGCCAGCTGGTATGCCAGCTGCCAGTTAGATCCACGGAATGCACCGTCAATATCAAGCACTCCGTTGTCGCCTGCTTCAGAATGCTTTCCTACAAATAAAAATCCAATTGATGAATTCCCCATAATCTGACGTTTTAAGCGTGCGGAACCGAAAACTGCCTGTTTTTCTTTATAGTCTTCATTATCTATTGTGTATTCAGCACCTCCGGTCACTGCCAGAAAACTTCCGTACTCCCATTTCTGTATACGGCCAAATGTTTTAGCACCTGTCCACAGCGGTACTTCACTTCCGTCAGGCAGTTTTCTGCCAATGCGGCGGGAATAGAAAAGCTCCAAAGGAGTGTAAAATCCCATATTTCTTTGTTTTCCTGAAGCCATGAAAATTTCATTTCCTTCTGTAAAAAATGGCCTTCTTTCATTATAATACGTTTCATAACGGCTGATATTAAATTCATAAGGATCTGCTTCTATCTGAGCAAAATCCGGATTAACAGCACCCTGGAAAGTAAGTTTTGGTGAAGGGTTGTAAAGCACATCAATTCCTATATTCGGTTTCATATCGTAACTGCCGTCCGGCTGATATTCAGCTTTTACCAGCCCTACCGGATAAAGCTCCAGATGCATTCCCCGTACTGTAGGACAAAATCCGTTAAAAATCAGTTTGCCAAATTCGGACACGCGCTGTCCGGTACTTTCTGAATAAGGACACCAGTATAGATCTTCATTATTCTCAGCAATCAATCGGTCAAAGTCCAGACCCCAGTGAAGAAGATCATCATTATACTGGAGAGATTTATAGGGGATCTCCATTTCAACTACATATCCCCAGTCATATACTTTAGACTCTGCAAACCATATCCCGTCCCAGGAATAATCCCGGTTACGGGCATCATCCACCAAACGGCAATCGCTGCGAACTCCTGATGCTGACACTGCAAATTTATAGGCTGTACGGCTGTTTCCAAAGGTATCCAGCATCAGAGAACAATGGTCACCGCTGATATTATCCAACGTTCCTTTATATGCCTGAACCTGACTTTGGTCATCATAACAGACCATTAAACAGAATAATGAATTCTTTGTGGTAAGGATCCGTGCAACTGTTTTCCGTGAAGGTTCTCTGCCATAGTAAGGTGACAATTGAAAAAAATTCACTGCTGAGTCCGCTCTGCTCCAGCAAGGATCTATAACTCCATCCAAAACCGGAGGTTCTGGTGTGGTTCTTATATTAATTATTTTATCATTATTATTGGCAAATAATAATCCATAAAATCCCAAAATTAGAATCAGCAATTTTTTCATAAATATACTCCCTTAGCTTTATTATTAAATTTAATTCATCTCCATTTTAATGTACGATTATTACAGTTATCTGTTTCGATTATATTCAAATCCATTTATAAGAATACATTATTAAATAAACATTTTTCATAATTAATTAAATTATTTTATTATAATACTATAACCTCATCACTCATTATTAAAGACTGAGTAACAATCAAAAGGTTACATATTTTCTAAAATAAAATTATTAAAAGAAGCAGAAAGCCAAGGAAATTAAAATTTATATTTACTGATTGTCCACCATTTACTGTAAACTGAGTGGATTGAAAAGACAGGATAATGCTGATTACAAACAGTATACGACGCATAGGAGTCATCTTGAAAAAAAGACTTTTCAAAATCCACCAGGAAAGGACAAAAAAGCGGATACTAAAATATTTACCACCTCATCCAATCATGCTTGCCCAGCAGATCTTTTAGGCGTTCCGCTATAATCTCTTCTTTATTCTGTAAGCGTTTCTCATTATTCTCTTTTGCTTCAGCTAGTCTTTTTTCCAAACGTTCGATTTCTTTTTCACGATTTTTTTGACGTATATCAAAAATTTTATTCAGCAACTCTGATATCTGATTCTTCAGTTTTTCTTTTTCAGCTTCATTTTCTGTATTTTTATACTGATCGACAAGCTGTTTTGTTTGTATCTCCAGTTCTCTTTTTTCTTTCATAGCTTCGTACATTTCCGGGTCACGCTCTTTAAGTCTTTCCAGATACTCTATTTCCTGATATGCTTTCTGAAGTAAACGATTGTAAATTGCGGGCCGAGTGTCTTTCAAATCCAGTAATTTCTGATATCTTTCCTCCGGATACGTAGCTTTTACATGTTCAAGAACTGCTTCCTCCTGCTCCGAAGATAATCTTTGTATATTTTGTCTGTTTAACATGGGTCTGTTTCCGGGATTTTGCGGTCTTTGTTGGGCATTAGCATAACTAAATATACTTAATATTAAACTTACCACTACAATAAATGAAATTTTATACTTCATCGCAGTACCTCCAATTTATATTGTATTTATATATTTCAAACTTTCCCGTATTGTATTTATCTCTTCCATTAAAGGAGTTGTCCAGTCATCTTCTTCGAATATCTCCTCGTCCTCATCCAAAGATCTTAACTCTGATAAAAGATCACTGGATTCCATTCTGTCAAGTCTATTATCGATTTGATTTATCTGGGTAATGAAACTGTCATCCCAGTCTGTAAACATATTATTTTTTAAATCCGTAATAATGGTTTTTTGAAGAGGACTGACTAAAATTAGCAGAACGACAACTGAAACAGCCGCAGCAAAACTCAACGGTTTCTTATATTCCATCCAGGACATTGAGATCCAGCCTGAAATCATATGAAAAACACCCCTCTCTTCTGTATACTGCTCAGCTTTATTCCTGATTTTCCCAGCAACCTCGGATGAAGGTTGTTCCATAGGTAATTCATTCAGTTCTTTCCATACATGTTTAAGCCTGTTTAATTCAAGCTGACAGAACTCACATTCTTTTAAATGTTTTTTAAATGCTCTTTTCTCAGCACTCTTTAATTCACCAAAATGATATAAGTAACAGTTTTCCTGTTGATCACATCGCATCATTTTCCAGACCCTCCCATCTATATCTTCTTACAACTTTCTTTAAATTCCTTACCGCATAATGCATTCTTCCCAAAACAGTATTTATGGAACATTCACATTTTACTGCAATCTCCTTAAATGATAAATCTCCGTAAAGACGCAAAAGAACAACTTGTTTTTGTTCTTCGGGAAGTTCTTCAATTGCTGTTTTTAGATTATCCAATCCCTCTTCTTTAATAAATTTTTTTTCAGGATTTATTACAACTTTATTCTCCAGACTGTCCATTCCTTTCATGCTGATATTATCGTCAACCTGGAGTTTTGAATTTTTTCTGAAATGATCCATACAATTATTATGAGCTATACCAAAAAGCCAGCTCCCGAAACTCCCTTGTTCTTCATAACTGTTCAGCCCTCGTATTACCTTAAACCAGGTTTTTTGAAAAATATCCTCAGTCGTCTCCTGATTGTGCATATATCTGAGAATATACGAAAATAATGGTTTTTCATATTTTTTATACAAGTTGTCGAACCCTTTCTTATTACCAGCTAAAAAAGATTTAATCCATATACCGTCTTGTCTGATTTGCCTTTTCATAACTCACCATAATAAACGAAATTTTTAATAATTTATTGTATATTTTGTTAAAATTCAATGTATACTATTTGACAAAATAAAAAATTATAACTACATTATTTTAAATTTATTATAATTAGCCAATAATTTTCTATACAAAAAGGAGTACTGATGAAAAAACAAATTGTTTTCAGCACCATGTTCTTAATGCTAAGCATAACTACCGTTGCACATACACAGCAGTACCGAGCCGGGATCTCATTCAATATAGGATTTCCTCAAAAAGAATTTAAAGAAAATATAGAATCTAACGGTTACGGCCTTTCAGGATATTTTGGGTATAATTTTCCTGAATCTCCAATTATAATCGGCGCCTCAGCCAAATTTTTGATATACGGAAGAGAGACCAGAAGAGAACCATTAATATTACCAGTATATGTAGATGTTACCACTACCAACAGCATTATTATGGGACAATTTATGATCAGGCTACAGCCTCCCCGGGGTAATGTACTTCCTTACATTGACGGACTTGCCGGTTTCAGCTATCTTACCACTGACACCGAAATCGAAAATGAGAGCGATTGGGACGGAGATCCCATTGCCAGCACGAAAATATTCGATGATTTTACTTTCAGCTATGGCATCGGATATGGAATTCAGTTCTGTGTATACCGGAACCCGGAAGTAAATAATCCTGATAATAATCTTATGGGAGTGTATATTGATGTAGGTGGTCAGTACCTGAAAGGAGGGATTGCCGAATATCTGAAAGAAGGTTCTATAGAGATAATTAATGATCAGGTAGTTTATGATATTGATGAATCTTCTACAGATATTTCTATACTGAAGATCGGAGTATCATTCACTTTCAGATAAAAATTATAATTTTTTATGTTGAAAAATTTACTGATTCTTTACCAAATTTTATTTTCTATAAAAAGGAGTACTAATTGCAGATCGCAGTAACAGCAGACTTGCATCTCAGTGACCGAAAAAAATATCCGGAACGCTACCACGCTCTGGAGCTCCTGCTGGATACTATATTGACTATGAATATCAATCATCTGATTATTGCAGGGGATTTGTTTGATAAGGAAAGCCATAATTATAAAGATTTTGATGCGGTCTGCAACCGGCCCAAATATAAAAATATTCAGTTTCATATTATTCCAGGAAATCATGATATTTCTTTACAGAAAAAAATGCTGGCTTCAGAAAATACACAGGTTTTCTCTTCCCCGGAATTCAAACAATTTGATCTAATGAGTATGTTATTTTTCTTTCTCCCCTATACTAAAGAAAAATCTATGGGAGAATGCATTGCCAACTCTTCAGATAAACTGGAAAAAGGTAAATGGATACTCATCAGTCACGGAGACTGGATTCCCAGCATGAGTGAACCAAATCCCTGGGAACCAGGAGTCTATATGCCGCTCACCAGAAGCGATATTGAACAATTCAGGCCGGCCCAGGTAATCTGCGGTCATATTCATAAACCCATGGACAGCAACGAAATGCATTATCCCGGCTCCCTCTGCGGACTGGATATCAATGAAACCGGAAAAAGAAGGTGTCTGACCATTGATTCTGAAACAGGAGGAATTGAATCTTTTCCTATCTATCCTGATATTATCTATTTTAATGAATCTATAACAGTACTGCCAGTTCAGGATGAAGAAAAATATATACATAATCAAATACAAAAAATGGTTAACTCATGGGACATCCCGGAATCTAAAAAAAACAAAATTCGATTAAGATTGAAAGTATCAGGATATTCAAAAGATAAAAACAAACTATCCAAGCTTATAAACCAAGAGCTTAAGGATATTACTTTTTATGATCAAAAGCCGGATCTTTCTGAAGTGTATGTTTCAGATGATCTGGATCGGGAAGAAATCACCAAACAAGTGTACAGAGAAATCGAAAGCCTGCAATGGCCGGAGCAAAAAGATGAACCGGATAAAGACCAGATTCTGCTCCAGGCTTTGCGCTTGATTTATGAGGAATAGATAATCATGCCTGTAATAATTAAAAACATTAATATAACAAATCTTGGTCCTCTTAATTCCTTTACTGTGGAACCTGGTATGCTAAATTTGATTTATGGTAAAAATGAAATGGGCAAAACCCATCTGGTTGAATTTTTGATTCATTCCCTTTTCCGCAACCCCAAACTCTGGCCTTCCAGAGCTATCAAAGGTAATGGAAAAATAACTCTCAAAGGATTAGAAAAAACACCGGTAACTTTTTCTCCTCGCTCTAAAAAAAAGATCGAAGACTTTCTGGAAAAAGAACAGGCAGGTCTGCCCACAGATTTTTCCAGGCTTCTGGTAATCAGAGGAGCTGAAACTGGTCTTAAGGAAAAAAATGACAAAGAATACCAGGGAGTAGTAGTCAGTAAAAGTATACTAAAAAAATTCCTATCCAGTCAAGAGCTTTTGACCCATATTGGACAAGGTATATCACAAACCATCAAAAAAGCTAAAATAACTGATACCTATATAAGCGGAGATAAAAAAGGTGAAATAAAAAGAAAAGAAGAACTATCCCGCAAATTAAAGGAAATAAACCAGCTTATTATCCAGATAGATAAAATTTATTCAGGTGGATACAGAGTTACTTTTGAAACCAGGAAAAAGCAGCTTCTTGAAGAAAGAAATCTTCTTATCAAAGCTAAACGGCATCTGGCTTATACAATTAGCCAGGATATCAATGAGCTGGAAAATCAGAAGTCCAAAATATCCGAAATAAAACTGCAGGAAGCAAGAGAATTACTGAGTGTTTACAGACAAAAAATTGAAGAATATAAAAACAAAAAGAAAGAAAAAGAAAAAGCTGAATCATTAAGTAAACATTACGATTGGTTAAGCAGTGCTTGTGATATATATGAAAGACTATTGATACATGAGAATCATAAACCGGGATTAATATTCCTTATTCTTTCATTAATCGCATTAATCTCCAGTGGAATATGTGCTTATTTACAGTTATTTATCTGGGTTATTGTATCATTAGCTTCTGTTTTACTGTTTGGATTGCTTTATTTACGAAAAGTAAATCTGTTTGCAAAACACAGATCAGAAAACAAAGAAATAAAAAAGATCGAAACTGCTTTTAAAACTAAATTTAATGAAGAAATGACTGGCTTATCCATTTTGAGAGAAAAATTAAATTCTCTGGAAGAACACTACAGTAAAGCAAAGATCCTTCAGGATCAGCTCTTTTCTGACTTGAGAACAATTGAGGGGAAAAAGATTAAACTGAACGAATTGATAACTGAACTTACAGGTGAATCACTACCTCCGGAGAAATGGCCTGAAATTCTTCAGGATCTAGGTGAAAAACGTAATCGACTTGACAAAAGAATTAAAGCAAAAAACAATGAACTAAATATATATGGAGTTAAATCAACTGATTATGTAAAAAACCAGCCAAATATTGAATTTGATCAGGTACGTCTGGAATCCATTAACCAGGAAATTGAAAATATTGAGGAAGATCTTAATCAGGAGAACCAAAAACTGGAAGATCTGAAACGTTCAATCTATCGAATAACTGATGAAGATGTTGCCCACAACTGGGAATCGCTCATTCAGAATTTAAAAGAAAAGAAGAAAAAGATTACTGATGAATATAAACAAATTACTGCAGAGATAGTAGGGAAAGCCATAGTTCACAGAATGCTGGAAAAATTCCAGAAAGATGAAGATACAAAAATAATTGAAGGATTAAAATCTTCTGAGGTTTTAAAACCTCTTCAGAAAATCACACAGCGGTATACAGGTCTGGAATTAAACGGAGAGGAATTAATTGTTTCGGATAAATTTAATGACTTTACTTTCTCAGACTTAAGTACCGGAGCACAGGAACAGATTCTGCTCTGTCTGCGTATCGGGTTCAGCAGAAAACTGCTCAATAAAGATAGTTTGTTTATGATTCTGGATGATGCCTTTCAGTATTCAGACTGGGACAGACGTACATTCCTGGTAGATCAGATGATAGAACTGACAAAACTGGGATGGCAGATACTATACCTGACCATGGATGATCATATCAAATCTCTCTTCAATGAAAAAGGAAAACAACTGGGGAAAGATTTTAAATCTTTCAATCTCAATAATAATTAAACTCATATCATACATGATTATTTGCAATAAAACAGAAATACTGAATGACATACCTGGAGTTTCCATTCCTCGAAAAGCAGTCATGAGAAGGATAGGATATCCGGGAAACATAAAAAAACCAGGTAAGCACATTGAACATATTTTTAACGAACTGATAAAAAAATCTGATCAATTAATTGAACCTGCAGGCTCATATATTATTCTTGAGATAAAAAAACACAATGAAACAGCGACAACCTTTAAAAATTCTGATTTCATTATAGAAAGTCCTCAAGTCAGCAAATTGCTTAATAAATCAGTGTATGGAGTTATTTTTATTGCTACCATTGGTCCAGAAACCGAAGAAAGAGTTAATGATCTGTCAAATGACAACCAGTTAACTAAAGCATTTATTCTTGATGCTATAGGTTCTGAAACAGCAGATGATGTAGCTGATAAAATACACTATAATTTGATCAAACCAATCGCAGAGGCGGAAGGATATACAGTTACTCCCCGATTCAGTCCTGGATATGGTGACTGGAACATCAAGGTACAGTCTAATATTGTAGATATTTGTAAAGGTAAATCAATAGGAATAGGAGTAAATAAATACTCTATGATGATCCCCCAAAAAAGCATATCTGGAGTTTTTGGCCTGAAAAGAATAATTTTAAAGTAATAAGGATAATGAACTTATGAATGATAGAAACTTATCTTCAGACGATTTGCATTGAAATTGGTCTGGTACTGTTATCAATTAAGATTTTTGTTTTTCTGCTCTATTAAAAAAGGTAACATCATGAATAAAGACATATTAAAACGTTTTTTCCGGTATGTTAAAATTGACACCCAGTCCAAAGAAGGTGTGGTTGATCATTTTCCTAGCACTGAAAAACAAAAAAATCTGTCTAAAATTCTGGTTAAAGAATTGAAAAATATAGGCTGTAAAGATGCTGAAATGGATACATATGGTTATGTAACCGGCACTTATGAAAGTAATCTTACTAAAAGGGAAGCAGACTCTATTCCTGTAATAGGGTTGTTAGCCCATGTGGACACCTCCCCGGAAGTTTCCGGGAAAAATGTAAAACCTGTAATTCATAAAAATTATCAGGGAGAAGATATTCATCTCTCCGGAGACAGCAGTCAGATAATAAAAGTAAAAGAAAATCCGGAACTAAAAAAATATACCGGAGAAGATATTATTACTTCGGACGGGACCACACTTCTGGGAGCAGATGATAAAGCAGGTATTGCTGAAATCTTAACTATGCTTCAGTATCTGAATGAGCATCCTGAAATTAAGCACGGCACTTTAAAAATTGGTTTTACTCCGGATGAAGAAGTAGGCAGAGGTACGGAATATTTTGATCTCAAAAGATTCGGAGCGGATTATGCCTATACAATTGACGGTGGAAAAGCCGGTGATATTGAAAATGAAACCTTCAATGCATCAGCAGCTGAAATAATTGTAACAGGTAAAAATGTCCATCCAGGATATGCAAAGAATAAAATGATCAACAGCATAAAAATAATAGCAGAAATAATTCAAAAAATTAAAAAAGAACCAGCTCCTGAAAAAACTGAAAAAAGAGAAGGCTATCTTCATCCTTATCAATTACAAGGCAGTGTTGAGAGATCAGTTATAAAAATACTTCTGAGAGACTTTGAACTAAAGGGCAATGAAGAAAAAGCCGAGAAACTGAATAAAATATGTAAATCCATACAGAAAAAATATCCAGGTGCAAATATTGAAATCAGCATAAAAGAACAATACAAAAATATGCGTCTGAAACTGGAAAAAGAACCCAAAGTAACTGAATATGCTCTGCAGGCTGTAAAACAAGCCGGACTGAAGCCAAAACTGCATATTATACGGGGCGGAACAGACGGTGCTAAACTGTGCTATAAAGGACTGCTGACTCCCAACATTTTTACCGGAGGCATGAATTTCCACAGTAAAACTGAATGGATACCCGTACCAGCTATGGAAAAAACAGTAGAAACTTTAATAAATCTGGTTCAGATATGGGCAGAGGAAAACCGACATTAAGTGGGACTCCCGTTAACACCGAGTGCGAAAGAAAAAATATTCTTGCCAATAGAGTAAGACCAGAGCTACGCCTTTTGTAACTCTGTGCCTCCTCGTC